>NZ_JBGNUT010000004.1:0-480379 GCF_041951385.1 Actinomadura sp. NTSP31 | reverse complement strand
CCCCCCCGCGGGTCGCGTGGGGGTTTCGCCGGGGCGCGCCCGGGGAGGGGGTAACCGCCCTCTCGACCGTGACGGGGGTTCCAGGGGGTCGCCCCCCTGGGCCAACTCAGTCCTCGAACGCCTCCGGGGGCGGGCAGGAGCAGACGAGGTTGCGGTCGCCGTAGGCCTGGTCGATGCGGCGGACCGGGGGCCAGTACTTGGTCTCGCGGAGCGCGGGGACGGGGTAGGCGGCCTCGTCGCGGGTGTAGGCGTGCTTCCAGTCGTCGGAGACGAGGCAGGCCGCGGTGTGCGGGGCGTTCTTGAGCGGGTTGTCCTCGCGGTCGTAGCCGCCGTCGGCGACGCGCTGGATCTCCCGGCGGATCTCGATCATGGCGTCGCAGAACCGGTCGAGCTCGGCGAGGTCCTCGGACTCGGTGGGCTCGATCATCAGGGTGCCGGCGACGGGGAAGGAGAGCGTCGGGGCGTGGAAGCCGTAGTCGATGAGGCGCTTGGCGACGTCCTCGGCGGTGATCCCCGTCTCCTTGGTGATCTTGCGGAGGTCGGCGATGCACTCGTGCGCGACGAGCCCGTTGCGGCCGGTGTAGAGGATCGGGTAGTGCGGGCCGAGGCGGGCGGCGAGGTAGTTGGCGCCGATGATGGCGCCCTCGGTGGCGGCGCGCAGGCCGTCCGGGCCCATCATCGCGATGTAGGCCCAGGAGATCGGCAGGATGCCCGCCGAGCCCCACGGGGCGGCGGAGATCGGGCCGACGCCGGTCTCGGCGGGGCCGGCCTCCTCGCGCAGCGGGTGGTTCGGCAGGAACGGGGCGAGGTGCTCGCGGACGCCGATCGGGCCGACGCCGGGGCCGCCGCCGCCGTGCGGGATGCAGAAGGTCTTGTGCAGGTTGAGGTGCGAGACGTCCGAGCCGAACTCGCCGGGGCGGGCCAGCCCGACCAGGGCGTTGAGGTTGGCGCCGTCGACGTAGACCTGGCCGCCGGCCGCGTGGACGGCGGCGCACACGTCGGTGATCGACTCCTCGAACACGCCGTGCGTGGACGGGTAGGTCACCATGATCGCGGCGAGCCGGTCGCCGTGCTCGGCGATCTTGGCGTGCAGGTCGTCGAGGTCGACGTTGCCGCCCTCGTCGCACTTGACCACGACGACGCGCATCCCGGCCATGACGGCGCTGGCGGCGTTGGTGCCGTGCGCCGACGACGGGATCAGGCAGACGTCGCGGTGCTCGTCGCCGCGCGAGGCGTGGTAGCCGCGGATGGCGAGCAGCCCGGCCAGTTCGCCCTGCGATCCGGCGTTGGGCTGCACGGACACCTTGGCGTATCCGGTGATCTCGGCGAGCGCGTCCTCCAGCTCGCCGATCAGCTCGACGTACCCGGCGGCCTGGTCGAGCGGCGCGAACGGGTGGATGTTCGCGAACTCCGGCCAGGTGATCGGCTCCATCTCGGCGGTGGCGTTCAGCTTCATCGTGCAGGAGCCGAGCGGGATCATCGAGCGGTCGAGCGCGATGTCCTTGTCCTGGAGCCGGCGCAGGTAGCGCAGCATCGCGGTCTCGGAGCGGTGCGCGTGGAAGACCGGGTGGGTCAGGTAGGGGCTCTCGCGGCGCAGGCCGTCCGGGATGGCCTCCTCGGCGCCGGCGACCTCGGCGGGCACGCCGAACGCCTCCAGGACGGCGGTGACGTGCTCGGGCAGCGTCGTCTCGTCGCAGGCGACCGCCACCTGGTCGGGGCCGGACGGGCGCAGGTTGATCCCGCGCTCGCGGGCGGCCTCGGCGACCTCCGCGGCCCGGCCCGGCACGCGGGCGAGGACGGTGTCGAAGAACGCCCCGTGGACGACCTCGACGCCGCCGGCGCGCAGCCCCGCGGCGATCTCGGCGGCGCGGCGGTGCGTCCGCTGGGCGATGGCGGCGAGCCCCTCGGGCCCGTGGTAGACGGCGTACATGCTCGCCATCACGGCGAGCAGGACCTGCGCGGTGCAGATGTTGCTGGTGGCCTTCTCGCGGCGGATGTGCTGCTCGCGGGTCTGCAGGGCCAGGCGGTAGGCGGTGGCGCCGTCGGCGTCGACGGACACGCCGACGAGGCGTCCGGGCAGCTGCCGCTGGATGCCCTCGCCGACCGCCATGTAGCCGGCGTGCGGGCCGCCGAACCCGTACGGGACGCCGAACCGCTGCGCGGAGCCCACGGCGATGTCGGCGCCGGACTCCCCCGGCGGCCGCAGCAGCGTCAGGGCGAGCAGGTCGGCGGCGACGACGACCTTCGCGCCGCGCTCGTGCGCCTGCGCGGCGAGCGGCTCCAGGTCGCGGACGACGCCCGACGCGCCCGGGTACTGCAGCAGGACGCCGAAGAAGTCGCCGTCCGGCAGCCCGCCGGACAGGTCCGCGGTGACGACCTCGATGCCGAGCGGGACCGCCCGGGTCCGCACGACCTCGATCGTCTGCGGGAGCGCGTCGGCGTCCACCAGGAACGTCCCGGGCTCCTTGCGCTTGGACACGCGGTGCGCCAGGGCCATGGCCTCGGCGGCGGCGGTGCCCTCGTCCAGCATGGAGGCGTTGGCGACCGGCAGGCCGGTCAGGTCGGCGACGACCGTCTGGAAGTTCAGCAGCGCCTCGAGGCGGCCCTGCGAGATCTCCGGCTGGTAGGGGGTGTAGGCGGTGTACCAGCCCGGGTTCTCCAGCACGTTGCGCAGGATCACGCCCGGCGTGGTCGTCCCGTGGTAGCCGAGGCCGATCATCGAGGTGAGCACGGTGTTGCGGGACGCCAGCTCGCGCAGCCGGTCCAGCGCGGCGGTCTCGCTCAGCGCGGGCGGCAGGTCCAGCGGCCGGGAGGTGCGGATCCCGGCCGGGACGGCGTCGTCGATCAGCGCCTCGGCGCCGGAGTAGCCGATGGCGGCCAGCATCCGGGCCCGCTCGTCCGCGGACGGGCCGATATGGCGGTCCGCGAACGTGGAACGGGCGTCCTGGGGCGAGGCCACGGGGGCGAAGAACTGGGCGGTCATGGAGGGCCTCCTGGCTGCTGCGGTCGCTCAGGGCGGCCGCCGGCACTGCCGGCGGCCGGTCTCCCCCTCTGTCATCGGCACCTGAGAGCTTCCCCCGCGCGCGGGATTTCCCCTTCGGTGAGCCGCCCCTCCCCGGCCAGGGGGAATCGGCGCCTGCTTTCCAGAGGTGCCTCGCCCGAGCGGTCCTTTTGCCTGAGAGGTTCCGGGGAGGTTGCCCCTTCGGCGCCCCACGCTGGCCGCGTGGGGTCTCTCCCGCACAGGGTCGACGGCATGTCCGGAACAAACCCTACCCAACCATCGCCCCGGCGATCGTCGCGCGCCCCCGCCGGCCGTCGAGGCGGCGGTGCGTCCCGCCGCGCGGAACCGGGGTGGCGGGCGGCCCCGGGCATCTACCGGCAAGTACGATGTGCACAGCTCACCGGGGCGGAACGGGCCGCGAGCCGGGCCCGGCCACCGGGCGGGACGGGCCGCGAGGCCGCCCGGGCGGCCGGCCGGACCGGGGGCCGCCGCTCGACGGCGCCCCGCCGGCCCTGGGACGCTGATCACGATGGCGGACGGTCAGGGCGGCGGTACGGCGGTGACACAGACCCACGGCGGGGCGGTGCGCCCGGCGACGGGCGCCACCGCCGGCGTCCCCGTGGACGAGCCCGCCCAGCCGGACCGGATCCGCCGGTCCGGCGACGCGATCAGGTTCGGGGTCTCCTGCGTGGGGCTCGCGGCGGTGATGCTGCTGGTGTCGATCGCCCAGCAGACCACGCACGGGCTGCAGACCGACATCGCGCAGGGCACCGCGCACGCCCCCCGCATGCTGCTGTCGCTGGCCACCCTCGCCTCCAGCTTCGGCGTGCTGACCGCGCCGATCGCGTTCGCGGTCGAGCGGCTGCTCCGCAAGGACGGCATGCGGGTGGCGATCGCGCTGCTGGCCGCCGTGATCGCGTTCGGCGTCACGGTCGGCCTGGACGACTGGGTGACCAGCGCGGCGCCCGGCGGGGTGCTGGACTCGCTGATCTGGGGCGGCACCAGCACCGCGCCGGTGCACACCGACATCGCGCCGGTGATCGCGTTCGTCACGGCGGTCGGGATGGCGGGCCGGTCCCGCTGGCAGGCGGTGACGTGGACGCTGATCGGGCTGGCCGCGCTGACCGGGCTCACCGCGTCGTACGCGTCCGTCGCGGCGCTCGCCGCCACGTACCTGCTCGGCCGCGCGATCGGCTACGGCACCCTGTACGCGGCCGGCACGCCGAACCCGCGGCCGTCCGGGACGGCGGTGGTCTCCACGCTGGAGCGGCTGGGGCTGTGCCCGCGCCGCGCCGCCCGCCTCGACGACCCCGGCGAGACGGGCCTGGACCGCCGCTACGGCGTCCTGCTCGACCGGGACTGCGGAGAGGACGGCGCAGCGCGGCGGACCGGCCCGTGGGACCTGGAGGTCCGGGTCCTGGACCGCGACCAGCAGACCGCCGGGCTGCTGTACCGGATGTGGCGGACGCTGCGGCTCAGCCGCACCACCACGGGACGGGCGCTGCGCCCGCTGCGCCGCTCCCTGGAGCTCGAGTCCCTGATGGCGTACGCGGTGGACGCCGTGGGCGCGCGCACGCCGCGGCTGGTGGGGACGTCCGAGGTCGGCACGGAGGCCGCCCTGCTGGCCTACGAGCACGTGCCGGGGCGGCGGCTCGGGGACGTCCCGGCCGAGGAGCTCACCGACGGGATGCTCGCCGACGCGTGGCGGCAGTTCCGGCGGCTGCAGGAGGGCCGGCTCGCGCACCGGCGGCTGGAGGACGACGCGGTCCTCGTCGGCGACGACGGCCTCGTGTACCTCACCGACATGCGGTCCGGCGAGATCGCCGCCGGCGACCTGGCGCTGCTGCTCGACCTGGCGCAGCTGCTCACCACCGTGGCCCTGCACGCGGGGCCCGAGCGCGCCGTCCGGACCGCCGCGTCCGTGCTCGGCGAGGACGCGCTCGCCGCGGCGGTCCCGCTGCTGCAGCGGGTGGCGCTGTCGCGGGCGACGCGGACGGCGCTGCGCCGCGACCGGGACCTGCTCACCCGGATCCGGGAGCAGATCGTCGCGCTGAAGCCGGAGACCGAGGCGGCGCCGGTCCGGCTGGAGCGCTTCCGGCCCCGGACGATCTTCAGCATCGTCGGCCTGTCCGTCGCCGGGTACATCGTGATCCCGCAGGTCGGCAGCCTCGACTTCGCGCACCTGCTGTCGACGGCGACCTGGCACTGGGTGTTCATCGCGCTCGCCGCGTCCGCGGCCACCTACCTCGCGGCGGCGTACATGCTGCTGGGGTTCGTGCCGGAGCGGCTGCCGGTGGGGCGGACGGTGCTGGTGCAGGTCGCCGCGTCGTTCGTGCAACTGGTGGCGCCGGCCGCGGTGGGCGGCGTCGCGATCAACACCCGCTTCCTGCAGCGCGCCGGGATCCGCTCGGGCCCGGCGGTCGCCAGCGTCGGCGCGTCCCAGCTGGTCGGCCTGGTGGTGCACGTGCTGCTGCTGGTGCTGTTCGGCTTCCTCACCGGCTCCACCCACAACGCCACCAAGGACCTGGCGCCGTCCCGCACGATCGTGATCGTGGTGCTGGCGCTCGGCCTGGTCGCCGGCGCGGCGATGATGATCCCGCGGGTGCGGCGGTTCGCCGCGTCCCGGCTGCGGGCGATGTTCTCGGGCGTGGTGCCGCGGCTGGTGGACGTCCTGCAGTCGCCGCGCAAGCTGTGCACCGGCCTCGGCGGGACGGTGGGGCTGACGGCCGCGTACGCGCTCTGCCTGGACGCCTCGATCCGGGCGTTCGGCGGGTCGCTGCACTGGACGGCCGTCGTGGTGGTGTTCCTGACCGCCAACGCGGTCGGCTCGGCGGTCCCGACACCGGGCGGGCTCGGCGCGGTCGAGGGCGCGCTGACGCTGGCGCTGACGATCTCGGGGCTGACGGCGGAGACGGCGACGTCCGCGGTGCTGCTGTACCGCCTGCTGACGCTGTGGCTTCCCGTCCTGCCGGGCTGGGCGGCGTTCGCCTACCTCCAGCGCAAGGACGCGATATGAGGGGCCGTGCCGGCCGCGAGGGGGCGGCCTCCGCGGGACCCGCCCGCGGGCCGGGCCGGATCAGCCGGTGCGGCGGGCGCGCCGCCGGTTCGCCAGCTCGTCGTGGGGGTGCTCGTGGGGGTCCGGGTCGTCGGTGGCGGCGCGTTCGCCGGGAAGCTCCGCCAGGCTTCCCTCCACCTCCTGCCACACCCGTCCGAGCGCGATCCCGAACACGCCCTGCCCGCCCTGCAGCAGGTCCACGACCTCGTCGGCGGAGGTGCACTCGTACACGCTCACGCCGTCGCTCATCAGGGTGATCTGCGCCAGGTCCTGGACGCCGCGGTCGCGCAGGTGCGTCACCGCCGTGCGGATCTGCTGCAGCGACACCCCCGTGTCCAGCAGCCGCTTGACGACCTTCAGCACCAGGATGTCGCGGAAGCTGTAGAGCCGCTGGCTGCCCGACCCGTGCGCCGCGCGCACGCTCGGCTCGACCAGCTTCGTGCGGGCCCAGTAGTCCAGCTGCCGGTAGGTGATCCCCGCCGCCGCGCACGCCGTCGGGCCGCGGTAGCCGACGTCCTCCGGCGGCGCCGACACCTGCGTGTCGAAGAGCAGGCCCTGCTCTCCGGCGCGTCGTGACGCCATGTGCCTGTCGGGGGTCGCCTTGCCCTCGCCGCTGCTCACCGCCACGCGGACCTCCGGCTTCTATCAGCCCGTGGCGCTTCGTCAAGGGGGTTTGACGAATTACACCACGGGTGTTCCACCAGCACGGTAGGTGCCGGTCAGGGTGGGGTCAACGTTCGCCGTCGGCGCGTCGCATGCCCGGATGAACCGGCTTCACGTGGGCAAACCGCGCACGTTGGCCGCCACCGCACTCCTACCCCGATGGTCGCCCACCGGAAACTGCCAGGTCCAGGGCAATGCACGACCAATCGCGGCACGACACGACCTTACCCCCCGAAGTGACATTCCCCACTCCATCCCGGAAGTCCGGCCCGCACCGCTCCATCACACACAGTAACCGATGCCCGCGCGAAGAGCCGGGACGGGTGCGGCGGACCGCGCGCCCGGGGGCCAGGAGGCGCGCCTCTGGGGCGGCACGGGGAGCACAGGGAGCAAAGCGAGCGGGGCCTACGGCCGCACCTCCGCTCGGGCGGGTCTAGCCGGCCCGGCCGAAGTCCTCGGGGGAGATCGTGTCGAGGAACTCGCGGAACTTCTCGACCTCGTCCTCCTGCTCGTCGGGGATGGCCACGCCGGCCTCCTCGAGGACGTCCTCACTGGCGAAGATCGTCGCGCCGGTGCGCAGCGCCAGGGCGATGGAGTCGGACGGGCGGGCGCTCACCTCGACGCCGTTGGAGAAGACCAGGTCCGCGAAGAAGATCCCCTCGCGCAGGTCGGTGATGTTCACGGTGCGCAGCTGGACGCTCAGCGCGTCGAGCACGTCCCGGAACAGGTCGTGGGTCAGGGGACGGGCGGGCAGCACGCCCTGCTGGGCGAAGGCGATCGCGGTCGCTTCGACCGCCCCGATCCAGATGGGCAGGTAGCGCTCGCCCTCCGTCTCCTTCAACAGGACGATGGGCTGATTGGAGGGCATCTCGACCCGGACGCCGACGACCTCCATCTGCTTCACTGCGGCTCCCTGCTGGTCGACGCTGTCTCGATCACCACGTGCACCGGTCGGATCCTCGACGAACCCTGTAGCCCAACGTACACCCGACCCCGGACAGGGTGCGGCGGCGGCGGGGCGACAAATGCCTCCGCGGCCCGCCGGTCAGGGGTCGAGGCTTTCGCGCAGCCCCGCCGACAGCAGCGCGGCGTGCAGCCGGACCGACAGCGCCGCGATGTCGCGGGCGGTCTCGGCCGCCTGGTCGTGGGCGCCCGGGCTGCGGCGCCTCAGCTGCGGCGCGACCATCTGCTCGATCAGCCCGACCTGCCGGTCGGCGGCGGCCTTGGCGGCGCGCAGGTGCCGCACCTCGACGCCGTGCTGGCCGAGCGCGGCGGCGGCGCGGGCGACGGTCAGCGCCTCGCCGTCGTAGTGGGTGCCGTTGCGCCGGACGAGGCCGTACTCCTCCAGGTCGGCGAGCAGGTCCTCGCCGATCCCGGCGCCGTCCAGCAGCTGCCGGCGGGTCAGCCGGACGGCCGGGTCGGGCGCGTCGGCGCCGGCCGCGACCAGGGTGCGAGGACGGCGGGACGGCGCGTCCGGGCGGGCGCCGAGCGGCGGGACGGCCTCGCCGCGGTCGCGGGCCTCCAGGTGCTGCCGGATCGCGCGCAGCGGCATGTAGTGGTCGCGCTGCGCGGTGAGCACGAACCGGAGCCGCTCCACGTCGGCCGGGCCGAACTTGCGGTACCCGGACGGGGTGCGCTCCGGCTCGACGAGCCCCTCGGACTCCAGGAACCTGATCTTGGAGATGGTGATGTCGGGGAACTCGGTCCTGAGCAGCCCGAGGACGTCCCCGATGGTCATCGGGGACCGCGCCGGCCGCGCGTTCAAGGGCCCTCCCATCGTCGCCGCGCCCCCGTGCCCCCCGCCGCTCCGGTTCCGTTCAGGCGTGCGCCGGGTTGGTCAGGAAGACCAGCCGGAACTTGCCGATCTGGACCTCGTCGCCGCCGGACAGGCCCGCCTGGTCGATCCGCTGCCGGTTGACGTAGGTGCCGTTCAGGCTGCCGACGTCGCGGACGGAGAACGTGCCGCCGTGCCGCGCGAACTCGGCGTGCCGGCGGGAGACGGTGACGTCGTCCAGGAAGATGTCGCTCTCCGGGTGCCGGCCGGCGGACGTGCGGTCCTTGTCGAGCAGGAAGCGGCTTCCGGCGTTCGGCCCGCGCTTGACGACCAGCAGCGCGGTCCCGGGCGGGAGCGCCTCCATGGCGGTCTGGTCCGGGCCGGGCTGCTCCTCGGCCTCCTGGCCGGTGTCCAGCGCCTCGAAGCCGCCGATGGAGATCGTCGAGGTGGACTCGCCGGGCGACTCGCGGTACGGCGGCTGGGCGCCCCGCGTCAGCGGGGTGCCGCAGTTCGAGCAGAAGCGGGCATCATCCGGGTTGGCGTGACCGCACTGCGTGCAGTAAACGCTCGGCATAGATCGGCTCGGCCTCCTACCATCGGCGCGCCGCCCGCGGACGCCCCGCTGCCGCGGGGGCCGCCTGCGCCACGCGCATCCTTCACCCAACCCACGCCGGGGACCCGCCCCCGACCACGGTCCTGCTCACCGCCCGCGCACGCGACGGTCGCCGCAACTTACGCGGGTCTTGCCCGAGGGGTCAACCGGAACGGTGAACCGACCGCACCAAACTACCTTCGCCGATGATCGCCGGTCCACGCCGCCGCGCGGGCGGCGCCGATCGCGGCGTCCCGGACGGCCGTTCACCGCTCCCCCCGTTCCCTCTACGGAGACCGTATCGCGCTCACGGTCACTTTCGCGCGCGGGGTGATCGAGACGGCGGCGCCGGCGCCCTGGAGCGTCCGCACGACGCCGCCCGGGATGTTGAGCGCCGTGGTCATGGTGTGCGGGTCGCCGATGGCCAGGAACGTGTAGGGGGCGCGCAGCGGGCGCCCGTCGGCCTCGACGCCGTCGCGAGCGTCGAGGAAGTAGGTGTCGACCCCGGCGCGGACGTCGTTGACCTGCACGACCTCGGCCCCGGCGTCGCGGAGCTCCTCCAGCGCGTCCAGCAGGTCACCGGCGCGGACGCCGCCGCGGGGGTCCTGGACGAGCAGCTGGATCCCGGGGCCCTCGGCGGGGAGGGTGCCCGCCAGCAGCCCGTAGGTGGCGGCGCGCTCGCGGGCCTCCTGCAGCGCGGCGTCGCCCTGGGCGTCGCGCTGGAGTTCGGCTTTGGTCTCCTCGAGGTCACGTATGTCGCCCCGGAGCCGTTCGGAGCGCTGGCCCAGATCGGCCAGGGTGCCGACGAGCTCGTCCTGCCGGGCCGTGGCGAAGGTGGTGTCGCGCTTGGTCGACTGGATCTGCACGACCACCGCGAAGCCCACCACCACGCACAGCAGGCCGCCGGCGAGCTGCCCCCAGCTCGCCCTGGGCCGCAGCAGCTCCATGATCCCGGTCAGGGCGCCGGACCGCGCCGGCTCCGGCCCGGCGGGCCCGTCGGGCTCGCGGGCGCCGGGCGGCGTCTCGCCGTCGCCGCTCATGCGCCGAACAGCTTCCGGCGGATCCCCGCCGCGTTGGAGAAGATCCGGATGCCGAGGACGACCACCACGCCGGTGGACAGCTGGGAGCCGACGCCCAGCTTGTCGCCCAGGAACACGATCAGCGCCGCGATGACGGTGTTGCTGAGGAACGAGACGACGAACACCTTCTCGTCGAAGATCCCCTCCAGCCGGGCGCGGACGCCGCCGAACATGGCGTCGAGCGCCGCGACGATCGCGATGGGCAGGTAGGGCTGCAGCCACAGCGGGACGTCGGGGCTCAGGGCGAACCCGAGCACCACGCCGGCCACCAGCCCGATCAGCGCGATCATGCCCGGTCCGTCCCTTCCCCGCGTGCCGCCCCGGTGCCCGCCACCGCCGTGCTGGTCACCGCCGTGCTGGTCACCGCCGTGCCCGCCACCGCTGCGCTCATCACCGCTCCACCCATCGCCGCGTCACCCGCCCGCCCCCGGAGCGGGCGCGGCGTACCTCAGCCGGAGCGCGCCGGCCGCGGGCAGCCGCGCGCCGGATGTGCGCCGCGTGCCGTACCGGAGGCCGTAGCGGTCCTCCAGGGCGCGCAGCCTGCGGTCGGCGGCGGAGCCGGTGAACGCGGACCGCATGCGGTCCGGGTCGCCGAGCGCCGTCACCTCGTACGGGCCGGACAGCGCGCGGTAGTCGACCAGGATCGCCTCGCCCGCGGTGCGGATCGCGGTGACCGGCGTGAGCCGCCTCCCGTTGATCCCGATGGCGGTGGCGCCCGCCGCCCAGAGCCCGTTGACCAGCACCTGAAGATCCTGATCATAGACCCGGCCGCCGGACGCGCCGGCACGGTCGCCGCCGGTGCCGGGCGCGTCGTCCACGGTGACGACGAGGCCGCGGCCGGCGGCGGGCTCCGCGGCCGCGGCGGCGGCCTGCGCGGCGAGGTCCTGCCGGACGCGGCGGCCCGCGGCGCTGCGAGCGAGGGCGGCGGCCCGTTCCCGGCCGGTGTCGGCGCGCAGCCGGCCGAGGCGGCGCTGGAGGGCGTCGGTCTCGCCGGTGCGGGCGTGGATCTGGTCGATGAGGCGGGCGCGCTCCTTGGCCGCCACGGGCTCGCCGCGGCGCACCTGGGCGCCGGCCGCGGCGATCAGGACGCCGATGGCGACCAGCACCGCGAGCGTTCCGCTCCCCCGCAGCCGCCCGGCCCGCGCGCGGGTCCCGCCGTCCGCCGCGCGCCGTGCCGCGGCCTCGGCGTAGCCGGGGTCGAGCAGCTTTCCGGCGAACAGGTCGGACAGCAGGGACATCGAGGCGTCGGGGCGGCGCCATCCCGCTTCCCGCTCCGCCTCGTCCGGTCCCCGTCGTCGGCCGATCACCGCACCATGATGGCAAGCCCCGCCAAATCGAGCCGGGTCCGCCCGCCGGACGCGCCGGACGGACGGGCCCTGACGAGCCGTCCCGGCTAGGACACGGCGGCGCGCGTGCGGTCCAGGCCGATGCGCACGGCGAGGCCGGCCAGCACGCTGCCCATCAGGTAGCGCTGGACGCGCTGCCAGGCCGGGCGGCGGGCGAGGAACGCGGCGATGCTCCCGGCTCCGAGGACGATCAGGCCGTTCACCGTGATCGCGACGGTGATCTGGGTGAGCCCGAGCAGCAGGCTCTGCACCGCGACGTGGCCGCGCGCGGGGTCGACGAACTGCGGCAGCAGCGACACGTACAGGATCGCGATCTTGGGATTGAGCAGGTTGGTCACCAGCCCCATGACGAACAGCCGCCGCGGCCGGTCGGCGGGCAGCTCCTTGGGCGCGAACGGCGCCGTCCCGCCGGGCCGGAGGGTCTGCCAGGCCAGCCAGAGCAGGTAGGCGGCGCCCGCGAGCTTCAGCGCCGTGTAGACGGCCGGGACGTACCGGAAGACGGTCGTGATGCCGGCGGTGGCGGCGACCACGTAGAGGACGAAGCCGACGGCGACGCCGCCGAGCGAGACGAGCCCGGCGCGGCGGCCCTGCGTCACCGACCGCGACACCAGGTAGATCATGTTCGGCCCGGGGATCAGGACGAGGCCGAGCGCGACGAGGGCGATGGACGCCAGGGCGGCGGGGGAGGTCATTGCACCGATGCTAGTTATCAGTCCAATTCGGTGCAATACTCACATTGCTCTCGGTGCAATCGGAGGACGCCATGGACGACTACCGGAGGGTCGCCGACGCGGTCGCCGACGACATCGCCGCGGGGCGCCTGCGCCCGGGCGACCGGCTGCCGCCGCAGCGCGCGTTCGCCCGCCGGCGCGGCATCGCCGCCTCGACGGCCGCGCGCGTCTACCGCGAGCTGGGCAGGCGCGGGCTGGTGGTCGGCGAGGTGGGGCGCGGAACGTTCGTGCTGGCGGCGGACCGGCGGCCGGGTCCGGCCCTGGCCGAGCCGGCGGGCGCCCGCGTCGACCTCGAGCTGAACTACCCGGTCGTGCCGGAGCAGGCCGAACTGCTGGCCGCCGGGCTCGACCGGTTGACGCGCCCGGACGCGCTGGGCGCGGCGCTCGCCCCGGTCGGCGCGGCCGGCACGCCGGCGGCGCGCGAGGCCGCGGCGGCGCTGCTGGCGGCGGACGGCTGGGCCCCCGCGCCGGACCAGGTGCTGTTCGCGGGCAGCGGCTGGCAGGCGATCGCCGCGGCGGTGGCCGCGCTCGTCCCGGCGGGCGGGCGGCTCGCAGTGGAGGCGCTCACCTACCCGGTGGTCAAGGGGGTCGCGGCCCGGCTCGGCGTCACGCCGGTCCCGGTTCCGGTGGACGAGCACGGGATGGTCCCTGACGCGCTCGCCGCCGCGCACCGCGCCGCGCCGCTCGGCGGCGTCTACGTCCAGCCCACGCTGCACAACCCGTACGGGACGACGATGCCGGAGGCACGGCGGGCCGAGCTGGCCGATGTCCTCGGCCGCCTCGGGCTGTACGCGATCGAGGACCGGGTCTGGGCGTTCCTGCGCGCCGACGGACCGCCGCCGCTGGCGGCGTTCGCCCCCGATCACACCGTCCTCGTCGACAGCCTCTCCAAGCGCCTGGCCCCCGGGCTGAGCGTCGGGTTCGCGGTCGTCCCGCGGCGGCCGGCGGCGCGGGTCGCCGCCGCGCTGCGCTCGGGCGCGTGGGGGCCGGCGGGCTTCGCGCTGGAGGCGGCGGCCGGCTGGATCACCGACGGGACGGTCCAGGCGATCGTCGAGGCGAAGCGCGCGGACGCCGCCGCCCGGCAGCGCATCGCGGCGCGGCGGCTGGCCGGCGCCGCCGTCCGGTCCGATCCGGGCTCGTACTTCTGCTGGTGGGAGCTGCCCGCTCCGTGGCGCGCCGAGACGTTCGTGGCGGCGGCCGCGCGGCGCGGCATCGCCGTCACGCCCGCCGCGGCGTTCGTGGTGGGCGGCGCCGCCGCGCCGCGGGCGGTCCGGTTCGGGCTGGCCTCGCCGCCGGAGGACGTCCTGGCCCGGGCCCTGGACGTGCTGGCGGAGATCGCGAGCGGCACGCCCGACGACGTCTCCGTCGACTGAGCCGCCCCCGCCGGCCGGGCGGCTCCGCTGAACCGGCAGGGCCGTTGAACCGGCAGGGCCGTTGAACTGGTAGGGCCGTTGAACTGGCAGGGCCGCCTCTGGACGCGGGCCCCGGCGTCGTTCATCTTCGTCTGGGGGCGGGCGCGCCCTCCGGAGCGGATGGGGGCGTGGCGTGATCGAGGTGCGCGAGGTCGGGCAGCGGGTGGACGGCGGGCGCCGCACGCTGCGGGACGTGTCGCTGAGCATCGGGGCCGGGGAGCTGGTGGCGATCATCGGCGGCAGCGGGTCCGGCAAGACGACGCTGCTGGACGCGATCGCCGGGGTGCGTCCGGCCGCCGAGGGCGAGGTGCACTACGACGGCGTCGCGGGCTCGCTCGGGTACGTGCCGCAGGACGACATCGTCCACAAGGATCTCCCCCTGCGGCGCACGCTGCTGTACGCGGCGGGCCTGCGGCTGCCCGCGGGGACGGCCCCGGCGGACGCGGAGAGGGCCGTGGACGGCGTGCTGGACGACCTGGCCCTCACCGGGCGGGCGGGGCAGCGAGTGGGGAGCCTGAGCGGCGGGGAGCGCAAGCGGGCGAGCATCGCGGTGGAGCTGCTGACGCGGCCGCGGGTGTTCTTCCTCGACGAGCCGACGTCGGGCCTCGACCCGGCCTCGGCGGCCGACCTCATGCGGCTGCTGCGCGGGCTCGCCGACGCGGGCACGACCGTCGTCGTGACCACGCACCACCCGCCGGACGTCGGTGTGTGCGATCAGGTGGCGGTGCTGGCGCCGGACGGGCGGCTGGCCTTCTACGGCTCCCCGGACGAGGCGCTGGAGGAGTTCGAGGCCGGCGCGGTCGACGACATCTACCTGCGGCTCGCCGGCGCCGCGTCGCCCGGATGGGAGGGCCGCTTCCGGCGCTCCGGCGGAACCGGGCCGGCGGCCGGACCCCGGATCGGCGCGGTGCGGCAGTGGGCGCTGCTGGCGCGGCGCAACCTCGATCTGCTGACCCGCAACCGGCTCACCCTCGCGGTGCTGGCCGGGTCGCCGGTCATGGTGCTGGCGATGTTCGCGGTGCTGTTCCGGCCGGGCGCGTTCGCACCGGAGTCGCCGAGCCCGGGCGCGACCGTGATGATCCTTTTCTGGATCGCCTTCGGCGGGTTCTTCTTCGGGCTGACCTACGGGCTGCTGCAGATCTGCGCCGAGCTGCCCGTGCTGCGCCGGGAACGGCTCACCGGCCTGCGGATCGGGCCGTACGTCCTGGCGAAGGCCGCCGTCCTGCTGCCCCTGCTGGCGGTGGTGGACGCGCTGATGCTCGGCGTGCTGCGCGGCCTCGACCGCCTGCCGCCGATGGGCTGGCGGACGTACGGGGAGCTGTTCGTCACGCTGCTGCTGTGCTCGGTGGCGGCGCTCGCGCTGGGCCTACTGGTGTCGGCCGCGGTGACCGACCCGGCGCAGGCGACGATGGCGCTGCCGATGCTGTGCTTCCCGCAGGTGCTGTTCGTCGGCGCGATCCTGCCCGTCCCGGTGATGGCGGCGCCGGGCCGGTGGCTGAGCTATGCGATGTCGAACCGGTGGGCGTTCGAGGGGCTCGGGCACAGCCTGGGCGTCGAGCGGCTGTGGGCGTCGGGCCGCTCGCCGCTGGGGCCGCCGCTGCTGGCCTCCTACGGCGGCACGTTCTCGCGGACATTGGCGGCCGACTGGGCGGTCCTCGCGGGTTTCGCGGCGCTGTTCCTCGCGGGGACGGCCGCGGTCCTCGCCCGCCGCACCCGGACCTCCCCCGGGCTCCCGCCCCGCCCGTCGGGCAGAACCTCCCGAAACTCAGACGCACCGTCCTGAAAAGGCCATAACACCCCCCTTGCCGACCCTTCTCCGATTTTGGACCGTTCTGGAGAGGGCGGGGCTTTGTACTCGGGGGTGCGCGAATGTCCGCTTCAATCGATTCCTGGGCGGGAACGACGCCCGACACCGACGCCGCGTACGCCTCGACCCGCCGGCTGGACGAGCTGCGGGCCGCCGAGTACCGCCACCTCGACGCGGACGGCCAGGTCTACCTGGACTACACGGGGGCCGGCGTGGCGGCCGGCGCGCAGATCCGCGCGCACGCCGCGCGGCTCGCCGGGCACTGCTACGGGAACCCGCACTCGGAGAACCCGACGTCCAGCGCCTCGACCGGGCTGGTCGAGCGGGCGCGCGCGGCGGTGCTGGGCTTCTTCAACGCATCCCCCGGCGAATACGCGGTGATCTTCACGCCGAACGCGACGGGCGCGTGCCGCCTGGTCGGCGAGGCGTACCCGTTCCGGCGCGGGACCCGGCTGGTGCTCACCGGCGACAACCACAACTCGGTGAACGGGATCCGGGAGTTCGCGCGGGCGCGCGGCGCCCAGGTCGTCCACCTGCCCGTCCGCGGGGCGGAGCTGCGCGTTCCGGGGGACGACGTGCGCGCCGCGCTCGCCCGCCGCCGCGGGCTGCTCGTCTACCCGGCGCAGAGCAACTTCACCGGCGTCCAGCACCCTTTGGAGTGGGTGGACCTCGCGCACGCGCGCGGGTATGACGTGCTGCTGGACGCGGCGGCGTTCGTCCCCGCCAACCGCCTCGACCTGAGCCGGACGCGGCCCGACTTCGTCCCGGTCAGCTGGTACAAGGTGTTCGGCTACCCGACCGGCGTCGGGGCGCTGGTCGCGCGGCGTGCGGCGCTCGCCCGGCTGCGCCGCCCCTGGTTCTCGGGCGGGACGATCCAGGCGGTCAGCGCGCTCGGCGGCTGGCACGTCCCGGCCGGCGACGAGACCGCGTTCGAGGACGGCACCCTGAACTTCCTGTCGATCCCGGACGTGGAGTTCGGCATCCGCTGGATCGAGGACATCGGCGTCGACCTGATCCACCGCCGGGTCGCCCGCCTCACCTCCTGGCTCCTGCACCGCCTCGCCGGGCTGCGGCACGCCGGCGGCTCCCCCGTGATCCGCGTGTACGGCCCCGCCGGCACGGACCGGCGCGGCGGCACCGTCGCGTTCAACGTGCTCGACCGGCGGGGCCGGATCGTGGACGAGCGGATCATCGCCCGCGACACGGCCGCCGCCGGCATCTCCGTCCGCACCGGCTGCTTCTGCAACCCGGGCGCCGGGGAGGGCGCCTTCCGCATCTCCGAGCGCGCGCTGCGCGACCGCAGGACGCTGCACGGCGGCACGCGGACCCTCGACGAGTACCTCGACCTGCTGCACCTGCCGAGCGGCGGCGCCGTCCGCGCCTCGCTCGGCCTGGTGTCCGACGTCGCGGACGTCGAGCGCCTCGTCACCTTCCTGGCGGAGACCTACGGCGACCGGGAGCCCGACGCGACGGGCCTGAAGCCGCGCGAGCGCTGCTGACCCGCCCACGCGCCCGCGCGAGGAGCCCGCGCGTTCCACCGCCCTATGAGCCCGCGCGTTCCACCACCCTATGAGCCCGCGCGTTCCACCACGACGGCCCACTCCTCCAGCAGTTCCTGCGCGACGTCGGCGTCCGGCCCCTCGGCCCACAGGTGCGTGACGGCCTCCGCCGGGTCGGGCAGCACGAGCACCCAGCCGCCGTCGTCCTCCACCACGCGGACCCCGTCGGTGGTGTCGAGGGTGCGGCTCCCGGCGGCCTCCACGACGTGCCGCATGACGCTGCCCTTCGCCGCCCACGGCGTCGGGACGGACCGCCGCAGCAGGTGCGCGACGGGGATCCGCCGGTCGATCTGCGACAGCGTCAGCCGCGTCCGCGCCACGAGCCCGACCAGCCGGACGAACGCCGCGATCCCGTCCACCGTGCCGCTGAACTCCGGCATCAGGAACCCGCCCCGGCCGTCGCCGGCGAAGACCACGTCGGGCCTGGCCGCGGCCTTGGTGAGCACGTCCTGCGAGGTGGACGTCCACTCCACCTGGACGCCGTGGAACCGGCAGACCTGCTCGGCCACCCGCGTCGTGGTCACCGGCAGGGCGACGCGCCCGCCGCGCCGCTCGGCGGCCACCAGGTCCAGCATGACCAGCAGCGCCCGGTCGTCGGCGACCAGCTCGCCGTTCTCGTCCACCAGCGAGATCCGCTCGCCGACCGGATCGAACCGGACGCCGAACGCGGCCCGCGACGACGACACGAGCGCGCCGAGCCGCTCCAGGTCGCGCATCCGCTCCGGGAGCGTCTCGGTGGGGTTGGCCTCGTCCAGCGCGTTGTTGCGGGTCAGCACCTCCACCCCGACGCGGCCGAGCAGGCTCGGCAGCACCAGCGACGCGACGCCGCCCGCGCAGTCGAGCACGATCTTCAGCCCGGCGTCGCGGACGCCGCTGATGTCGATGCGGCGCAGCAGGTCGCGGGTGTAGGTCTCCACCACGCGCGGCGGGTAGGTCAGCTCGGCGATCTCGCCGGGGAACGCGCGCCGGTACTCCTGCCGCCCGAACACCCGCTCCAGCTTGCGCTGCGCGGCCTGCGACAGGTCGGCGCCGTCGGGGTCGAGGAACAGGATGTCGACGCCCTGCGGGTCGCCGAGCGTGGTGCGGATGTAGATGCCGCCCGCGCAGTCCTCCCGGCCGGTCTCGAACCGGGCGACGGTCAGCGGCGTCGCCTCCAGGTCCTGCACGTTGATCGCGCTGGCGGTCAGCGCGCTGATCACCGCGCGCTTGAGCGTGCGGGCGGCGCGCGAGACGTCGCGGCCGGTGACGACCGTGGTGCCCTTCTTCAGCGTCGTGGCGTACGCGCTGGCCAGCCGCACCGCCAGCTCCGGCGTGATCTCGACGTTGACCAGCCCGGAGACGCCGCGCGGGCCGAACAGGTTGCGCTGCCCGCGCGACTCCCAGATCACGCTGGTGTTGACGACCGCGCCCGCCTCGATCGTCTTGAACGGGTACACCTTCACGCCGCTGGAGACGTACGCCTCCGCCTCGATGACGCACTCGTCCCCGATGATCGCGCCCTCCTCGACGCGGGCGCCCGCCATGATGTCGGTGTTCTTGCCGACGACGCAGCCGCGCAGGTTCGTCGACGGCGCGATGAACACGTTGTCGTGGACGATCGCGCGGTGCAGGAACGCGCCCTCCTTCACCACGACGTTGCTGCCGAGCACGGTGTACTCGCGCAGCTCGACGCCCGCCTCGACCTTCGCGTAGTCGCCGATGTACAGCGGGCCCTTCAGGACGGCCTCCGCGTCGACCTCGGCGCCCTCGGCGACCCACACGCCCGGCGACATCTCGAACCCGTCCAGCTCGATGCCGACCTGCCCGGACAGCATGTCGGCCTGCGCCTTCAGGTAGCTCTCGTGGGTGCCGACGTCCTCCCAGTAGCAGTCGGCGACGTACCCGAACAGCGGCGCGCCCTCGGCCAGCAGCTTGGGGAACACGTCGCCGGACCAGTCGACGGACTCGCCCGCCGCGACGTGGTCGAGGACCTCCGGCTCCATCACGTAGATGCCGGTGTTGACGGTGTCGGAGAACACCTGCCCCCACGTCGGCTTCTCCAGGAACCGCTGCACGCGGCCCTCGTCGTCCACGATGATGATCCCGAACTCCAGCGGGTTCGGGACCCGCTTGAGGCCGATGGTGACCAGGGCGCCGTTGCGCTCGTGGAAGCGCACCATGTCGGTCAGGTCGATGTCGGTCAGCGCGTCCCCGGAGATCACCAGGAACCGGTCGTCGCGCAGCGCCGCCTCGGCGTTCTTCACGCTGCCCGCGGTGCCGAGCGGCACCTCCTCGGTGGCGTAGCTCAGCGACATGCCGAGCTCCTCGCCGTCGCCGAAGTAGTTGCGGATCAGCGCCGCCAGGAACTGCACCGTGACGACGGTCTCGCTGAACCCGTGCCGCTTGAGCAGCCGCAGCACGTGCTCCATGATCGGCCGGTTGACGAGCGGCAGCAGCGGCTTGGGCTGGTTGGCGGTCATCGGACGCAGCCGCGTCCCCTCGCCACCCGCCATCACGACGGCCTTCATCGGGGGGTCTCAGCTCCCTTCTGCTCGCCGGCCGGGGGCCGCGCGCCCGGACCGGGCGCGCCGTCGGGTGGCGCGCCGCGGCCGGCCAGCACCAGTTGCCGCGTCTGCGCCCAGTACAGGACGGCCGCCCACCAGTACAGCGCCGTCCCCCAGATGGCGAAGGACCACCCGATCACCTTCGCCGTCGTGCCCGCCGCCCCGTCATGGTCGCCCAGCAGCAGCAGCGGGAAGGCGTACAGCAGGCACAATGTGCCCGTCTTGCCGATGAAGTGCACGGGGAGCGTCCCGCCGTACCCGAGCCGCCGCACGATCGGCGCGATCGGCACGATCGCCAGCTCGCGCGCGACGAGCGCGACCAGCAGCCACAGCGGGATGATGTCGCGGATCGTCAGGCCGACCAGGGTCGCGAAGATGTACAGCCGGTCGGCGGCCGGGTCCAGCACCATGCCGAGCTTGCTGGTCTGGTTCAGCGCCCGCGCGAGCTTGCCGTCCAGCCAGTCCGACAGGCCGGCGAACACCAGCAGCCCGAGCGCCCACCAGTCCTGCTCGACCAGCACCAGCCACAGGAAGAACGGGACGCCGACGAGCCGCGCCATGCTGAGCAGGTTCGGCACCGTGAAGATCCGGTTCCCCGCCGCCCCGGCCGTGCCGGCCTCAGTGCTCACCGCTGCGCTCCCCTCCCTGACAGCGCCCTTCGGGCGATGGCCCTGGGGTCCGGGGGTCCGCCCCCGGAGGTCGCGCCGTCCCCTTGATCCTGACCCTACCGGTAAGGGTTTGAAAGCCCCCGATAGCGTCCGCCCATGCGATGGACGGTGCACGGCGAGAGATCGATCTACGACAGCCCCTGGATGGACGTGCGATTGGCCGACGTGGAACTGCCCGACGGGCGGCGCTTCGACCACCATCTCGTGCGGGTGCGGCCCGCGGCGGGCGTGGCGGCGCTCGACGGCGCGGGCCGCGTGCTGCTGATCTGGCGGCACCGGTTCATCACCGGCGCCTGGGGCTGGGAGATCCCGGGCGGCCGGGTGGAGGACGGCGAGGACCCGGCGGAGTCGGCGGCGCGCGAGCTCGTCGAGGAGACCGGGTACCGCGCCGGGCCGCTGGAGCACGTGCTGGCCGTGCGGCCCTCGCCGGGGCTGCACGACGGGATCCATCACGTCTTCCGGGCGGACGGCGCCGAACGGATCGGCGAGCCCACCGACGTGGAAGCGGAGCGGATCGAGTGGGTGCCGCTGGCGTCGGTCCCGGACCTGGCGGCGCGCGGCGAGATCGGGTCCGGAGCGACCCTGTCGGGCCTGCTCTTCCTGTACGCCCGGTCGGTCAGCCGGGGGTGACCGGCTCGGCGCCGGACCGGTCGCCCGCGAACGGCAGGACGGCGGTGACGGTGAACCCGCCGTCCTCCCCGGGGCCCGCCTCCAGGGTCCCGCCGACGCTGCGCGCCCGCTCGATCATCCCGAGGATCCCGAACCCCTCCGGCCCCGCGCCGGAGGGGCCGCGGCCGTCGTCGGCGACCCGCACGACGAGGCCCCCGTCCTCCCGCGCGAGCGTCACCGCGACGCGGCTCGCGGCGGCGTGCTTGACAACGTTGGTCAGGGCCTCCTGGACGATCCGGTACGCCGCGACGCCGACCTCCGGCGGCGCGGCCCCGGCGCCGTCGGCGCTCAGCGTCACCTCCAGGCCGGCCGACCGGGCCGCCTCCGCCAGCCCGGCGACGGCGTCCGGGCCGGGCCGCACGGCGGGCCCGCCGACGTCGGTGCCGCGCAGCACCTGCAGGGTGCCGCGCAGCTCGGTGCGGGCCTCCCGGCAGGTCGCCGCGATCGCGTTCAGGACCTCGGCCAGCTCCGCGCGCTCCACCGGGCGGTCGCCCGCGACCAGGTGCGCGGCGGCGCCCGCCTGCACGCCGATCACGGTGATGCTGTGCGCGAGCAGGTCGTGCAGGTCGCGGGCGATCCGCAGGCGCTCCTCGGCGACCCGGCGGCGCGCCTCCTCCTCGCGGGTGCGCTCGGCGCGCTCGGCCCGCTCGGTGATCGTCGCCACCCGGGCCCGGTGCGATCGCCAGACCTGCACGGCGATCACCACCGACACCACGGCCTCGACCACCGCGATCTGCTCGCGGACGGAGGCGCCGCCCGCCCGCATCGCCATGCCGATCACGCACACGGCCAGCAGGAAGGCGGCGCCGCCGAGCACGATCCGCACGCGGCGCCCGAGGACGGCGTAGGCGAACAGCGCGATCACCTCGGCCGGGACCAGCGCGTGGTGCTGGTACTGCAGCAGGTGGTACGGCAGCACCAGGACGACCAGGGCGATCAGCGCCGTCGTGGGCCGGCCCCTGATCACCGCGAGGGGGGCGTGCGCGGCGAGCAGCAGGAACGCGCCCGCGGCGTCCAGCGCCCGCACCCCGGGCCATGCCACCGCGACCGCGAGCGCCGCCACCGCGAGCGCCGCCGCCCACAGGGCGTCTCGGGTCGCCGGGGCGAATCGGGGCATCGTCACCACGGGCCCATCCTCCCCGACGGCGCGCCGTCCGCGCATCCGGCCCGCGCCCGTGCTGCCCCGTGCCACGTGCGCCCGCGCCGTGTCGCGTCCGTCCGGCGCCGTTCCGGGTGCCGGCGGCGCGTGGGCGGGCGGGACCAGGCGGGTCAGATGAGGCCCTGGGCGAGCATCGCCTCGGCGACGCGCTCGAACCCGGCGATGTTGGCGCCGACGACGTAGTTCCCGGGCGCGCCGTAGCGCTCGGCGGTCTCGTCGCAGGTGTTGTGGATCCGCGTCATGATCCCCGCCAGCTCCGCCTCGGCCTGCGCGAACGTCCACATCTCGCGGCCCGCGTTCTGCCGCATCTCCAGGGCGCTGACCGCGACGCCGCCGGCGTTGGCGGCCTTGCCCGGCCCGAACGCCACGCCGGCCTCCTGCAGCACGTGGACCGCGTCCGGCGTGGCCGGCATGTTGGCGCCCTCGGAGACCGCCTTCACGCCGTTGCGGACCAGCACCCGCGCGGCCTGGACGTCCAGCTCGTTCTGCGTCGCGGACGGCAGCGCGATGTCGGCCGGCACGTCCCACACGCTGCCGCCCCGGACGAACCGGGCGGACCCGCCGCGCCGCTCGGCGTAGTCGGAGACGCGGCCCCGCTCGACCTCCTTGACCTGCTTGAGCAGGTCGAGGTCGATGCCCTTCTCGTCGACGACGTAGCCGCCCGAGTCGGAGACGGTGACGACGTTCGCGCCGAGCTGCTGGGCCTTCTCGATGCTGTAGATCGCGACGTTGCCGGATCCGGACACGGTGACGGTCTGGCCGTCCAGGTCCTCGCCGCGCTTGTGCAGCATCTCGGCGGTGAAGAGCACGTTGCCGTACCCCGTCGCCTCCGTGCGGCACGCCGAGCCGCCCCACGGCTGGCCCTTGCCGGTCAGGACGCCCGCCTCCCAGCGGTTGCTGATCCGCCGGTACTGCCCGAACAGGAAGCCGATCTCCCGGCCGCCGACGCCGATGTCCCCGGCGGGGACGTCGGTGTCCGCGCCGATGTGGCGCTGCAGCTCGGTCATGAACGACTGGCAGAACCGCATCACCTCGCCGTCGGAGCGGCCGCGCGGGTCGAAGTCGCTGCCGCCCTTGCCGCCACCGATGCCGAGCCCGGTCAGCGCGTTCTTGAAGATCTGCTCGAAGCCGAGGAACTTCACGATGCCGAGGTTCACGGTCGGGTGGAAGCGCAGCCCGCCCTTGTACGGGCCGAGCGCGCTGTTGAACTCGACCCGGAACCCCCGGTTGACGTGCACCGCGCCGGAGTCGTCCGTCCACGGCACGCGGAAGACGATCTGCCGCTCCGGCTCGACGATCCGCTCCAGCAGCCCCGATCCGGCCAGTTCCGGCCGGGCCGCGACCGCCGGTCCGAGCGAGTCGAGCACCTCGTGGACGGCCTGGTGGAACTCGGGCTCGCCCGGGTCGCGCACCAGCACCCGCTCGTAGATCCTCTCGAGCACGGTGTGCGTGCCGGTCGCGCTCGGCGTCCGGGGGGCTGCGGGCATGCGGCGGTCCTTCCTCACACGGCGGTCACGGCATCGTGATCATGCGTTCCCACTCTAGGCCGTGGCCCGGACCGCGGCCGCGCACGGGCAGGTCAAAGCTCCGGAACGGCACCGATCACGGGCTTGACGTCGAGCACCGGGGTGCCGTCGAGCGCCTCCAGCCCGCGCACGCGCAGCCGCCGCCCGACGACCTGGAGGATCTCCACCGGGTGCAGGCCGATCGGGTTCGGGCGGGCCGGGGAGCGGGTGGCGAACACGCCGGTCTCCGGGTTGGCCGGGTCGTCGCGCGGCCGGGTCCGCAGCACGTCGCGCGGCGCCAGGTGCAGCCAGGTCAGCACGATGACCCGGTCGCCGGCGCGCAGCCCCTCCAGCGCGGCGGAGCAGGACGGCTCGAAGACCAGCCACGCGTCGGGCGCGCCCTCCGTCCCCTGTTTGGGCGCGTCGGCCCGGTCCGTCAGCTCCGACGACACGTGCCCGACCGGCGTGAGGGCGAAGTCCCCCTGGAGGTTGCGCATGCCCCGATCATCCCAGCCGGAGGCCGTCCGCGCGGGCGCGTTCTAACCCATCGGCCGCGGTTGCGGCAACGGGGGTGCGCCGGGTTAGCGTCGGGCACGACAGATCGCGGGGGCCCGGCGAACCGGGCTGAGATAGCGGCTGGGACGGCCGCTGACCGCATGAACCTGACCGGGTAATGCCGGCGTAGGGAGAGATCGAGTCGTCATGACCGAATCCGTGGTTCCAGCTGCCCGCAAGACCTACCTCCAGGGCTCCCGGCCCGGGATGCGCGTCCCCATGCGGGAGGTGCCGCTGACCAACGGCGACGTCGTCGTCCTGTACGACACGTCCGGGCCGTACACCGACCCCGAGCACGAGACCGACGTCCGCAGGGGCCTGCCCGCGCTGCGGGAGGCGTGGATCGCCGAACGCGGCGACACCGAGCCGTACGAGGGCCGGCCGGCGCGCCCCGAGGACGACGGGCGCCGCTCCGCGCCCGTGTCCGACGGGCTGCTCCCCCGCCGGCCGCGCCGGGCGAGCGGCGGCGCGGTGACCCAGCGCGCGTACGCGCGGCGCGGGGAGATCACCGCCGAGATGGAGTTCGTCGCGCTGCGGGAGGGCGTGGCGCCGGAGTTCGTCCGCGACGAGCTCGCGGCGGGGCGGGCGGTGCTGCCCGCGAACGTCAACCACCCGGAGATCGAGCCGATGATCATCGGCCGGAACTTCCTGGTGAAGGTGAACGCCAACATCGGCAACTCCGCGGTGGCGTCCTCGATCGAGGACGAGGTCGAGAAGATGACGTGGGCGACCCGCTGGGGCGCCGACACGATCATGGACCTGTCGACCGGCCGGGACATCCACACCACCCGCGAGTGGATCCTGCGCAACTCGCCGGTGCCCGTCGGGACCGTCCCGCTGTACCAGGCGGTGGAGAAGGCCGGCGGCGACCCGGCCGAGCTGACCTGGGAGGTCTTCCGCGACACCGTGATCGAGCAGGCCGAGCAGGGCGTCGACTACATGACCGTGCACGCGGGCGTGCTGCTGCCCTACGTGCCGCTGACGGCGCGGCGCAAGACCGGCATCGTCTCGCGCGGCGGGTCGATCATGGCGGCGTGGTGCCTGGCGCACCACGAGGAGAACTTCCTCTACACGCACTTCCGCGAGCTGTGCGAGATCTTCGCGGCCTACGACGTCACCTGGTCGCTCGGCGACGGGCTGCGCCCGGGCTGCATCGCCGACGCCAACGACGAGGCGCAGTTCGCGGAGCTGCGGACGCAGGGCGAGCTCACGAGGATCGCGGCCGGGTTCGACAACCAGGTGATGAACGAGGGCCCGGGCCACGTCCCGATGCACAAGATCAAGGAGAACGTGGACCTGCAGCAGGAGTGGTGCGACGGCGCGCCGTTCTACACGCTCGGGCCGCTGACCACCGACATCGCGCCCGGCTACGACCACATCACCTCGGCGATCGGCGCCGCGATGATCGGCTGGCACGGCACCGCGATGCTCTGCTACGTCACGCCGAAGGAGCACCTCGGGCTGCCCGACCGCGACGACGTCAAGGCCGGTGTGATCGCCTACAAGATCGCCGCGCACGCCGCCGACCTGGCCAAGGGGCATCCGGGCGCGCAGGCGTGGGACGACGCGCTGTCGGACGCGCGGTTCGACTTCCGCTGGGAGGACCAGTTCGACCTGTCGCTCGACCCGGACACCGCGCGGGAGTTCCACGACGCGACGCTCCCGGCCGCGCCCGCGAAGACCGCGCACTTCTGCTCGATGTGCGGGCCGCACTTCTGCTCGATGAAGATCACCCGGGACGTCCGCCGGTACGCCGGCGAGCGCGGGCTCGCCGAGGAGGAGGCGCTCGCCGCCGGGATGCGGGAGAAGGCCGGCGAGTTCCGGGCCGCCGGCGGGCGGGTCTACCTGCCGCTGGCGCCCGGCGCGTCCTGACGGGCCCCGGATCGCCGTGATCCCGTCCACCGGGCCCGTCGCGGAGCGTCTCCCGCGGCGGGCCCCGGCCGCCCCCCTCCTGACGCGGACGCCTGCCCGGAGCCGTCGCCACGTGCTGCCACTAGACTTCGGGGAACGTTCCAACACCGCGGACCGCCCCCTCCCCGCCGCGGCTCCGCATGCGTCAGGGAAGGACCGGGGAACCAGGTGACCAGCGACGACACGCCGCGCACCCGCGCGCCGCGCGCGGACGTCCGGCGCAACCGCGCCCGGCTGCTCGCCGCCGCGCGCGAGATGTTCCTGCGCGACGGCGCGGGCGCTTCGCTCGAAGGGGTCGCCCGGCTCGCGGGCGTCGGCGTCGGGACCCTCTACCGCCACTTCCCCACCCGCCAGGACCTCCTGGAGGCGCTGCTCGCCGACGCCTACGACGCGCTCGCGGACCGGGGCCGGGAGCTGCTGGAGGCGCCCGACCCCGACCGCGCGCTCATCGCGTGGCTGGGCGAGTTCGTGGCCGCCGTGTCCCGGTTCCGGGGGACGGCCCCGTCCGTCCTGGTCTCGCTGAGCGGCGAGCGTCCGGGGGCGTTCCGGTCGTGCCGGGCGATGCGGGACGCGGGCGAGGCGCTGTTCGCCCGCGCCCAGGAGTCCGGCGCGGCGCCCGCCGGGGCGGCGTTCCTGGACGTGCTGAAGCTCGCGGGCGGCATCGCGATGGCCGCCGAGCGGGAGCCGGGCGCCGCCGACCGCCTGCTGGCGCTCGCCGCGTCGGGCATCGCGCACGGCACGGCGGAGGCCGCGCCGGGCGGGTCCGGCTGAGGGCTCAGTCCCGGGCCGGGACCGGAAGGACGCGGCGCGGGCCCTTGGGTGCGCCGCCGTGCTTGCGCCATTCGCGCGGGTAGCCGACCGACACCTCGATGTGGGGCACGCCGTCGGTCCAGATCGTCCGGGGGATGTGCAGGTGCCCGTATACGACGGCGACGGCCCCGAACCGGGCGTGCCAGCCGGCGGTGCGCTCGGTGCCGCACCACTGCGCGAACTCCGGGTACCACAGGACGCGCGTGGGTTCGCGGACGAGCGGCCAGTGGTTGACCAGGACGGTCCGGGTGCCGGGGGGCAGGGCCGCGAGGCGTTCCTCGGTGTAGGAGAGCCGGGCCTCGCACCAGGCGTCCCGGGTGGGATGCGGGTCCGGGTGCAGGTAGATCTCGTCGGTGCAGACGACCCCGGCCTCGTGCGCGATCTCCAGCGCCTCCTCCTTGGTGCGGGCGCCGTCCGGCCGGAACGTGTAGTCGTACAGCAGGAACAGCGGGGCGACCGTGACCGGGCCGTCCGCGCCGTCCCAGACCGGGTAGGCGTCCTCGGGCGTCAGGACGCCGAGGCCGCGGCACAGGTCGACCAGGCGCCGGTAGCGGGCCTCGCCGCGCAGCGCCACCGGGTCGTCCTTGACCGTCCACAGCTCGTGGTTGCCGGGGACCCAGAGCACGCGTTCCCACCGCGCGGCCAGCGCGCGCAGCGCCCACTCGACGTCGGCGAACCGCTCGGCGACGTCCCCCGCCACGATCAGCCAGTCGCCCGGCGCCGCCGGCTTCAGCGCCTCCACGAAGGCGCGGTTCTCGGGGAACCCGACGTGCAGGTCGCTGATCGCGTACACACCGCTCATCCAGTGATCGTAAGCGCAAAGCGGACGCGGCCCGCGCTCGGTGGCGAGCGCGGGCCGCGGTGCCGGCGGGTGTTCCGCCGTGCCTTCCGCACCGGATCAGCTGTTCTTGCCCCACACGTAGGCGCCGGCGCCCATGGCGAGGAGGCTGACCCAGCTGAACACGGCGCGGACGGTGTTCCAGGCGGTCCAGCGGCCGGAGTAGTCCGACCAGATCTTCGCCGCATCGGCCGCGTGCCTGGGGATGTGCACGCCGTCCAGGTCGTTGTTCATCGGGATGTTCACCGCGAAGCTGGGGAACAGGGCGCCGAGGACGTACACGCCGGCCGCGGCGAGGAACAGGACGCCCGCGGCCTTCTGGTCCATCGTCATGAGCAGGACGCCCGCCGCCACCGCGAACACCGGCAGCAGCATGAACATCCCGACGAACAGCGGGTTCTGGATGCGCTGGTTGATGGTCTGCATGGCGTCGATCGCCGAGGCCGGCTTCGAGCCGTTCAGGCCCGGCATCACGCCGGTGGAGAACCCGAAGAACGTCCCGGCCATGCCGGCGGCCATGATGATGGAAAGGGTGGCCGAAGCGGCCGCGAAGGAGAATTTCATCAGTTCGTCCGATCGGTAGAGGGTGCGGGTCAGGCGTTCCAGATGCCGGTCGCGGCGGTCTCGCGGGCGTAGGCGGCGAAGTCGCGGGCCTCGCGCCCGAGGGCGCGGCGGACGCCGTCGGCGGGCTCGGCGTTGCGGCCGTCCAGGACGGTGGTGAACAGGTAGGTCAGCAGGCCCACGACCTCGTCCGGCAGGTCGTGCTCCTTGAGCGCCGCCGCGTAGTCGTCCGCGCCGACCCGGACGTAGGCGACGTCGCGTCCCGCCGCGCGGCCGATCTCGGCGACCGCCTCGGCGAAGGTGAGCGCGCGCGGCCCGGTGACCTCGTAGACCTCGCCGGCGTGCCCGTCGCGGGTGAGGGCCGCGACCGCCACGTCCGCGATGTCGTCGGCGTCGGCGAACGGCTCGGGCACGTCGCCGGCCGGCAGCACGACCTCGCCCGCGCGGACCGGGTCGAGGAGGTAGTCCTCACTGAAGTTCTGCGCGAACCAGGCTGCCCGCACGATGGTCCATTCCAGGCCCGACTCCCGGACGACCCGCTCGCAGGCCCGCGCCTCCTCCTCGCCGCGGCCCGACAGCAGCACCACCCGCCGGACTCCGGCGGACGCCGCCGCGTCGGTGAAGGCGCGGATCGCCTCCGGTGCGCCGGGGGCGGCGAGGTCGGGGTAGTAGGACAGGTACACCGCCTCGACGTCGCGCAGGACGGGCGCCCAGGTCGTCCCGTCGGTCCAGTCGAAGCCCGGGTCGGCCGCGCGGGAGCCCATCCGCACGGGAACGTCCAGGGCCTCCAGCCGCTCGACGACCCGCCGGCCGGTCTTGCCGGTGCCGCCGAGGACGAGGACGAGGCCGTTCTCCCTGATGGTCCGCGGGGTGTTCGCGGTGCTGTTCGTCATGCCCTTGAGTCAACCGCCGGGCGCGCCCGTCCGACATCGTTGAGAAGCTCGCCCCCATACGCGAGCGTCCACACGCCTTACGCTGATCGGCATGGACGCCCTGACCGACCTCCTCGACGGCCCCCGCGCACGCGGAGCGTTCATGATCCGCTCGATGCTGAACCCGCCGTGGTCGGTGCGGATCCAGGACGAGGCGCCGCTGACGCTGGTGGCGATGGTCCGCGACGAGGCGTGGATCACGCCCGGCGAAGGCGCGCCCCTGCACGTGCGCACCGGCGACCTGGTCATCTGCCGCGGCCCCGACCCGTACGTGGTGGCGGACGACCCGGCGACCGAGCCGCAGATCGTCATCCACCCGGGCCAGCTCTGCACCACCCCGGACGGGACGAGCCTGTCGGAGGCGATGGACCTCGGCGTGCGCGCCTGGGGCACGGACCCGGACGGCCGGGCGGTGATGCTCGTCGGCACCTACGAGACGCGCGGCGCGGTCACGCAGCGGCTGCTGGCCGCGCTGCCGCCGCTGGCGGTCGTGCGCGGCGACACCTGGCGGTCACCGCTGGTCGGGCTGCTCGACGAGGAGATCGTCAAGGACGAGCCGGGCCAGGAGGTCGTGCTCGACCGGCTGCTGGACCTGCTCCTCATCCAGACGCTGCGCGCCTGGTTCTCCCGGCCGGAGGCCGAGCAGCCCGGCTGGTACCGGGCGCACGGCGACCCGGTCGTCGGCCCGGCGCTGCGGCTGCTGCACGACGACCTGGCGCATCCGTGGACGGTCGCGGACCTGGCCGCCAAGGTCGGCGCCTCCCGGGCCGCGCTCGCGCAGCGCTTCGGCCGGCTGGTCGGCGAGCCGCCGATGGCGTACCTGACCGGCGCCCGGCTGGCGCAGGCCGCCGACCTGCTGCGGGAGAGCGACGCCACGCTCGACGCCGTCGCGCGACAGGTCGGCTACGGCACCGCCTTCGCGCTCAGCACCGCGTTCAAGCGGGAGTACGGGATGAGCCCGCAGGAGTTCCGTTCGGGCGCCGCCACCGCCTGACGCGCCGGGACGCGAGGCGGCCCGCCGGTTTCCCGGCGGGCCGCCTGTGCCGCGCCTGCCCGGATCAGCCGTCGGCGTCCGGCGACGGCAGGTAGCGACCGGGCACCTCGGCCGGCGTGAGGATCTTCTTCTCACCCGGGTACGGCCTGGTGAAGCCGTGGGTCAGGTACCAGGTGTAGTGGTCCATCTGGTCGGGGTTGGCGCGGTCGGGTTGCGGGTTCTGGACGTTCTGGTGCTGCTGCGCGTTCCACGCGTCCCACAGCTTCGCGACGCCCTTCTCCCCCGCCGGCACCGGCGGCGTCGGCGACTGGGCCGGGGCGAGCGACGCCCTGGTCGTCGGGACGGGGTCGTCGCCGCAGGCCGGCGGGGTCTTGACCCCGTAGGTCAGCGGGACACGGTTCTGCACCGCGGTGAACGGCGTGTAGTCGGGGCGCCCGGTGAACGCCGTGGACATCGGGGTGGCGGCGCTGTCCTTCTGGTTCATCGGCCGGACCCCGAGGATCTGCTCGATGGTGCGGATCACCGTGATCTGCGAGTAGTACTGGCTGTCGACCTTGCCGTGGTTGGCGTAGGGGCTGATGACCTGCACCGGTCCGCGCGCCCCGTCGACGTGGTCGACACCGTCCTGGGTGTCGTCCTCGATGACGAAGATGGCGCTGTCCTTCCAGTACCTGCTGTGCGAGATGTGGTCGACGATCCGGCCGACCGCGAGGTCGTTGTCGGCGACCTGGGCGATCGGGTTCGGCGCGCCGCCGGTGTGGTCGCTGGAGAGCCAGAACATGTTGAGGGAGGCCGGGCCCTCGGCGTCGAAGTGGCGCTTCCAGATCTCGTACCGGTAGATGTCCGGGATGTCGGTGTCGAACTTCGGGTAGTCGTGCGCCGTGACGTCGTTCAGCGACGGGATCGGCGAGGACGAGTCGGTCTTGATGGTCGTGTTCTGGCCGGTGGCCGCCATGTTCCTGGCGTCGCAGTAGAACTGCTGCCACGTCGCGCCGGCCGGCTTCGTCTCGAACTGGAGGAACTCGCCGTAGTTCTTGACGCTGCCGCCCGCCGCCTGCACGCCGCTCCAGAGCGTGCCGGAGCGCTGGTGGCCGAGCGCGTCGTCCTCGGTGTCGTAGCTGCGCGTGTACAGGCCCGCGCCCGACTCGGTGTACTCCGGGTTGTCGGACTGCATCAGCCAGTTGTGGCCCTCGGCGGAGTTGGTGCCGACGTCGTAGGTGTTGTCGTAGAGCCCGAACTGCCTGGCCAGGGCGTGCTGGTTCGGTGTCGCGTTCTCGCCGAACTGCGCGAGTGCCGGGTCGCCGTTGCCGCGCTCGTCGTCGCCGAACACCTGGTCGTAGGAGCGGTTCTCCTTGACCAGCAGGAAGACGTGCTTGATGGTCGAGGGGTCGCCGAGGCGGACCGGGACCGGCACGGGCCGCGCCCTGCCACCGGTGCGCAGCCCGGCGAGCGAGGCGGCGTCCCAGCCGTTCTGCTGGAAGACCCGCAGCGTGTAGGCCCGGACGAGGCGGTCGTCCGGCAGCGTGAACCGCAGGAGCGAGCCGGTCGAGTCGTGGGTGTTGTGGCCGGTCGCCGGCGACGTGCCGGCGCCCTTGTCGATGGTGCGGGTGGGGCCGCGCTCGCCGATGCCGCGCAGGTTGGTGACGACCACCTGCCCGCCGACGGTCGTGACGTTCTCGGGGAAGTAGTCCGTCGGCAGCAGGCCGACGTAGCCGACCGGCTCCCTGGTGCTCCTGTACCGGTAGACGGCGATCGCGTTGGCGCGGCCGAGGGTGACCAGCAGGCGGCCGTCGCCGGTGAGGGTGATGCCGTCGGGCTCGTAGCCGACCTTGGCCCCCGGCCACGGCTGGGTCGTGATGGTCTGGACGACGGCGTTCTTCGAGGTGTCGACGACGGAGACGGTGTCGCTGCCGGTGTTGGCGACGAACAGCACCCCGTTCGCGGCGTGCAGCGCGGTCGGGTGCAGGCCCACGTCGATGGATTCGACCGCGGCGCCCGCGTCGGCCGGGTCGATGACGCTCACCGTGCCGGTGGTGGCGGCCCCCGTCTTCGGGTCGGCGGGCACCTGCGTGCCGTAGGAGTTGAGCGTCTGGTCCCCGTCCTTCGCGGGACGCCCGCCCTCGTTGCTGACGTAGAGCCTGCCGCCGGCCAGGGCCAGGTCGCGTGGAGCGTTCCCAACGCTCCAGCTCCGCTTGATCGTCCCGGTGGCCGGGTCCATGGCGACGACGCGGTTCTGGCCGTTGACGGCGGCGTACAGGGTGGCGCCGTCGGCGGAGAACACCGCCTGCGCGGGCAGCGGGTGCTTGGCGCCGTCGTTCGGGATCGTGACGAACGTCGGGGCGCCGACGGTGCCGTCGGCGTTGACCGGGAAGCGGTTGAAGCCGTTGATCTGCGGCATCCAGAGGGTCTTGCCGTCCGGGGAGTACGTCGGCCCCTCCTGCCCGACGTTGTTGTTGGAGATCTTCAGGTCCGCGGCCGCGGAGGTGCCGGCCTGCTGGAGGATCTTGTAGCTCTTCAGGTCGACGATCGTCAGGGCGATCGACCGGTCGGTGGTCAGGGCCGCGAGGTGGCGGCCGTCCGGGCTGACGGTGGAGGAGAGCAGCTTGCCGTTGTCGACGAGCAGCCGGTCGCCCAGCGGCTTGTCGAACTGGTCGCTGGCCAGGAGCGTCCCCAGGCCGGTGGTGTCGCCGACCTGGTGGGTGCCGAACGCGTGCGTCGAGGCGAACGCGACGCCCCCGCCGGTGACGGCGAGAGCGGCGGTTCCGGCCGCGACGACCCGGACCCGGCGGCCGGTGAGCCGGCGGAAGACCCCTGAGCGGGTCTCCGCGGCGCTCCGGCGCCGACGTGTGACGTGCATGGACTAACCCTTCTGAGCACTGGCGGGGCTGGCGAGCAGGTCGACGTTGCCGTCGAACTGCCACAGGGGGTTGGGCGCATCCCCGCTGGAGGTGCGCACCTGGAAGTAGCCGTTCACCTCCTTCGGCCCGTCGCCGTCGGCGACGTACCGCCCGTCCGCGGTGACGTCGAGCTGGTAGATGGCGGTGCCGGCGGAGGTCACGCCCGGCAGGTGCCACGTCACGACGCACCGCCAGTCGTTGCCCGGCCCCGCGTCGGCGACGCGGCCGCCGCCCTTGTCGCAGGACGCGGCGGCCCGCAGCTGCGCCTCGGTGACGGCGGGCCGGTGGAGCTCGCGGGTCTGCAGCCGGTACAGGTGCGCGAACGACGTGGCGAGGGAGTCCTGCAGCTTGGCCCGCTCGATGCCCGACCCCTTCGCCGGGGTCGTCCACGAGACGGCCGCGACCGTGACGACGAGGAGCCCGGCCAGCGGCAGCACCCCCGCCATGACCACGCGTCGCCCCGACCCGTCGTAGGACAGGTCGGTGAAGTCCCTGCGCAGGAACAGCCGGTAGGCCAGCGCGGTGGCGGCGACGGCCCAGGCCAGGCTCACCACGAGGCCGATGAGCAGCGGGCGCGTCTGGGCCGGCTCGGTGAACAGGCCGCGCCAGGCGAGGAACGCCTCGCCCGGCAGGGCCACCCGTACGGCCACCGGCAGCGGGAGCATCTGCGCGAGCTGCAACCCGAGCGCGAGGAGCGCGGGCATCAGCAGCCCCATCGGCGAGCGGCCGAGGGCCACCGAGCCGAGCAGCCCGACCGCCGCGAACGCCAGCGTCGGCACCAGCGCGCAGGCCCAGGCGAGCAGGACCGTGGTGGCCGCGTCCCCGGAGGACAGCAGGTGGCCGTCCAGTCCGGCGAACGGCCCGTCACCGGCCGCGGCGAGGCCGCCGGCGATGCCCGAGGCGGCCAGCCCGGCGACCATCACCAGGATCACGGTCAGGCTGGCGAGGGCCTTCGCCACGAAGATCCGCCGCGGGGAGCGGACCGCGACCAGCAGATGCCGCCAGGTGCCCAGCCGGTCCTCCGCGGCGAAGACGTCGCCGGCGGCCAGGGACGTCAGCAGCGGGAGCGCCCAGGTGCACGAGAAGCCCAGCACCACCAGCGATCCCGCCCAGCCGGACGCGTGCATCCAGCGGCCGAAGACCGTGTCGGCGGGCAGCGAGCTCTGCAGGCTCACCGCGGCCACGAAGGCGGCGGGGGCGACCCAGCACGCCGCGAGCAGCAGCCGGATCCGCCACTGGGAGAGCAGCTTGACCAGCTCGAACCGGTAGGCGCGCGGCAGCGGGGCCGGACGGGCCTCGATCTCGGCGGGTGCGGCGGTCGCGGTCATCGGGGGTCTCCTTCGCCGGTGCGGTCGGTTTCCGCGCCGCTCCCGGTCAGGGCCAGGAACGCGGCCTCCAACGGCGGCACCACGGGCGCCAGCTCGCGGACCGCGACACCCGCCCTCACCAACCGCGCCACCAGGTCGTCGAGGGCCTCCACCGGCCCGCGGACGACGAGGGCGCCGGTGTCCGGCGCCTCACCGGCGCCGTCCGCGGTGCGGAGACCGGGCGTTCGGGAGGCCACCTCGCGGGCGGTGGGCGGGTCCGAGGTCAGCAGCCGGTAGTCGAGCTCGCCGCTCTCGGCGGCGAGCTTGCTCACCGGCCCGGAGAACACCACCCGTCCGGTGGACAGGATGGTGACCTCGGGGCACAGCGCGGCGAGGTCGTCCATCCGATGGCTGGACATGACCACCGCGGCGCCGCCCGCCGCCAGTTCGGTGATGACGCGGTGCACGTGCCGTTTGCCGGCGGGGTCCAGGCCGTTGGCCGGCTCGTCGATGACGAGGAGCCGCGGCTCGGTGAGCAGCGCGGCGGCCAGCCCGAGCCGCTGGCGCATCCCCAGCGAGAAGCCGCGGACCCGGTCGTCCGCGACGTCGGTGAGCCCCACCTGCTCCAGCGCCTCGCCGACGCCGGCGGCGGAGCCGTGCGCGCGCAGCGCGGCGAGGGCGGCGAGGTTCTGCCGCGCGGTGAGCGAGGGGTAGAGCCCGGGCCCGTCCACGAAGCCCGCGACGCCATCGGGGACGGCGAGCGTCCTCCCGACCGGCGCCCCCAGGATCTCCAGGCGGCCGCCGTCCGCGACGGCCAGGCCCAGCAGCAGGCCGAGCAGCGTCGTCTTCCCCGCGCCGTTCGGACCGACCAGGCCGTGCACCCGCCCCCTCTCGACCTCCAGGTCGACGCCGTCGAGCGCGACGACCGCGCCGAACGACTTGGTGATGCCGCGGGCCCGGACCGCCCTGTCTCTGCGCATGCCACTTCCCCACTTCGACGCCGCCGCAGGAACTTAGGGACCGCGGTTTGCGTCGACGGGGCGCGCAGCCGAACAACGGGCGAATGATCACCGACCTGCGGGGGCCGCCGCCGTCACGCCCCGGCCACACCTGCCTCACTCGCGGCCTCGGCACTGGGCAACGACATCCAGCTCCGATTACTGTTCGTGTTCGAATCAGTTCCTGGAGTCACCGGCCGGTGACAGTGAGGCGGTAGAGCGTGCGCGTCGGGACTCGGACCGGGCTGGTCCTCATGATGTCCGCGGTCATGGCGGGATCGTCGATGCCCGCGGTGTCGGCGACGGCGATCGCGGGCTACGACGCCTGCCCGCGCGGCCGCATGTGCATATGGCACGACCAGAACGGCGGCGGAGCCCGCCTGTCCTTCGCGCACAAGGCGCGGGATCTGAGCGAGTTGGAGGGAGGGCTCAACGACCACGTGCTGTCGGCCTGGAACCGCACGGGACGCCGCTGGTGCCTTTACGAGCACGCCCACTACAAGGGCGACAAGCGCGCCGCCGCGCGGGAGCCGCTGGCGGGGTCCAAGGGCAACACGAGCGAGTTCGGCTACAAGATCAGTTCACTGAAGCCCTGCTGACCCGGGTCGCCCGGCGGCGATCGGCCCGGGCCGACGCGAGGGACGCGGCCGCGCCCTCGGGACCGGGGACCCAGTATCCGATCACCAGGCCGGTGAGTCCGGCGGCGGCGACGACGGCGAGGAGCCTGCGGGGACGTGGCATCGGAGTCTCTCCTTCCGAGGCGATGTCCGCCACGGTAGGAGCGGCGTTCGGCCGCAGGGTGAACGCCGAAGAAATGCCCGAACACACCCGGAATGCCGGACGCCCGGTGTGTACAGGCGGATGTCGTCGACCCGCGCCCTGCCCTCGTAGAAGTTCATGTGCGGGTCGCCGATCATGAACCGGTCCGGGTAGGCGGAGCCGGCGGGCCAGGTGTCGTGGTCGACGAGGGTGCCGCCGGGTCCCTTCCATGTCCAGTCGGCGTTGTAGCGGCCGTCGTAGGCGTCGGATCTCTGGTTGTAGTGCCAGATCGGCTCGCCGTCCTGGACGAACTTACGGGTGTACCGGAACGTCGCCCGGCCGACGTGCGCGAAGTCGCCCGACATTTCTATCGTGTACGCGCCGTCGCGGCGCTCTATCGCGAAGGTGTACGGGTTCTCGGGCAGCACTTCTGGCCGCAGGTCGACCGTCGAGACGATCGCGCCGCCCTTGGCGAGACCGCATTCGCTCTGCATCAGGTATTCGGTGCCGGGCATGGCCGGGTAACGGCGGTCGTCGGTCATGAAAATGGCGTTCACGCCGTTTCCCGACCCGGTGGAGTACGGCTCGTACTGCCTCGTGGCGGGGTTGCAGTACTTCAGCCCTGAGCCCGTGTACTTGTACCTGTTGTAGCCGTCCATGGCGACCTTGCGGTGGCCGTGGACGAAGATGTTGTCGTGCGGCGCGACCCGCCGGTAATCCATGATCGACATGTAGTAGAAGCCGTTGGAGTCGGTGCGCGCGTCGGCCCATGCGCATTCGGGTCTGGAGAAGTCGCCGCCCGAGGCCCACGGGAAGACGGTCTTGCAGCCGCCCGGCTCATAGCCGTTGATGCGGCCGTCGGGATGGTCCCACGATCCATTGCGCTCGCCGCCGAAGTCCAGGCCGCGCAGCGTCATCTCGATGCGGTACTCGGCGGGCAGGTCCCGCGTCGAGCGGATGACGACGCCGCCGCGGTAGTCGGGCTCGACGAGGTCAGCGGCGCCGTGCCGCGACGTTAGGGTCGGCGGTCGGTCTGGCCTTCCATCGCCGTCGCCGTCGCGTGCGGCGAGTTCGGCCGTGAGCCAGCCGCCGCGGCCGAACGCGAAAGCCTTGCGGTAGGTACGGACCTTGGCGAGCTGCGTCCGGAACGCCGGGCCGCCCACCGTGGCGAAGTACGCGCCGTCGTTGTCGTACATGTCGACGTCGTACGGGCTGCCGGGGCCGTCGTCGTCAGGCCGCCACGGCACCCGCGCGTCGTCCAGGCGCCGGTCGAACGGCTCCACCGCGACGAGCCGCCAGCCGGGCCGGTCCCCCGGCGGGCCGCCGCTCGCCTCGGCCGCCGCCGCGCCCGCCGTCGCGGACAGGACGAGCGGGATCGTGAACGCCGCGCCTGCGTGAACGAGCCGGTGCATGGTGCCGCCTCCCCCGCCGCGCCATCCGGGCGCGGCGCTCGGCCGGTTTCAGGACGATCTTCGGTGACCGCGGGCCGCGAGCACGCCGACCGCCACGGCAAACATCGACAAAGTGGTATTGACCAGTCGGCATGACGGGACGTAGCGTGTGCCGCGACGGGATCGGCGGCATTGGAGGATGAAGGCGTGCGGTCTGGCGGTGAGAGCCGTAGCGGGAACACGAAGCGGCAGGCGGTCCGCCGCGAGCTACTCGCCATGCTCGGGGATCTGGAGCCCGGTGACGCGCTGCCGTCCGAGCGCCGGCTGGTCGAGGACCTCGGCGTCTCCCGGCCCACGTTACGGCAGGCCGTGGACGGCCTCGTCGCCGAGGGGCTGCTCGAACGGCGGCACGGAAGCGGCACCTACGTGGCCGAACCGCGGCTCGCGGTGCCGCTGACCATGACCTCGTTCACCGAGGACATGATCCGCCGGGGCATGAAGCCGGGGGGCCGCGTGCTGTCGTTCCGCACGGAGACCGCGGGGGCGCGGATCGGCAGGCGGCTCGCCCTTCCGCCGACCGAAGAGGTCTTTACCATTCGGCGGCTGCGGCTGGCGGACGGCGCCACGATGGCGATCGAGACGCTGTTCCTGCCCCGGGCGCTCATGCCCGGCCTGCGCAGGGACGTCCTGGAGAGCCGGTCGTTCTACGACCTGCTGCGCGGCGCCGGCATCGTGATCGCCTCGGGCACCGAGACGATCGAGCCGACCGTCACCACCCCGGAGGAGGCCGCCGACCTGGGCGTCCCGGTGCACACGCCGGCGTTCCTGTTCGAGCGGGTGACGCGGGACGAGGACGGGCGGCCGCTGGAGTACGTCCGGTCCCTCTACCGGGGCGACCGGTACCGGCTCGAGCTCGACCTCCGTCCGCCGTCCCACTGACCGCTCACCCGGCGCGCGTCCGGCACGCGCCCCGGGCACGACCATCCATCAGCGCTGTCGGGGCGCCACAGCGCGCGTTCCACCCTTGAGAAGCGAGGCGACTTCACCATGGGCGTCATCAAGGACATCCTCACGTTCCTGGCGAACAACGTCTTCGGCCAGGTCCCGATCCTGATCGGGCTCATCACGCTCGCCGGGCTCGTCCTGCAGCGCAAGCGGGCCGAGGACGTCGTCGCCGGTGCGCTGCGCGCCACGATCGGCGTCGTGGTCCTGTTCATCGGCGTGGACGTGTTCTCCGGCGGGCTGTCCAGCTTCCAGACGGTGCTGGCCAGCGCGATGGGCACGTCGCCGCCGCACGCCGACCACTCGCTCACCGACTTCCTGTCCAAGCAGGGCGGGACGATCGCGCTGGTGATCACGGTGGCGTTCCTCGTGCACGTGCTGATCGTGCGGCTCTTCCCGGCCGCGCGCTACCTCTACCTGACGGGCCACCTGATGTTCTGGGTCAGCACGGTCACCGTCGCGTCGCTGGTGACGATCGCGCCGGGCGCGGACCAGCTCACGCTGGTGCTGTGCGGGGCCGGTTTCGTCGCGGCCTACTGGACGCTGCAGCCGCTGTGGATGCGGCCGCTGATGCGCCGCGTCATGCCGGACGACCGGTTCGGGTACGCGCACACCAGCTCGCTGGCCTGCCTCATCACCGGGTACGCGGCCCGGCCGCTCGGCAGCCGCGAGAAGCACGACACCGAGAAGCTGACGCTGCCCCGGCAGCTGTCGTTCTTCAAGGACGTCAACATCAGCACCGCGCTGATCATCTCGGTGATCATGCTGGTCGGGGTCGCGTTCGCCGACGACGGCGTGGTGGCCAAGGCCGCCGCCGAGATGGACGCCAAGCTGTCCCCATGGGTGTGGGGGCTGCTGGTCGGGCTGCGGTTCGCGGGCGGCATCGCGATCCTGCTGTACGGGGTCCGGATGTTCCTCGGCGAGATCGTCCCGGCGTTCAAGGGCTTCAGCGACCGGGTCATCCCCGGCACCCGGCCCGCGCTGGACGCGCCGACCGTCTTCCCCGTCGCGCCGACCGCGGTCATGCTCGGGTTCGTGACGTCCACGGTGGTCTTCCTGGTCTGCCTGGCGGTGTCGGCGGCGGCCGGCTGGTTCACCCTCGCCCCGCCCATGATCATGCTGTTCTTCGTCGGCGGCGCGGCCGGGCTGTTCGGCAACGTGGTGGCGGGCTGGCGCGGCGCCCTGCTCGGCGGCGTGGTGTCCGGCCTGATCCTCGCGGTCGGCCAGGGCTTCACCTGGGGCCTGTACGAGCGGACGGCACCGGAGCTGTCCACCCTCGCCGACCCGGACTGGTACGCGATCGGCTGGCTGCTGAAGGCGACCGACCCGGTCATCGGCAAGGGCTCGGTCTGGCTGGTGCCGATCGTCGCGCTCGCCGCGACCGTGGCCACCCTGGTCCTGCTCGGCCGCGCCGAACGGCGCCGCGCCGTCGCCGAGGACGAGCCCGCGGCCGCCGGCACGGCGACCGCGCAGGCCTGAACGACTCACAACGGAGGGAACCGACATGGCACTGGACAGGCGGCTGGAGGTCCTCGCGGTATGCGGGGTCGGGATGGGCTCCAGCCTGATGCTGAAGATGACCGCCGAGGACGCGCTGAGCTCGCTCGGCGTGGACGCCCGGGTGGAGAACACCGACGTGTCGTCCGCGCGGGGCATGTCCCCGGACGTGGTGATCGGGCAGGGCATGCACACCGGGGAGGTCGCCGACCTCGCGCCCGTCGTCATCACCATCAGCGACTTCCTCGACAAGGACGGCCTGGCCGCGCAGCTGAAGGAGCGGCTGACCGAGCAGGGGTGGCTGCCGTGACGGTCATCGCCGCGAACGACGACGTCGCCGCGCGGGACTGGCGCGAGGCCGTCCGCGAGGCCGCCTCCGCCCTGGTCGCCGCGGGCGCCGCGGGCGAGGGCTATCCGGCCGCGTGCGAGCGGGTGGTCGAGGAGAACGGCCCGTACATCGTGCTCACCAAGGGCCTGGCGCTCGTCCACGCCCGTCCCGAGGACGGCGGCCTGGCCGTCGGCGTCGGCGTGACCCGGCTGGCCGCGCCGGTGGAGTTCGGGCATCCCGACAACGACCCGGTCGACCTGCTGCTGGCGTTCTGCACCCCCGACCCGGACGCGCACGTCGGCACGCTCGCCGCGCTGGCCCGGTCGCTGTCCGGCGGGCTGGCCGACCGGCTGCGCGCCGCGCCCGGCCGGGAGGATCTGGCCGGCGCCCTGAAGGAGGCCGTGCCCGATGCGTGACGCCGCCGGGCAGCGGCTCCCCGGCCGGGTGCGGGCCCTGCTCGACGATCTCGACGCCGCGTCCGGGGAGGCGATCGGCGCGGCGGCCGCGCTGCTGCTCGACGCGGTCCAGGCGGGCGGGATCGTGCACGTCGCCGGGGCCGGGCACTCGCTGGTGATGGTGTGCGAGACGTTCTACCGGGCCGGCGGGCTCGCCGCGGTCCGCCCGATCTGGGCGCCGGACGTGCTCCCGCTGGACGACGCCGTGCGCAGCACCCGCGCCGAGCGGCGCACCGGCGTCGGCCGCGCCGTCGTCAAGGAGGCCGCGCCCGCCCCGCCGGACGTCGCGGTGGTGTTCTCCACCAGCGGCAGCAACCCGTACCCGGTGGAGATCGCCGAGGAGTGCGCGGGCCGCGACGTCCCGGTGGTCGCCGTGACCTCGGCGCGCGCCGCGAGCGGCGCCGCCGCCCGGGCCGCGACGACGCTCGCCGACCACGCCGCCATCGTGGTCGACACCCGGGTGCCGCCCGGCGACGTCCTGCACCCGCCGGACGCGCCGCGGACCGCCGCGGTCTCCACGATCCTGGCCGCCTACGCCTGGTCGCGGATCCTCGCCGACCTGGACGACCTCGCCGCCGCGCGCGGCGTCGAGCCGCCCCGGTGGACGAGCGCGAACGTGCCGGGCGGCGACGAGGCGAACACCGCGCTCATCGCCCGCTACCGGCACCGCGTCCCCGAGCTGACCGGCGGCGAGTGACCGGCGTCTATGATGCGGGGCGTATCGGACCAGTTGAGGAGTGAGATGACCACCAGGCCGACCGAGGACGATCTTCTCTCCGTGTTCACGCGGGCGGACCTCGGCAACGACGAGCGGCTCGACCTGATGGAGTTCACGCTCGTCCTGGAGCACCTCGGGCTGTCGTGGACGCGCGCCGAGACGCAGGACCGGTTCGAGAGGGCCGACGCCAACCTCGACGGGTTCATCTCCTACGCCGAGTACCGGGCGATCCTGGAGGAGCAGGGCTGGGTCTGACCGGCCGCATCACGCAACGGGCCCGCCGGCCGCGCCGGCGGGCCCGCTGCGTTCGGCGGGTCAGACCCGGCGTCCGCGCAGCTCGCGGTACCGGCGGACGAGCGCGGCCGTGGACGCGTCCGGCGCGTCCGAGGGCGGCTCCTCCGAGGTCAGCGCGGGCGCGAGGTCCTGCGCCATGACCTTGCCGAGCTCCACGCCCCACTGGTCGAAGGAGTCGATGCCCCAGATCGTCCCCTCGACGAACACGATGTGCTCGTAGAGGGCGACCAGCTCGCCGAGCGTCTTCGGGGTCAGCTTCGGCACCAGGATCGTGCTGGTCGGCCGGTTGCCCGGCATCACCTTGTGCGGCACGACCGCGGCCGGGGTCCCCTCGGCGGCGATCTCGTCGGCGGTCTTACCGAACGCCAGCGCGGAGGTCTGCGCGAGCAGGTTCGCGGTGAGCAGGTCGTGCATGCCGGCCCGGTCCTCGAATGGCTCGGCGAACCCGATGAAGTCGGCCGGGACCAACCGGGTGCCCTGGTGCAGCAGCTGGTAGAAGGCGTGCTGGCCGTTGGTGCCGGGCTCGCCCCAGAAGATCTCGCCGGTCTGCGCCACGACCGGCGCCCCGTCGGCCCGCACCGACTTGCCGTTGGACTCCATCGTCAGCTGCTGCAGGTAGGCGGGGAAGCGCGACAGCCGCTGGCTGTAGGGCAGCACGGCGCGGGTCTGCGCGCCGAAGAAGTCGGTGTACCAGACGCCGAGCAGGCCCATCAGCACCGGCATGTTCGCCTCGAACGGCGCGGTGCGGAAGTGCTCGTCGACCTCCCGGAAACCGGCCAGCATCTCGCGGAACGCCTCGCCGCCGATCGCGACCATCAGCGACAGCCCGATCGCGCCGTCGAAGGAGTAGCGGCCGCCGACCCAGTCCCAGAACCCGAACATGTTCTCGGTGTCGATGCCGAAGTCCGCAACCCGCTCGGCGTTGGTCGACACCGCGACGAAGTGCCGCGAGACGGCCTTGTCGTCGCCGAGGCCGTCGACCAGCCACTGCCGCGCGACCTTGGCGTTGGTGAGCGTCTCGAGCGTGCCGAACGTCTTGGAGCTGATGACGAACAGTGTCTGCTCGGGATCCAGCCCGGCGAGCTTGCCGACGATGTCGGCCGGATCGATGTTGGAGACGAACCGGCACGAGATCCCGGCGTCCACGTAGTCGTGCAGCGCCTCGTACGCCATCGCGGGCCCGAGGTCGGACCCGCCGATGCCGATGTTGACGACGGTGGTGATCCGCTTGCCGGTGAAGCCCGTCCACTCCCCGGACCGGACGCGCTCGGCGAACCGCGACATCTTGTCCAGGACGGCGTGCACGTCGGCGGCGACGTCCTGGCCGTCCACCGCCAGCGCCTCTCCCGGCGGCAGCCGCAGCGCGGTGTGCAGGACGGCACGGTCCTCGCTGACGTTGATGTGCTCCCCCGAGAACATCGCGGCGATCCGGTCGCGCAGCCCCGCCCGCTCCGCCAGCGCCACCAGCAGCCGCAGCGTCTCGCCGGTCACGCGGTGCTTGGAGTAGTCCAGGCAGAGGTCCGCGGCGGTCACGGTCATGCGCTCGACGCGCCCCGGATCCTCGGCGAACAGCTCGCGCAGATGCCGGCCGGCCAGCTCCGCCTGGTGCTCGGCCAGCGCCGTCCATTCCGGCGCCTCGGTGATATCAGCCATTGCCTCTCTCATCTCCTCGGCGGGGCCGGCCGGGCGCCGTCGGCCCCCGGGGCGCCGCGCCGTCCCCCACGGCGATCATAGGTCGGCGGCGCGCGGCGCTCGCAACGCTCTCCCCGACCGGGGAGTGTTCACACCCGGATGACTGGTTCCTCCCAGTGCGCGGATAGGGTCGGCGCGGACGAGCCGTCCGCGGCGGCGGCTCCCGGACCGGCTCTGGAGGGTTCATGGGCGAGGCCCCCTGGGACATCGCGCGGCTGCTGGAACTGACGGCGCTCGGCGACGACGCCTTCCTCGCGGACTCCCCCTCGGTGGGGCGGCCGCGGCTGTTCGGCGGGCAGGTCGCCGGGCAGGCGCTGCTCGCGGCCTGCCGCACCGCCGGCGGGCGTCCCCCGCATTCGCTGCACGCCTACTTCATCCGGCCGGGCACGCCGGAGGAGCCGCTGCGGTTCGACGTCGCGCGCACCCGTGACGGCCGCTCGTTCTCCACCCGGCACGTCACCGCGGCGCAGGGCGGCAAGCCGATCCTGGAGCTGATCGCCTCGTTCCACGAGCCGGAGGACGGCTTCGACTGGCAGCCGCCGGGCCCGCCGGCGACGCCGTCCCCGGAGAGCCTGCCGGAGCCGACGCTGCCGGCGTTCTTCCGGCACCCCACCGGGTTCGAGATCCGGGTGGTGGACCCACCCGGCGAGGGCGAGTTCCCCATGCCGCACCCGTTCTGGATCCGCGCCACCCGGCCGATCGGCGACGATCCGGCCCTGCACGCGTGCCTGCTGGCCTACCTGTCGGACATGGGCGTGGTGAGCAGCGCCCGCGCGCCCGGCTCCCCCAGGCGCCTCGTGACCGCCGTCACCCTGGACCACGCGATGTGGTTCCACCGCCCGCCGCGCGTGGACCAGTGGCTGCTCTACTCGGTGGATCCGGTCACCAACCACGGCGCGCGGGGCCTCGCCCGCGGAACGCTCCACACGGCCGACGGCACGCTGGTCGCCTCGATCGCCCAGGAAGCCCTCCTGCGCCCCGCCACCGACTGAACGAAACCCCCTGGGCGCCACGGGCCGCCCGCGAGGGCGGTCGGCTCGCGGCGCGGCGATGACCCGGTGCCGCGCATGCTGGACCTCGTCCACGAGGTCGCCGGAGAGCGGACGGTCGAGCTGAACCCGCACTTCACCGCGCACCGTCCGGCGGACGCCTCGCCGGGCGAATGGGAGTCCGTGCTCCGCGTCGCCGCGGGCCTGCGCGTCCGGTTGGCGGGGGCGGGGTGAGGGCGCCCGGCGGGGGGCGGGTCAGGCTTCGGCCGGGGTCAGGGCGGTGAGCGGGTCGGTGGTCAGGGCCGGGGCGGTGCGGGTGCGGCGGAGGCGGGCCAGGGCGTAGGCGGCGGCGAGCGCGGCGGCCAGGCAGACGGTGCCGGCCAGCACGAGCGCGGCGCGGGGGCCGACGGTGTCGCAGAGCACGCCGAGCGCGGGGCCGCCGACCGCGCCGGACGCGGCGCCGACCATGCCCTGCGCGGCGATGACGCGGCCGCGCAGGTGGCCGGGGCTGTCCAGCTGGACGCGGGTGGCGACGGTGGTGTCCAGGACGACGGCGCCGGCGGCGATCGGCAGCATCGCGGCGCCGAACAGCGCCAGGTTCGGCGCGCCGCCGCTGAGCAGCTGGCCGACGGAGCAGATCGTCGCCGTGATCAGCAGCAGCCGGAGCGGGAGCCGGGCGCGGGACGCGGCGTACACGCCGCCGACGACGGTCCCGACGGCGAAGAGCACCGACAGCGCGCCGTAGCCGCCGGCGCCGCCGTGCAGCGGCCCCTGGCTCATCGCCGCCATCGTCACCTGGTAGTTGCGGCCGAGGCTGCCGAGGGCGAAGGCGAGGCCGAACATGACCAGCAGCCGCGGGTTGCCGAGCACGTAGCGGAACCCGGCGGCGATGCCCCGCTCCCCCGGCTTCGCGGGCGGCAGGACGTGCAGCTCCTTGGGGCGCATCAGCGCGATGGCCAGCAGGACGCCGAGGAAGCTCACCGCGTTGGCGGCGAACGCGCCGGGCACCCCGGCCAGCGGGATGATCACGCCGGCGAGGCTCATGCCGAGGATGCGGCCGCCGGAGCTGAGCACCGAGCCGAGCGCGAGGCCGTTGGACAGGTCGTCGGGGCCGACGACCTCGGCGCCGAAGCGGCCGAGCGCGGGCGAGCTCATCGCGGTGACCAGGCCGGACGCCAGCGAGATCGCGTACAGGCCGCCGGTGCCGGACGGGTCGCCCGCCGCGATCAGCGCGAGCACGGTGGACAGCACTGCCTGCACGGCCTGGCCGGCCGCCACCACGTACCGGGCGGGGAGCCGGTCGGCGATCACACCGCCCCACGGGCCGAGCAGCATGGTGGGCAGCGCCTGCAGCACGAGGCCCAGCCCGACGCTGGTGGCCGAGTGGGTGATGGACAGGATGAGCCAGTTCATCGCCAGGACCTGCATCCACGTCCCGGTGATCGAGACGAAGTCCGCGGTGGCCCACAGCCGGTAGTTGTGATGGCGCAGCGAGCGCAGCATCACGGGGATCGCCAAAACCTTCTCCCTTTTAAAGGCAGTACCAAACCGGGTTAAACGCCATCCGCGCGCTGGAACGTTCCGGTCAAGGGAGGTGTATGACGCATGTCACGTTTAAGCAGGTCAGAACCGGGTCGGCGGTCGTTGGCCCGCAGCCCCGGCCCCACCGGCGCTGCGGGGCGGTCGGCCGGTCCGCGGGCGTGTTTCCCGGGGGGCGGCTCGGGCACGTCCCGGGGGAACTCAGGCGGAGACCCAGGGAGCTTCCGGACATGACCACGATCGCCACCACCAATCCCGCCACGGGGGAAGTGGAGAAGACCTTCGACGAGCTGGCCGACGAGGAGATCGACCGGCGCATCGGACGGGCCGCCGAAACGTTCGCCGAGTACCGCACGACCGGCCTCGGGCTCCGCGCGGAGTGGATGAACGCGGCCGCCGGCATCCTGGACGCCGAGGCGGAGCAGATCGGCGCGATGCTCACCACCGAGATGGGCAAGACCCTCAAAGCCGCGATCGCGGAGGCGCAGAAGTGCGCCAAGGCCTGCCGCTACTACGCCGCGCACGCGGCGGAGTTCCTCGCCGACCGTCCCGCCGACTCCGAGGCGGTGGGGGCGCGGGACGCCTACGTCCGTTACCAGCCGCTCGGGCCGGTGCTGGCCGTGATGCCGTGGAACTTCCCGCTGTGGCAGGTGATCCGCTTCGCCGCCCCGGGGCTGATGGCGGGCAACGTGGGCCTGCTGAAGCACTCGTCGAACGTGCCGCAGACCGCGCTGTTCCTGGAGGACCTGTTCCGCCGCGCCGGGTTCCCCGAAGGCGCGTTCCAGACGCTGCTGATCGGCTCGTCGAAGGTCGAGCGGGTGCTGCGCGACCCGCGCGTGAAGGCCGCCACGCTGACCGGCAGCGAGCCCGCCGGACGGTCCGTCGCCGCCATCGCGGGCGACGAGATCAAGCCGACGGTGCTGGAGCTCGGCGGCAGCGACCCCTTCGTCGTCATGCCGTCGGCCGACATCGGGGCCGCCGCGAAGACCGCGGCGACCTCCCGCTGCCTGAACAACGGGCAGAGCTGCATCTCCGCCAAGCGGTTCATCGTCGACCACGGATGCGCGGACGAGTTCGAGCGGCTGTTCGTGGAGAACATGCGCGCGCTGAGGGTGGGCGACCCGATGGACGAGGCGACCGACGTCGGCCCGCTGGTCAGCGAGCAGGGCCGCGCCGACGTCGAGGAGCTGGTGGCGGACGCGGTGGGCAAGGGCGCGGCCGTGCTGTGCGGCGGCGAGCGCCCGGACCGTCCCGGCTGGTACTACCCGCCGACCGTGATCGGCGGGGTGACGCGCGACATGCGGATGTTCCACGAGGAGGTCTTCGGGCCGGTGGCGTCGCTGTTCCGGGTGGACGGCCCGGACGAGGCGATCGAGCTGGCCAACGCCACCGGTTTCGGCCTCGGGTCCAACGCCTGGACGCGGGACCCGGGCGAGCGGGAGCGGTTCGTCCGCGAGCTGGACGCGGGGCAGGTCTTCATCAACGGCATGACCACCTCGTATCCGGAGCTGCCGTTCGGCGGCGTCAAGCGGTCCGGGTACGGGCGCGAGCTGTCCGCGCAGGGCATGCACGCGTTCTGCAACGCCAAGACCGTCTGGGCCGCATGATCGTCCCGGGCTAGGCTGGCTCCGGAGGTGGCGCGATGACGCGGATGGAGCCGGGCGCGGTGGTGGTGCGCGGGAACGAGGCCGAGACGATCGGGGACGTCCCGGCGGCGGTGCGGCTGCTCGCCGATTCCAGCAGCACCGGCGGGGCGCTCAGCACCCAGCGGGTGACGCTGGCGCCCGGCGGGAACGGGGCGACGCCGCACTACCACGCCGGGTCGACCGAGCTGTTCTACATGCTGGGCGGCACCGCGCAGATCCTGTCGGGCGAGCAGGTCCTGGAGGCCGGCGAGGGCGACCTCGTCGTGGTGCCGCCGGGGCTGGCGCACGCGTTCGCCGCCAAGCCCGGCAGCACCGCCGACCTGCTGATCGTCATCACGCCGGGGGTGGAGCGGTTCGACTACTTCCGGCTGCTCGGCCGCCTCGGCAAGGGCGAGGCGACGCTGGACGAGCTGCTGGAGTCGCAGGAGCGGTTCGACAACCACTTCCTCGACAGCCCCGAGTGGACGAAGGCCCGCTCCTGACTCAGGGGACGACCCGGAACGTCGTGCGGACCGGAACGCCCCCGGCGTCGGCGGCGAAGGTGTGCGCGCCGAGCGGCAGCGGGCCCGCGACGAACTCGTGGGCCTGGTTCACCGCGTAGTTGAAGGTGCCCATGTGGTCGACGACCGGGCCGGGACGGCGGCCGAAGCCGTCCAGGCTCACCCGGACCCGCTGCCCCGGCCGCCAGCCCGTCCCGTGCACCACGAAGACCGTGACGCCGTCGCCCTGCGGCTGGTTGACCACGATCCGCGGCGCCCCGGTGGGGCGGTCGCCGGTGCCGCCCAGCGGGACCGGCGGTTCCGCCGCCCTCTCCGCGGGCGGCCGTCCTCCGCCCGGGTCGGTCCCCGCGGGGTCGCCGCCGGACCAGAACGTCCGGGCCAGCAGCGCGCCCACGCCGATCAGCACGATCGCGGCCGCCGAGGCGACGGTGTTGCGCGGCTCGCGGAAGAAGGTCCGCGCCGACGAGATCGAGGACCGTCCGTCCCGCACGCCCGCGATGACCACCGGCGGACGCTCCGGCACGGGCACGGGGGCCTCGGGCACGGGGCTCTCCGGCTCCGGTCCGCCGACGGGGAGCCGCGGGCCCTCCGCGTAGTCCCTGACCAGGCCCAGCGCCGTCCCGGACAGGCCGGCTCCGGCCCGCCCGTGGCGCAGGTACCCGGACACGGACGCCAGCACGTCGCCGGGTGACGGCCGCCGTCCGGGGTCGCGGGCCAGGCAGCCGCGCACCAGCGTCTCCAGCTCGACGGCGAGCCCCGAAAAATCCGGGGGCAGGGTGGCGAGCTGCGCCATCAGCTCCAGCGCGCCCTCGCCCCGGTAGGGGCCGTGCCCCGTCGCCGCGTACAGCAGGGTCGCGCCCAGCGCGTAGACGTCGCTCGCGGCCGTCACGACGCGCGACCCCTGCGCCTGCTCGGGCGCCATGAACGCGGGAGTGCCGATCGCGACGCGGCTGAGCGTCACCCGGGCCCGCTCCCGCGCGTGCGCCAGGCCGAAGTCGATCACGCGCGGCCCGTCCGCGCACACCAGCACGTTGGACGGCTTGAGATCGCGGTGGACGAGACCCGCCGCGTGGATCGACTCGAGCGCCTCGGCGCAGCCGCCCGCCAGCCACCGCACCGCCGCGACGGGCAGCGGCCCCGCCTCCGCGACCAGCAGCTCGAGCGAGGGCGCCGGGACGTACGCCGTCGCCAGCCAGGGCACATCGGCGTCCGGGTCGGCGTTCACGACCGACGCGGTGTAGACCCCGCTGACCCGCCGCGCCGCCGCGGCCTCGTGCGCGAACCGGGTGCGGAAGTCGGCCTCGCGGGCCAGCTCGGCCCGGACGGTCTTGACCGCGACGAGCCGTCCCGCCGCGGAGCAGCCCAGGTAGACGCGGCCCATCGAGCCCGCCCCGAGCCGGCCGAGGAGCGTGTACGGTCCCGTGACGGCGGGGTCGCCCGTCTCCAGAGGGCCGAGCGGCGCGTCGCGCCTCACCATGTCGCCTCCCCCGGACACCTGCCTCACATGGTGCACAACGCGGGCCGCCGGTGGCCGCCGGTGGCGCGAAGCGTCCGATGGCGGCCAGTCGGCGGGCCCGCCGGGGCGGGCGCCGGGGCTGGGTCAGGCGCTCTTGTGGGCCTCCGCCTCGCGCCGCACCTCGTCCATGTCGAGGGCGCGGGCCTGCGCGATGAGGTCCTCGAGGGCGTCCTCGGGCAGCGCGCCCGGCTGGGAGTACAGCACCACCCGGTCCCGGACGACCATCAGCGTCGGGATCGAGCTGATCTCGAAGGCCGCCGCGAGGTCCTGCTCGGCCTCGGTGTCGACCTTGGTGAACGCGACGTCGGGGTGCCGCTCGGAGACCCGCTCGTACACCGGCGCGAACTGGCGGCAGGGCCCGCACCAGGACGCCCAGAAGTCGACCAGGACCATGCCGTCGCCGCCGACCGTCTCGTCGAACGTCTCGCGTGTCAGGGCCTTCGTTGCCATCACCGTTCTCCTCTCAGGGGCCTTACCGCTACGGCAACACCGGCCCGGGCGGCGCGATTCCCCGCGGACGCGTGGGCTGCTGGCGGCGCTGTTGTGCGGCGCGAACCGGCCCGTGGCGCTGGAGACGCTGGTGGACGCCCTGTGGGGCGAGAAGCCGCCGAAGTCGGCGACCAAGAACATCCAGTCCTACGTGCACCGGCTGCGCCGCACGCTCGGTGACCCGAACCGGATCGTGCGGACGGGGCCGGGCTACCTGCTGCGGGTGCGGCCCGGCGAGCTGGACGCGCACGGCTTCGAGCGGCTCGCCCGGGAGGGCGGCGCGGCGGCGCGCGCGGGCGGCGACGCCCGCGCGGCCCGGCTGCTGCGGCGGGCCGCCGCGGCCTGGCGCGGTGAGGACGCCTACGCCGGCGTCCCGGACGTGCCGCTGGTGCGGGCCGAGGCGCAGCGCCTCGCCGAGGCCCGGTTCGCGGCGCTGCGCGACCGGATCGACGCGGAGTTGCGGCTCGGCCGGCACGCGGCGCTGGTGCCGGAGCTGTCGGCGCTGGCGGCACGGCATCCGCTGCGCGAGGAGCTGTGGGCGCGGCTGATGACGGCGCTGTACCGGTCCGGGCGGCAGGCCGACGCGCTGCGCGCCTTCGGGAACGCGCGGCGCGTCCTGGCCGAGGAGGCCGGCCTGGACCCCGGCCCGGACCTGCGCGAACTGCAGCGGGCGATCCTGGCGGCCGACCCCGCGCTGGCCCCGCCGGTGCGCCCGGCCGAGATCCTCGACCGGTTCATGCGCGCGCTGGACGCCGACCTGCCGGCCGAGGACGCCGAGAAGGACGCGCTGTGCCACAGCATCCTCGCCGGCCGCCGCCTCATCGCCGCGCTGGACGACGCGGCCGGCGAGCTGCTGCGCGCGCTCGACGCCCGGTGACGGGGCCCGGCCGGGCCCCCTCCGCATCAGTGGAGGGTCTGCGGGACCTTCCACGGGTTGTCGTCGCGCAGCGGCGGCGGCAGCAGTTCCTGCGGCCAGCCCTGGAACGCGACCGGGCGCAGGAACCGCTCGATCGCGGCCGTGCCGACCGACGTCGTGGCCGGCGCGGTCGTGGCCGGGTACGGGCCGCCGTGCTGCATCGCGTAACTGACCGAGACGCCGGTGGGCCACTGGTTCCACAGCACCCGCCCGCTGCGGCCGGCGAGGACGGCGGTGAGCGCGGCGAGGTCGCCGGTCTCGTCCTGCTCCGCGTGCAGGGACGTGGTGAGCTGGCCCGGCAGCGCGGCGATCACGTCCGCGACGTCGGCCAGGTCGTCGTAGGTGACGACGAGGCCGAGCGGGCCGAAGCACTCCTGCCCGGCGGCGTCGGCGTCGGCGCGGAAGGCCTCCAGGTCCATGGTCAGCAGGCGCGGGGCGAGGGACGTCCCGTCCTCGGGCCAGACGACGCGGCGGACGCCGGGACGGCCGCCGAGCACGTCGGAGACCGTGAGGAACCCCGACTGGATGCGGTCGTTCAGCATCGGCGCGGCGGCGACGCCGCCCAGCCGCTCGGCGATCTCGTCCACCAGCGCCGCGGGCGCGAACAGCAGGCCCGGGTTGGTGCAGAACTGGCCGGCGCCCAGGGTGAGGGACGCGGCGTAGCCCTGCGCGATCTCGTCGGCGCGCGCCTCGGCGGCGCCCGGCGTGACCACGGCCGGGTTGACGCTGCCGAGCTCGCCGAAGAACGGGATCGGGGTCGGCCGCTCCGCCGCGATCTTCGCGAGGGCGAGGCCGCCCTTCTCCGAGCCGGTGAACGCGGCGGCGGCGATGCCGGGGTGCCGCAGCGCCTCGACGCCCTCCGCCTCGCCCTCGATCAGGCCGAACACCCCGTCCGGCAGCCCGGCGCCGGCGATGATCTCGGCGGTGCGGCGGGACAGCCGGGGGTGGCCGGGGTGCGCCTTGACCACGACGGGGCAGCCGGCGGCGAGCGCGGAGGCGGTGTCGCCGCCCGCGACGCTGAACGCGAACGGGAAGTTGCTCGCGGCGAACACCAGCACCGGTCCGAGCGCCGTCCGGTAGCGGCGCAGGTCGGGCCGGGGCCCGCTCGGCCACTCCGGATCGGGCCGGTCGATCCGGGCGTCGTGGAACGCGCCCTCGCGCACCTGGTCGGCGAACAGCTTGAGCTGGAAGGTGGTGCGGGTCAGCTCGCCGTTCAGCCGGACCTCGCCGAGGTGGCTCTCCTCGTCGGCGAGGGCGACCAGCTCCGCGCGGGCGGCCTCCAGCGCGTCCGCGATCGCGGTCAGGCCCTCGGCGCGCTCCTGCGGCGGGGCCGCGGCCCATCCGGCCGCGGCGGACACGGCGGCGGCGACGGCCTGGTCCGGTGTCATGAGGTGCTCCCTTCGTCCCCGGCGTGCGGGGTGGTGCGGACGGTCCCCGGTCCTCGATTCTCCACCGAGTTCCGGTATCCGTAGAACGCGTAGACGATCAGGCCGAGCGCCATCCAGACCACGAACCGGACCCAGGTGACCCAGTCGAGGTTGGCGATCAGCCAGATCGAGAAGCCGATGCCGACCAGCGGCACCAGCGGCACCCAGGGGGTGCGGAACGAGCGCGGCAGGTCGGGACGGGTCTTCCGCATCACCATGATCGCGACGGCGACCACGATGAACGCCATCAGGATGCCGATGTTGGTGAGGTCGGCGGCCTCCTTGATCGGCAGGAACCCGGCGATGACCGCCGAGCCGACGCCGACGAGCCAGATCACCCGGTTCGGGACCTGCCGCTTCGGGTGGTTCTTGGCGAAGTAGGCGGGCAGCAGCCCGTCCCGGCTCATCGAGAACCAGACGCGGGTGACGGCGAGCATGTTCGCCAGCGCGGAGGTCGTGATGCCGATGACGGCGCCGACCGCGACGACGGTGCCGAGGCCCGCGAGGCCGACGGAGGCGAGCGCGCTGGAGAACGGGCTCTTGACGTCGATGTGCCGGTAGTCCTGCATGCCCAGCAGCACGATGCAGACCAGCAGGTAGATGACCGCGGCGATGGCGAGCGAGATGACGATCGCCTTCGGCAGCACCTTCTTGGCCTCGGCGCTCTCCTCGGCCGCCGCGCTCATCGCGTCGTAGCCGTACACGGCGAAGAACGTGGTGGCGGCGCCGGAGATCGCGCCGCCGATACCGAACGGCAGGAACGGGCTGAAGTTGCCGCCGGAGATGTGGAACGCGCCGGCGATGACGACGAGCGCGACGATGCCGAGCTTGACGACGACCAGGATCGTCTCGAACCGGGCCGACTCCTTGGTCCCGCGCGACAGCACGAACGCCAGCAGCAGGCACAGCAGGGCCGCGAACAGGTCGACCTTGTGGCCGGAGCCGGTGCCGGGCGCGCCGAGCGCCCAGTGCGGTATGTCGAGGCCGACCTGGTCGAGGATGTAGCCGAGGTAGCCGGAGATGGCGATGGCGACGACCGCGACGATCGCGGTGTACTCCAGCAGCAGGTCCCAGCCGATGGCCCAGCCGATCGCCTCGCCGAGCGCGGCGTAGGAGTAGGTGTAGGCGGAGCCGGCCTTCGGGATGAGCCCGGCGAACTCGGCGTAGCAGAGCGCGGCGGCGCTGCTGGCGATGATGGCGATGAGGAACGAGATCATCACGCCGGGCCCGGCGTCGTCGTGCGCGACGACGCCGGCGAGCGAGAACACGCCGGCGCCGACGAGCCCGCCGAGGCTGAGCGCGACGAGCTGCCACAGGCCCATGGTGCGGCGCAGGCCGCCGGCGGTCTCCTCCTCCGAGGAGTCGACCGGCTTCAGGCGGAAGATGCCCGCGCGGGTGAACAGCCCGCTCCCGGCCGGATCGGTCGAGGGGGGCGTTTTTGGCATGGCTTGGGACATGACGGTCCCTCCCGGATGGGTCAGGGGGATATCGGGGGTGGGTGCTCGGCGGCCGGTCCGGAGGCGACCGGCCGCCGTGAAGGGCCCGTACGGGGCCCGATCCGCTAGAGGACGAAGCCCTCGGGGAAGGGATCGGCGGGGTCGAGCAGGTAGGTGGCGTTGCCGGTGATCCAGGCGCGGCCGGTGAACTCGGGGATCACCGCGGGCGTCCCGCCGGCCTCGGCGGTGCCGACGAGCCGGCCGGTGAACCGGGTGCCGATGAACGACTCGTTGACGAACTCGGTGTGCAGCGGCAGCTCCCCGCGCGCGTGCAGCTGCGCCATCCGCGCGGACGTGCCGGTGCCGCAGGGCGAGCGGTCGAACCAGCCGGGGTGGATCGCCATGGCGTTGCGGGAGCGCTTCGCGTCCGAGCCGGGCGCGAGGAACTGGACGTGCTTGCAGCCTCCGATCAGCGGATCGCCCGGGTGCACCGGGCGGTCGGCCTCGTTGATCGCCGCCATGATCGCGAGGCCGGCCTTGAGGATGTCGTCCTTGCGGGCCCGGTCGAACGGCAGCCCGAGCCGCTCCAGCTCGGTGATGGCGTAGAAGTTGCCGCCGTACGCCATGTCGTAGCGGACCTCGCCCAGGCCCGGCACGTCGACCACGGCGTCCTGGCGCAGCGCGAACGCGGGGACGTTGCGGAGCGTGACGTTCTCGGCGACCCCGTCGCGGACCGCGACGCGCGCCTCGACGAGCCCGGCCGGGGTGTCCAGCCGGACGACCGTCTCCGGCTCGGTCACCTCGACCATCCCGGTCTCGACCAGCACGGTCGCGACCCCGATGGTGCCGTGCCCGCACATCGGCAGGAACCCGCTGACCTCGACGTACACCACGCCCCAGTCGGCGTCCGGCCGGAGGGGCGGCTGCAGCAGCGCGCCGCTCATCGCGGCGTGGCCGCGGGGCTCGTCCATCAGGAAGCGGCGCAGCCCGTCGAGGTGCTCGACGGCGTACCGGCGGCGCTCGGCCATCGTCGCGCCGGGGATCGGCGCGACGCCGCCGGTGACGACGCGGGTCGGCATGCCCTCGGTGTGCGAGTCGACCGCGCTGATCGACCGGACCGAGCGCATCAGGCGGCCTGCCGCTGCGCGAGGGCCTCGATCGCGCGGGCCATGTCGGCGGTGACCCCGGCGCGGTGCTCGTCGGTGAGCGGGCCGCGCGGCGGGCGGCACGGGCCGCCGTACCGGCCGACCTGCTCCATGCCGAGCTTGATCGCCTGGACGAACTCGGTCCGCGAGTCCCAGCGGAACGCGGCGACGAGCGGCTCGTACAGCGCGCGCGCCTCCTCCAGCTTGCCGGTGGTCGCCAGCTCGTACAGCAGCGCCGACTCGGCGGGGAACACGTTCGGGAAGCCGGCGAACCAGCCGGTGGCGCCCATCAGCAGCGCCTCCAGGGTGACGTCGTCGGCGCCGGCGACGACCTCCAGGCCGGGGGCCTTCTCCTTGATCTCCAGGACGCGGCGGACGTCGCCGGAGAACTCCTTGACCGCGACGACGCCGTCGATCTGCGCGATCTCGGCGAGCAGGTCGGGGGTGAGGTCGACCTTGGTGTCGATCGGGTTGTTGTAGACCATGACGGGCAGCCCGGCGGACGCGACGGCCTCGTAGTGGGCGATGACCTCGCCGCGGTTGGCCCGGTACATGGTCGGCGGGAGGCACAGCACGCCGTGCGCGCCGTCCTCGGCGGCGATCTCCGCCCACTGCCTCGCCTGGTGGGAGCCGGGGCCGTGCACGCCGACCACGACGACGCCGTCCTTGCCGACGGCCTCGATCGCGGTGCGGGCGACGCGGCGGCGCTCGTCGTCGGTCAGCGAGGAGTACTCGCCGAGGGAGCCGTTCGGTCCGACGCCGCGGCAGCCGTTGTCGACGAGCCAGCGGCAGTGCTCGGCGTACTTGTCGTAGTCGACGGCGAGCCCGGCGGGAGCGGTGGCGTCCTCGTAGTAGGGCAGCGCCGTCGCAACGATGACGCCGCCGAGGCTCAGGAGCTTGGTGTCGCTCATCGGGCGCTCTCTTTCTGGTCGGGGTTCTGCGTGTTCTCGGTGGGGGGGCTTGCGAGCTCGCCAAGCCTGATGGGCTGGGCGATGGGCCGGTGGTGGGGGTTCGCCCCGTTCACCTTGCCGGAAAGCAGTTCGGCGACCGTGGGGCCGCAGACGCGGGCCTGGCACGGTCCGAGCCCGGCGCGGGTGCCGAGCTTGACCGCGCGGGCGGACCCGCTCGCCCGGTCGCCGGCCGCGCGGCACAGGGAACCGTAGGTGGTCTCCTCGCAGCGGCAGACGACGGTCTCGTCGCGCAGCCAGCCGGGCCAGGCCGCGCCGATCGGGTGGGCGGCGGCGAGCCGGGCGGCGAACGCGCGGGCGTGATCGCGGCGGCGGCGCAGCGCGCCGGCCTCGCGGGCGCCAGGGTCCCCTCCCCCGGCGATCCAGCCGGCGAGCAGGCCCTCGGTGCGGGCGGCGGGCGCCCCGCCGATGCCGGTGATCTCCCCGGCCGCGTAGACGCCCGGCGCGGTGGTGCGCTGGTCGGCGTCCACTTCGGTGAACGCGCCGCCGGCCGTGCGGGCGAGCGCGCAGCCGGCCGCGACGGGCAGTTCGAGCTGCGGGCTGAAGCCGTGAGTGACGCAGAGCGCGTCGACCGGGACGGTCCGCTCGGTGCCGGGGACGACCGACCAGTCGGGACGCAGCCGCGCCGTGACCGCCTCTTCGACGCGCCCGTCGCCCCGGGCCTCGATCACGGCGCGGCCCGTCCGGTAGGGGACGCGGTGCCGGGCCAGCAGCCCCGCGTACTCGGCCAGCTCCCCGGCCTTGCCGGCCTGCGACGCCAGCTCCCAGGGGCGGCGCGCCCAGCCGCGCGCGACGGTCGCGGCGGAGTTGGCCTCCAGCACCTCCAGGACGGTGGCGCCGGCCTCGATCAGCGACGCGGCGACCGGGAGAAGGAACGGTCCAGAACCGGCGATCAGGACGGGGTCGCCGACGACGAGGCGCTCCCCCTTGGCGAGCGCCTGCGCGGCCCCGGCGGTGTAGACGCCGGGCAGCTCCCAGCCGGGGAACGGCAGGACGCGGTCGTGGGCGCCGGGCGCGAGGACCAGCGCGTCCGGGCGCAGGACGTGCCGTTCCCGCCCGGCCGCGTCGGCCTCGCCGCGCAGCACGTGGACGATCGGCGCTCCCTCGTCGGGCCGTTCGAGCGACCAGACGGTGCTCTCCGGCCACCACGCGCAGCGCGGATGCCCGAGGACGTGGTCGCGGAGCCGCTCGAAGCCGCGCCAGCCGTGGTGCAGGCGCCCGGGGTGCGCGGCGGCGAACGCGTCGGGGAGCATCCGGTGGTACTGGCCGCCGGGGTGCTCGGACGCGTCGACCAGCGTGACGTCCGCACCGGCGCGCAGCGCGCCCGCCGCCGCACCGAGCCCCGCGGGGCCCGCACCGACGACCACGACATGCCGGGTCATCGGGCGTCCTCCGCTCGCGACTGGGTGGCGACGGCGTCGCCGTCGTGGGCGCGGCGGCGGCAGGCCCGCACGTCGCGGACGCCGTTGACCGTGACGAGGCAGTCGAAGCAGGCGCCGATCCCGCAGAACACGCCGCGCGGGGCGCCGGACGGCCCGGACCGCCAGGTGCGACGGCCGGCGGCGAGCAGCACGCCCGCGATCGTCTGCCCGGCGACGCCGTCGACGGGCTCGCCGTCCACGGTGATCCGCAGCGGGACGTCGGGGCGGCGGCCGGCCGCGTCGCCGGCCGCGGGCACGAGTCGCGCGCTCATTTCTCTCCTTCGGACTGGACGGCGGGCCGATCGGCGCGGAACGGCGCCGCGTCGATCGCGGGCTCGCGGCCGAGCATCAGGTCGCGCAGGACGGCGGCGGTCCCGGCGGACAACCCGATCCCGGCGCCCTCGTGCCCGGTGGCGTGCCAGAGGCCGTCCAGTTCCGGGTCGGGGCCGATGACCGGCAGGTGGTCGGGGACGAACGGGCGGAACCCGCCGTAGGCGCGGATCACCGGCACGCCGGCCAGCATCGGGAACAGCCGCAGCGCCTTGGCCGCGATGACCGACAGCACCTCGGGGCGGATCCGGTCGTCGAACCCGACGCGGCGGCGCGAGGAGCCGAGCAGGATCGTGCCGCCGCGGGTGGCCTCGACGACGGCGGAGGCCTGGAGCTCCTCGGCGGCGCTGCCGACGGCGCCCACGTAGTCGGCGTCGTAGACCTTGTGGAAGACGGTCGGCGGCATCGGCGCGGTCACCAGCACCTCCCCGCGCCGGGGCCGCACGTCGAGCCGGACGCCGAGCCTCCCGGCGACCTCACCGGACCACGGCCCCGCGGCGTTGACGACGGCGTCGCCCTCGATCGTCCCGGCCGCGGTGCGGACGCCGGTGATCCGTCCGCCGTTGCGGACGGCGCCGAGCACCTCGCAGCCGGTGCGCAGCTCGGCGCCGGCCCGGACGGCGGCGGCGAGCAGGGCGGTCGCGGCGCCGGCGGGCTGCACCTGCGCGTCCTCGGGGTAGTGGACGGCCCTGGCGACGTCCCGGGTGAGGTGGGGCTCGGCGGCGGCGAGGTCGGCGGCGTCCATGTCGTGGGCGGTGACCCCGGCCTCGCGCTGGCCCGCGGCGAACCCGGTGAGGGCGGCGGCGCCTTCGGCGGTGGTGGCGACGACGATGCCGCCCTTGGGGTCCCATTCGGCGGCGCCGGCGTTCGGGTCGCCGTCCAGGATCGCGGGCCACAGCTCGCGGGACAGCTTCGCCAGTTCCAGCTCGGGCCCGGGTCCCTTGTCGGAGACCAGGACGTTGCCCTCGCCGTGCGCGGTGGTGCCCGCCGCCGGGCCGGACCGGTCGACGACCGTGACCGCGAATCCGGCGAGGGCCAGCTCGCGGGCGCAGGCCGCACCGACCATCCCGGCGCCCAGCACCACGACCCGCGTCATCGACCCTCCTGCCACGCCAGCACCGTCCAGAGCGTTCGTTAAACCGAACGAGCCCGAGAGTATGTCGGCCCCGGCGCGCTGTCAACGCGCGGCCGGGACCGCCGTCACGGCGTCTCGACCAGATGCGGCGGCTCCGCCGGTGTGGAGTGAAGCCGCTGGTCAGAGCGGTACTGCAGGAGCAGCACGGAGCGGACGGGCCCGTCGAGCGCGGTGTAGGCGTGCGGCAGCCGGGCGTCGAAGCCGACGTAGTCGCCGGGCCCGAGCTCGACCTCCCGGTCGTCCACCCGAACGCCCAGCCGGCCCGCCTGCACGATGGTGTGCTCGGTGCCGACATGGCCGAGCGAGTCCTGCCGCGAATCGGCCCTGACCTGCTGGTCGTACACCTCGAAGATCGCGCCGCCGGACTCGATCCCGCGCAGCGGCCGCAGGTCGACGCCCTCGCCGCGCAGCACCTCGACGTCGGCGCCGCGCACCACGGTCAGCCCGGTCGGCGCCTGGTGGTCCAGCAGGTCGGAGATGGGCACCTCCAGGGCGCGCGACAGGCTGAACACCGTCTCGATGGTGGGGTTGCCGGCACCGGCCTCCAGTTGGGACAGCGTCGCCTTGCCGATCTTCGACCGGCGCGACAGCTCCGACAGCGAGAGGCCGAGCTCCAGCCGCGCGCGGCGCAGGTTGCCCGCCAGCACGTCCCGCACCGAATCGCCCGGACCGCCCACGTGCCGCCCCCTTCGCTCGCGGGACGCCGTCCGCCCGCATCCCTTGCGTTCGCTTTAACGAACACGTAGTTTACCGGCGACGGCGCCGCCCCCCGCCGGGCCGGGCCGTCACAGCGCGACGAGCCTGCCCGCGCCGGCGGCGCGGGCCCGGTCGACGATGACGGCCGCGGCCGCGGCGTCCTGCACGCCCAGGCCGACGCTGTTGAAGAAGACCACGTCGCCCGGCGCCGTGCGACCGGGCGCGAGCCCGGCGACGATCGGGCCGAGCGGCCGGATCCGGTCCTCGCCGAGCCGCCCGTCGCGGACGCCCGCCACGATCGGGCCGGCCTGGAGCAGGGCGGTCGCCACGTCGTCGACCACGACGGCGGCCGCGCGGGCGAGGACCGCGGCATCGACCTCGCAGCGGTCGGGCGCGAACGACCCGACGCTCAGCACCGTGCAACCGGCTGGGAGCCACTCGCCGAGGACGACCGGTTCCGTGCTGGTGGTGGCGGTGACCACGATGTCCGCGTCGGCGACGGCCGCGCGGACGTCCCCGGTCCCCTCCACGGGAAGTTCCAGTTCGGCGGCCAGGTCCGCGGCGGCGCCGCAGGTGCCGGGGTTGCGGCAGACCACGGTCACCCGTCCGATCGGACGCACCAGCGGCATCGCCCGCACATGCGCGCGGCCCTGCACGCCGCAGCCGATGACGGCGAGCCGGGACGCGTCCGGAACCGCGAGGTGGTCGGCGGCGACCGCGCTCGCCGCGGCCGTCCGCGGCGTCGTGACGGCCTCGCCCTCGATGATCGCGACGGGCCGCCCGTCCACCGGGTCCTGCACGATCACCAGCGCCGCGACGGTCGGCAGGCCGCGCGCGGCGTTGCCCGGCGTGACGCTGCCGAACTTCGCCACCGCGCCGGACCCGGGCAGCCGCGACAGGTAGCCGAACGCGACGCCGCCGTCCGGGCCGTCCAGCAGCGCCCGCGGCGCGAGCCGCGCCTCTCCGCTGCCGAGCGCCGCGAACGCGGCGCGCTGCGACTCGATCGCGGCCGGCAGGTCGAACACCGCCCGCACGTCGGCGGCGGACAGCAGCAGGACGTCGGCCATGCGCCGATCCTCGCGACCCGCTCCCCGCGCTGTCGAGGCCGGGAGGGCAAGCGGTGCTTACCGATCACTCCATGAGATCGCATGCTTCGTCGTCTCGACGCCCGTGCCGCGACGGATCACGCTTTTGCCAACCCGCCTGACGAGCGAGGGAGCACCGATGACGTCCTCGAGAACACGGCGCCGCGGAGCGCGATCCCCCGGGCTCGCCGCGGCCGGCGCCGGGCTGCTGCTGGTCCCGCTCGCCGCCGGCTGCGGGTCGGGCGGCTCCGGCGGGTCCGGCGACATCAGGATCGGCGTGCCGGCCCCGCTGAGCGGCGACTCCGCCTCCGCCGGCCAGGACATCCTCGCCGCCGCGAAGGTCGCGGCCGACGAGGTCAACAGGGCCGGCGGGGTGAAGGGCAAGAAGATCAAGATCGTCCAGGCGGACGACCAGTGCAGCGCCCAGCAGGGCGCGCAGGCCGCGCAGAAGCTGCTCAACAGCGGCGTCGTCGCGGTCGCGGGCGGCTACTGCTCGGGCGCCGCGGTGCCCGCGATCCCCATCTACGGGCGGCGGAGCGTGCCGTTCGTCATGGACGCCTCCACCAACCCGTCGCTGACCGACAGCGGCAAGGGCAAGGTGTTCCGGACCTGCGGGCGCGACGACAACCAGGGCCTGGTCGCCGCGAAGTTCATGACCGGGCCGCTCGGCGCGAGGCGGATCGCGCTGCTGCACGACAACACCACCTACGCCAAGGGCCTCGCGGACGCGGCGGCGGCCTCGGTGAAGCAGGCGGGCGGGCAGGTCGTCTACGAGGACGCGCTGCAGCCCGGCCAGTCCGACTACAGCCCCGTCCTGACGAAGATCGCCTCGACGAAGCCGGACGTGCTGTACTTCACCGGCTACTACGCCGAGGCCGGGCTGCTGATGAAGCAGCGCAAGCAGCTCGGGCTCAAGTTCACGCTGATGGGCGGGGACGCCACCACCGACTCGACCGTCCTGAAGACGGCCGGCTCGGCGGCGGAGGGCTACATCGCCACGACCGCGCCGCTCGCCAAGGACCTGCCCACCGCATCGGCGTTCGTGTCCGCCTACAAGGCGAAGAACGGCGCCGACCCCGGGCCGTTCTCGGTCTACGAGTACGACGCCGTGAAGATCCTCGCGAAGGTCATCGGGCAGACCGGGACGAAGGGCGCCGACATCATCAAGGGCCTGCACGGCGTCAAGGACTTCCCCGGCATCACCGGCCCCATCACCTTCGACGCCAAGGGCGACCGGACCGACCCGCTCTACATCACCGTCCACGTGCAGAACGGCGCGTTCGCCGCCTACAGGAAGCTCGACAAGAGCGGCGCCTGGGTGGACGCCAAGGCCTCGTGAGCGCGGCGGCATGAGCGAGTTCGTCCAGTACCTGGTGAACGGCCTGACGATCGGGGCGTTCCTGGCGCTGATCGCGCTCGGCTACTCGATGATCTACGGCGTGGTGCGGCTGATCAACTTCGCGCACGGCGACGTGTTCATGATCGGGGCGTTCACCGGGTACGGGGTGCTGACCACGCTCGGCGTCACCGGCGGGGCGGCCTGGCCCGCCGTGCTCGCCGCCGTGGTGGCGGGCGCCCTGGCCACCGGGATCGTCGGCACCGGCATCGCCCGCGCCGCCTACGTCCCGCTGCTGTCCTCGCCCCGGCTGGCGCTGCTGATCGCCGCGATCGGGGTGTCGCTGGCGCTGGAGGAGGGCGTGAAGGACCTGACGCACGCCCGGTTCAAGTCGTATCCGGGGGTGCTGGACGGCGGCCGGATCTTCAGCGGGACCGTCCGCGTCACCTACGGCCAGCTCACGCTCGTCCTGGTGGCGCTGGCGCTGATGGCGGGCCTGTGGCTGTTCGTCACGCGCACCGTCACGGGCACGGCGATGCGGGCGCTGGCGATGGACCGGGACGCCGCGCGGCTCCAGGGCATCAACGTGGAGCGGCTCGTCCTCGTCACGTTCTTCGCCGGATCCGTGCTCGCGGGCGCGGCCGGCGTCATGTACGGGCTGTACTACGTGCAGATCAGCTTCGGGATGGGCTTCCTGATCGGGCTGCGCGCGTTCACCGCCGCCGTGCTCGGCGGGATCGGGAACCTGCCGGGGACGATGGTCGCGGGGGTGTGCATCGGGCTCGTCCAGTCGTTCGCCGCCGGGTACGTCTCGTCCCGCTGGACCGACGTGATCATCTTCGGGCTGCTGATCGCGGTGCTGGCGCTGCGGCCGACCGGCCTGTTCGGCGAGCGCGTCGTGGAGCGCGCATGAGGGCCCCCACCGCGTCGAAGGGGGAGTTGGCGCTGCGGTACGGGGGCTGGCCGCTGCTGATCGTGCTGGCGCTCGCCGGCGGGCAGGTGATGGACGACTACCAGGTCACCGTCGCCGGGACGATCCTCATCTACGCGATCCTCGGGCTCGGCATCAACGTCGTCGTCGGCTACGCCGGGCTGCTCGACCTCGGTTTCGCGGCGTTCTTCGCGATCGGCGCGTACACGTCCGGGCTGCTGATGCTGAAGTGGCACTGGAACTTCTGGCTGACGCTGCCTGCGGCGGTGCTCGTCGCCGCCGCCGCGGGCGTCGTGATCGGGTATCCGACGCTGCGGCTGCGCAGCGACTACCTCGCGATCGTCACGCTCGGCTTCGGCGAGATCATCCGGATCACGGTGGTGAACCTGGACGTCACCGGCGGCCCGAACGGGCTGACCGGGATCCCGCCCGTCTCGGTCGGCGGCCGGGAGATCGTCACGCCCACCGGCTTCTTCCACCTGGCGCTGGCGTTCTTCGTCGTGGTGCTGGTCGCGACGGGCCTGCTGGCGCGGACGCGGCTGGCGTACGCGTGGCGGGCGATCCGGTCCGACGACACCGCCGCCGAGGCGGTCGGCGTCCCGGCCCGCCGGGTGAAGCTGCTCGCCTACGTGCTCGGCGCCGCGGTCGGCGCGGTCGCCGGCCCGCTCAACGCCGCGCAGCTCGGCACCATCGACCCGTCCAGCTTCACGTTCCTGACCTCGCTGATGATCCTGCTGGTGGTGATCATCGGCGGCATGGGCAGCCGGCCGGGGGTGCTGGTCGGCGCGGTCGTCATCGTCGCGCTGCCCGAGGCGCTGCGCACCGTCCAGGAGTACCGGGGGCTGTTCTTCGCGCTGCTGCTGATCGCCATCGTGATCCTGCGCCCGCAGGGCGTGTGGCCGGCCCGGCCGCGCCGGTTCCGGCTGCCCGCGCGGGCGCCGGCCGAGGCCCGGCCCGCCGCGGCCGGGACGGGCGCACTGCTGGAGGTGGACGGCCTGTCCCGGTCGTTCGGCGGCGTCACGGCCGTCGAGGACCTGCGGCTGCGCGCCGCCGCCGGGCAGGTGGTGAGCGTGATCGGCCCGAACGGGGCGGGCAAGACCACCGCGTTCAACTGCATCACCGGGCTGATCCCGCCGTCGCGCGGCACGGTGACGCTCGCCGGGCGGCGGGTGCGCGGGCTGTCCCCGCACCGGGTCGCCGCCGCCGGGCTGGCCCGCACGTTCCAGAGCATCCGGCTGTTCGACGAGATGACCGTCGCCGAGAACGTGCTGGTCGGCCGGTTCGCCCGCGACCGGGCGCTGCTGCGGCCGCCGGGCCGCGCCGACCTGGACGCCGTCCGCCGCTGCCTGGACTTCGTCGGGCTGGCCGGCGCGGCGGACCGGCCCGCCGGAGGCCTCGCCTACGGCGACCGGCGGCGGCTGGAGATCGCGCGGGCGCTCGCCGCCGAGCCGCGGGTGCTGCTGCTGGACGAGCCCGCCGCGGGCGCCAACCCGACCGAGAAGCGCGCGCTGATGGGGCTGATCGCGCGGATCAGCGGGCTCGGCACGGCCGTGGTGCTGATCGAGCACGACGTCGCGCTGGTCATGTCGATCTCCGACCGGGTCACCGTGCTGGAGAACGGCCGGGCGATCGCGGAGGGCCCGCCCGCCGAGGTCCAGGCGGACCCGCGGGTGATCGCGGCCTATCTCGGCGTGCCGGACGACCCGGAGACCGACCTCGTCACGGAGGTACTGGGATGACCGGGGTTACGGGGACGACCGGGGCCGCGGGGACGCCCGGGACCGCCGGGCCGGCCCTGCTGCGGGTGACGGACCTGCACAGCCGCTACGGGCAGGTCGAGGCGCTGGCCGGGATCTCCTTCGAGGTCGCCGAGGGCGAGATCGTCGCGCTGCTCGGCAGCAACGGCGCGGGCAAGACGACCGCGCTGCGCACCGTCACCGGGCTGCACCGGGCCCGGTCGGGACGGGTCGAGTTCGGCGGCCGCGACATCACCCGGCTCGACGCGCACCGGGTCGTCGCGGCCGGCCTCGGGCACGTGCCGGAGGGCCGCCGGGTGTTCCCCGCCCTGACGGTCGCGGAGAACCTGCTGCTCGGCGGCTACCTGCGGCGCCGCGACCGGGCGGCGGTGAGCGCCCGCCGCGAGGAGGTGTACGCGATGTTCCCGCGGCTCGGGGAGCGGCGCGGGCAGCTCGCCGGGCTGCTGTCGGGCGGCGAGCAGCAGATGCTGGCCATCGGCCGCGCGCTGATGCTGCGGCCCCGGCTGCTCGCCCTGGACGAGCCGACGATGGGGCTGGCACCGCGGACGGCGCAGCAGGTGATGCGGGTGGTGCGCGAGATCAGGGACCAGGGCGCGACGATCCTGATCGTCGAGCAGAACGCCCACCAGACCCTCCGCCTCGCCGACCGCGCGTACGTGCTGGAGACCGGCCGCATCGTGCTGGACGGCCCGGCCGCCGAGCTGGCGGGCGACGACCGGGTGAAGGCCGCCTACCTCGGCGGCGACCCGGTCATCGAGACCGGCTGAGGAGCTCCGCGGCGGCGTCCACGACGGCGTCCTCCGACAGCAGCACGTGGGCGGCGGCGTCGCCGAGCGGGATGAAGCTGTCCTCGCTCGCGACGCGGGCGGCGCGGCCGTCGAACCCGGCGTCGGCGAGCGCGGCGAGGACGCCCTCGGACACGCCGCCGGTCCGCCTCGTCTCGTCCGCGACGAGGACGGCGCCGGTCGCGCGCGCCTCCCGCAGCAGGTCGTCCACGGGCAGCGGGGCGAGCCAGCGCAAGTCGAGCACGCGGCACCGGACGCCCTCGTCCTCCAGGCGGCGCGCGGCCCGCAGGCTCATGCGCAGCCCGTTGGCGAACGTGGCGATGGTCAGGTCGCGCCCGTCGCCGTAGGTGCGGCCGCGTCCGATCGGGACCGTGCCGCCGGCCGGGGCCAGCCATCCGGCGTCGCCTTCTTCGTGCAGGTCACGGACGTGGTAGAGGGCGATCGGCTCCAGGAACAGGCAGACGCGGCCGTCGTGTTCGGCGGCGTCCGCGCAGGCGCGCAGCATCCCGGCGGCGTCGTCCGGGCGGGCCGGTGACGCGATGACCAGTCCGGGGACGTCGCGCAGGGCCGCCACGGCGTTGTCGTTGTGGAAGTGGCCGCCGAATCCCTTCTGGTAGGCGTAGCCGGCGATGCGGACGACCATGGGGTTGCGGTACCGGCCCGACGAGAAGAACGGCAGCGTCGCCGCCTCGCCCCGGATCTGGTCGGCGGCGTTGTGCAGGTAGGCGAGGTACTGGATCTCCGGGACGGGCAGCATCCCCGCGAGGCCGAGTCCGAGCGCGAGCCCGAGGACCGACTGCTCGTCCAGGATCGTGTCGAACACCCGCGCCGCCCCGGCCCGCTTCGCCAGGCCGCGCGTGACGCCGTAGACGCCGCCCTTGCGCGCGACGTCCTCGCCGAACACGAGCATGCCCGGGCGCTCGCCGAGCAGGTCGCCGAGCGTCCGGTTGATCGCCTGCGCGACCGTCACGGGCTCCCCCTCCCCGGGAGCCTCCGCCGCCGGCGCGGGATCGCAGTACCTGATCGGCGCCGTCACCTCGGCGGCGGACGCCAGGCGCGGGGCGTCCCGCACCTGCGCCGCGCGCCGCAGGACGTCGTGCCGCTTCGCCCTGTACAGCCGGACGATCCCGTCGGCGGTCGCGATGCCCCGGTCGACGAGCAGGCGGGCGGTGCGCAGCAGCGGGTCGGCGGCGAGGTCCGCGGCGATCTCGGCGGGCGTGCGGTAGGCCGACTCGACGTCCGAGCCGGCGTGGCCCATCAGCCGGACGGTCCGCAGGTGCAGGAAGGCGGGGCGGCGGTGCTCGCGGACCCAGCCGGCGGCCCGGCACGACGCCGCGTGGGCGTCCTCGATGTCGCAGCCGTCGGCCTGGAAGTAGGCGAGGCCGGGCCGGGAGCCGTAGGCGGCCTCGATCCAGCCGGGCGGGGTGCGGACGCTGATGCCGATGCCGTTGTCCTCGCAGACCAGCAGCAGCGGCATCGGCAGCCCCTGGAACCCGCAGTTGACCGCGGCGTTGATCGCGCCCGCCGCCGTCGAGTGGTTCGCGGACGCGTCGCCGAAGCTGCACACCGCCACCGCGTCGCGCGGCCACGGCGACGCGGCGCCGAGGCGGGCGGCCCGCTCGATCGCGAACGCGACGCCGAGCGCGCGCGGCAGGTGGGAGGCGATCGTGGAGGTCTGCGGGACGATGTGCAGGCGGCGGCTGCCGAACACCTTGTGCCGCCCGCCCGCGATCGGCTCCGCCGCCGCCGCGACGACGCCGAGCAGCACGTCCCGCAGCGGGTCCGGCTCACCGGCCTGCCGGGCCCGCTCCAGGAAGAACGCGCCGGACCGGTAGTGCAGCAGGGCCGGATCGTCCGGGCGCAGCGCGGCGGCGACGGCGGCGTTGCCCTCGTGTCCGGACGACCCGATCGTGTAGTAGCCGCGGTCCTGCGAGCGGAGCCATCGCGCCGCGAGGTCGAGGTGCCGGCTGCCGAGCTGGGCGTCGAACAGCCGCAGGCACTCGGCGTCGCCGAGCGGGCCGGGCGCCCTCGGTTCGTCCGGCGGTTCCAGCGACGCGGCCTGCTCCAGGAAGTGGACGTCGACGGGCTCGGCCATGCGGGCTCCTGCGGTGCGGTGGGCGGTCCGGTAACGAGCATCGCGCGCACCCGCCGTCCGGTCGACTCGCCCGCGAGGCCGCGACCCGGCCGGCGGCCCGCCGAGGGACGCTCGGCGCGCATGCTCGGCGGGCGAAGGCTCAGCCGGGCTTGGCCTCGGGATAAGCAGGCCGCGCTCTGCCCGATCTTGGCCGGGCGCCGCGGCCCGTTCAGTGTGGGAACCGTGCTCACCTCCGTCATCGGCGGCGCCCGGATCCCGGCGGGGCCGCGCTCGTACCGTTCCACCGACCCGTCCCGCAGCACCGAGCTGGTCGCGGAGGTGTCCCTCGCGGACGCCGCCGGCCTCGTCCGGGCCTGCCGCGCGGCGCGCACGGCGCAGGACGCCTGGCGCGACGTCCCGGCGCCGGTCCGCGGCCAGGTCGTCGCGTCGATCGGCCGGCTGGTCGAGGCGAACAAGCCGGCGCTGGCCCGCGTCGTCGCCCGCGAGGTCGGCAAGCCCTACGCCGAGGCGCTCGGCGAGGTGCAGGAGATCGCCGACACGTGCGCGTTCTTCCTCGGCGAGGGACGGCGGCTGTACGGGCAGACCGTCCCGTCCGAGATGCCGGACAAGCAGCTGTTCACGTTCCGCGACCCGGTCGGCGTCGTCGCGGTCGTGACGGCGGGGAACTTCCCGGTCGCGGTGCCGTCCTGGTACATCGTCCCGGCGCTGCTGTGCGGGAACGCGGTGGTGTGGAAGCCCGCCGAGTACGCGGCGGCGTGCGCCGAGGCGTTCTACCGGCTGTTCGCGCACGCGGGCCTGCCGGACGGGGTGCTCAACCTGGTCTTCGCCGACGGCCCGGAGACCTACGCGGGGCTGGAGCGGGCGCTCGGCGAGGGGCTCGTCGACAAGGTCGGGTTCACCGGGTCGACGGAGGTCGGGGCGCGGATCGGCGAGCTGTGCGGGCGGCACCTCCAGACGCCGTGCCTGGAGCTGGGCGGCAAGAACCCGATGGTGGTGACCGAGGACGCCGACCTCCCGCTCGCCGTCGAGGGCGCGCTGTTCTCCGGCTTCGGGACGGCGGGGCAGCGCTGCACGTCCCTCGGGACGGTGATCGTGCACGAGTCGCTGCACGGCGCGTTCGTCCGGCTGCTGGACGAGGCGGTGCGCGCGGCGCCGGTCGGCGACCCGTTCGAGGACGTCCTGTACGGCCCGCTGATCAGCGAGCGGTTCGCCGGCGGCTTCGAGAAGACGCTCGGCTGGATCGGCCCCGGCCACGCGGTGCACGGCTCGTCCGACACCGGGCGGATCACGGCCGCGAACCCGCGCGCCGGCTTCGTCGGGGATCCCGAGGCCGGGCTGTTCTACCACCCGGTGATCGTCGACGGGGTCGGTCCCGGCGACGAGCTGTTCATGAACGAGACGTTCGGACCGATCATCGGCGTCGCCCCGTACCGGACGCTGGACGAGGCGATCGCGCTGGCGAACGCGCCCGGCTACGGCCTGTCCGCGTCGATCTACACCACCGACCCGGCGAAGGTGTTCCGGTTCCGGCGGCGGATCTCCGCAGGGATGGTCAGCGTGAACAACTCGACGTCCGGCGCGGAGGCGCACCTGCCGTTCGGCGGGAACGGGCGGTCCGGCAACGGCAGCCGCCAGTCGGGCGTCTGGGTGCTGGACCAGTTCACCCGCTGGCAGTCGATGAACTGGGACCACTCGGGTCGGCTGCAGAAGGCGCAGATGGACGTCCTCGCGATCGCCCCCGACCTCGATTTCCGGCTGTAGGGCCGGCATGGGGTCCGAGGCGGACGTCGTCGTCATCGGCGGCGGGGTGATGGGAACGAGCATCGCGTTCCACCTCGCCGAGGCCGGGGTGCGGGTGGTGCTGGCCGAGCGGGACGAGCTGGGGTCCGGGTCGACGTGCAAGGCGGCGGGCGGGGTGCGGGCGCAGTTCTCCGACGAGGTGAACATCCGCCTCGGCGCCCGCAGCCTGGAGGCGTTCGCGCGGTTCGGCGACCGTCCCGGGCAGGAGATCGACCTGCACCGGGTCGGTTACCTGTTCCTGCTGTCGCGGCCGGAGGACGTCGCGGCGTTCGAGGAGAGCGTGGCGCTGCAGAACGACCTCGGCGTGCCGAGCCGGATGATCTCCGTGGCGGAGGCGCGGCGGCTGTCGCCGCTCATCGAGACCGGCGGCCTGCTGGCCGCCGCGTTCTCCCCCGACGACGGGCACTGCACGCCGGAGTCGGTCGTCCTCGGCTACGCGACCGGAGCGCGGCGGCGCGGCGCGACGCTGCTCACCCATTGCGAGGTCCTCGGCATCGACGCGAGCGGCGGCGAGATCCGGGCGGTGGAGACATCGCGGGGGCGGATCGCCGCGTCCGCCGTCGTGTGCGCCGCCGGGGCCTGGTCGGCGCAGGTGGGCGCGATGGCGGGCGTCGCCCTGCCGGTGGAACCGCTGCGGCGGCAGATCGCCTTCACCGGGCCGATGCCGGACCTGCCCCGCCCGGTGCCGATGACGATCGACTTCACCACCTCGTTCTACTTCCACGGAGAAGGCGAGGGGCTGATGCTCGGCATGTCCGATCCCGACGAGAGGCCCGGCTTCGCACTGGACCGGTCGGACGCGTGGCTGCCGCGCCTCACCGAGGCCATCGCCGCCCGCGCGCCCCGCCTCCTCGACGCGGGCCTGGCCGGCGGGTGGGCGGGGCTGTACGAGGTCACGCCCGACCACAACGCGCTGATCGGCGAGGATCGCGGGGTGTCCCGGTTCCTGTACGCGACCGGGTTCTCCGGCCACGGGTTCCTCCAGGGGCCGGCGGTCGGCGAGGTCGTCCGCGACCTCTACCTGCGCCGCGAGCCGTTCGTGGACGTCGCCCCCCTGCACGCCGCCCGGTTCGCCGGCGACCGCCTCCGCCCGGAGATCAACTGCGTCTGAGACGTGCCCGCACCGGGGCCTCTCACGGGCCGGTGGCGCCGCTGATCTCCGCCTCGACGTCGCGCGCCACGTCCATCAGCCCGCGCAGCGCGTCCTTGACCAGCGGATTGGTGTTGGTGGCGCGGCGCAGCACGGTCACGTGGCGGCGCGGCGTGCGGCGGCTGAGCCGCAACGTCCGCAGGCCCGGATGCGGGACGCAGCCGAGCGCCGGGACCAGCGCGATGCCGAGACCGCAGCCGACGAGCCCGCAGACCACCGCGTAGTCGTTGCTGCGGAAGGCGATGTTCGGCGTGAACCCGGCGGTGCCGCACAGCCGCAGCAGCGCCTGCGCGCCGCGGCTGTCGGGACGCCCGGCGATCCACGTCTCCGACTCCAGGTCGGGCAGCCGCGCGGTGCGCCGGCCGGACAGCGGATGGCCGGCCGGCACGCACAGCACCAGGTTCTCGTCCATCACCGGCGTCTCGATGACCTGGTCCGGCCAGCCGCGCGGGAACAGGTCGTACCGGTAGACGAGCTGCAGGTCGAGGTCGCCGTCGAGCAGCTCGGGCAGCAGCTCGTCCGGCTCCCCCTCCGCCAGCGTGATCTCGGTTCCGGGCCGGACCCGCGACAGCTCCGCCAGCACCCGCGGCAGGATGCGGGAGCTCGCGGTCGGGAAGCTGCCGAGCTGCAGCGCGCCGCGCTCGCCGCTGGCCACGGTGCGCAGCTCCCGTTCCAGCGTGGCCAGCGCCGACAGGACGTCGTTGCCCTTGCTGACCAGCAGGAACGCCGCGCTCGTCGGCCGCACGCTGCGGGCCCGGCGCTCGAACAGCACCAGCCCGCAGGCGCGCTCCAGCGCGGCGACCTGCTGGGAGACGGCGGACGCGGTGTACCCGAGGTTGCGGGCGGCGTCCGCGAACGATCCGGTGCGCACGACCTCGCGCACCGTCTGGATGTGCAGGGGACTGATCATCGGTGCTCCCCGTCGCCGGCGGCGCTTCGACGTCTCCCCGCGGACGCCCCTTCCCGTTCTAGCCGCGCTCGGACCGTTTGGCCACCAGCGTCAGCACGTCGTACCTGGCGACGGACGCCCCGTCCTGGTTGGTGACGTCGGTGTCCCAGCGGACCTCGCCGTGGCCGGCGCCCTCGCGCGGCGAGATCTGCTTGGCGGTGAGCGTCACCGTCAGCTCGTCGCCGGGCTTGACCGGGGTGAGGAACCGCAGGTTCTCCAGCCCGTAGTTGGCCAGCACCGGGCCCGGGTCGGGGTCGACGAACAGGCCCGCCGCGAACGACACGACGAGGTACCCGTGCGCGACCCGTCCGCCGAACAGCGGGTTGGCCCGCGCCGCCTCCTCGTCGGTGTGGGCGTAGAAGGTGTCGCCGGTGAACTCGGCGAAGTGCTCGACGTCCTCGAGCGTGACGACGCGCGGCCCGCCGACGGCGGTGTCGCCGACCCGCAGGTCCTCCAGGTGCTTGCGGAACGGGTGCTCGTCGGTGACGGTGCGGTCGGTCCCGGGCACCCAGCGGCCGGTGAGCGCGGTGAGCATCGCGGGCCCGGACTGGACGGCGGTGCGCCGCATGTGGTGCACGACGCCGCGGATCCCGCCCAGCTCCTCGCCGCCGCCGGCGCGCCCGGGCCCGCCGTGGACGAGCGCGGGCAGCGGCGACCCGTGGCCGGTGGACTCCTTGGCGTCCTCGGAGTTCAGCACCAGCAGCCGCCCGTGCCAGGGCGCCAGGCCGAGGACGATCTCGCGCGCGAACCCGGGGTCCGCGGTGACCACGGACCCGGCGAGGCTGCCCCGGCCGCGCGCCGCCAGCGCGACGGCGTCCGCCGTGCCCGCGTACGGCATGAGGGTGCTGACCGGGCCGAACGCCTCGACCTCGTGCGGTTCGGCGCGCCCGGTGTCCTCGGCGCGCAGCAGCACCGGGGACATGAACGCGCCGCGCTCGGCGTCCGCGCCCTTCACCTCGACGCGCTCGGGGTCGCCGAACACGATCCGGCCCGCGTCCGTCAGCGCCTTGAGCGACCGGCGGACCTCCTCGCGCTGGTCGAGGGTGGCGAGCGCGCCCATCCGCACGTCCGGGTCGGCCGGGTTCCCGACGGTCACCTTCGCCAGCCGCTCCCGGACGGCCTCGGTGACGTCGTCGATGAACGCGGCGGGGACGAGCGCGCGGCGGATCGCGGTGCACTTCTGCCCGGCCTTGACCGTCATCTCGGCGACGAGCTGCTTGACGTACAGGTCGAACTCGGGGGTGCCGGGCGCCGCGTCCGGGCCGAGGACCGAGCAGTTCAGCGAGTCGGCCTCGGCGTTGAACCGGACGGCGTTGCCGACGATCGCGGGATGCGTGCGCAGCAGCCTCGCGGTGGACGCCGAGCCGGTGAACGCCACGATGTCCTGCTCGGTCAGGTGGTCGAGCAGGTCGCGGGGGCCGCCGCAGACCAGCTGCACGCTGCCCTCCGGCAGCAGCCCCGACTCGACGATCAGCTCGACCAGCCGGGCGGTGAGGTACGCGGTCTGGCTCGCGGGCTTGATCAGGCTCGGCACGCCGGCGAGGAAGGCGGGCGCGAGCTTCTCCAGCGGTCCCCACACCGGGAAGTTGAACGCGTTGATCTGCACGGCGACGCCGTGCGACGGCGTGCACAGATGCTGGGCGACGAACGTGCCGCCCTTGCCGAGCGGCTCGACGGCGCCCTCCACCAGCACCGTGTCGTTCGGCAGCTCGCGCTTGCCCTTGCTCGCGTAGCCGAACAGCACGCCGATGCCGCCGTCGACGTCGAACTTGGAGTCGCCGAGGGTGGCGCCCGTCCGCGCCGACAGCGCGTACAGCTCCTCCCGGTGCTCCCTCAGATGCGAGGCCAAGGCCTTCAGCAGCGACGCGCGCTGGTGGAAGGTCAGCTCCCGCAGCACCGGGCCGCCGACCGCCCGCCCGTGGCGCAGGGCGGCGCCCATGTCGATCCCCGCCGAGGAGATCCGCGCGATCTCCTCCCCCGTGACGGCGTCGTGCAACGGCGCGCCCTCGTCCTCCGGAGCACGCCAAGAACCCGACACATAGCTGCGCAGCACGACCACCGGGACCTCCTCGTCCGCGTATCTCTGGTTCTTCCTGCCACGATCGGCGTCCGTTCACGCCTGGCAGACATGACAGCCGCACCGGGGTTTCTTTGTCGACATGGCGCCCTGCCGGGAGGAATCGCCGAGCGGACAAAGGGACAGATCTTGTGAATCTGTTCCCCTGTCACTACGCTGCGCGCATGGTCACGCTCTCCCGGGTGTCCGCCGAGCTGAACGGGCTGCGGGCCGCGGTCCGCGCGGGGATGGTCGGCCCGATGCCGCCGGCCGCCCTGCGGGCGACCGGCCGCGCCCTGCGCGCGTACGGGCCGCTCGGCGCCGCCACGTCGCTGCCGGCGCACCGATTCCCCGGCCGCGTCGGGCTCGTGGACGAGCAGGGCCCGCTGACGTTCGCGGACCTGGATCGGCGCTGCAACGCCCTCGCCAACGCGTGGCGGGCACGCGGCGTCGGCGCGGGCTCCACCGTCGGCATCCTGTGCCGCAACCACCGCGGCCTGCTGGAGGCCATGTCGGCGGCGGCCAAGACGGGCGCGTCCGTGCTGTTCCTCAACACCGACTTCGCCGCCCCGCAACTACAGGACGCGGTCTCCCGCGAGGGCGTGACCGTCCTGGTGCACGACGAGGAGTTCGCGGCCGTCGCCGGCGGCCTCGACCTCCCCCGCCACACCGACGCCGACCTCGAAGAGCTGATCGCGAAAGGCGACCCCGCTCCCCCGCCCGCCCCGTCCCGGCACGGCTCGATGGTGATCCTCACCAGCGGCACGTCCGGCCGCCCGAAGGGCGCGCCGCGCTCGCAGTCGCCGTCGATGGCGCTGCCGGGCGGCATCCTGTCGAAGGTCCCGTTCCGCGGCCGCGAGGCGATGTTCGTCGGCCCGCCGCTCTTCCACGGGTTCGGGCTGACCTGCGCCGTCCTCGCGATCGGCCTCGGCTCCACGCTCGTGCTCCGCCGCCGCTTCGACGCCGCGCAGGTCCTGGACGACCTGGCGGAGCACCGCTGCACGTCGCTGATCGCCGTCCCGGTGATGCTGAACCGGCTGCTCGCCTCCCCCGCGCTCGACGCCGGCGACCTGTCCCGGCTCAAGGTGATCATGACCGGCGGGGCGCGGCTCGACCCGGCCCTCGGCCGCCGCACCGCCGAGGCGTTCGGGCCGGTCCTGTACAACTTCTACGGCTCGACCGAGGCGTCCTGCATCGCCATCGCCACCCCGGACGATCTCGCCGCCGCCCCCGGCTGCGTCGGCCGCACGCCCGCCGGGACGACGGTGGCGGTCCTCGGCGACGACGACCGCCCCGTCCCGCCCGGCGCCACCGGCCGGATCTTCGTCGACTCCCCCGCCCGCTTCGGCGGCTACACCGGCGGGGGCGGCAAGGAGGAGGTCCGCGGCCTGATGGCCGTCGGCGACCTCGGCCACCTGGACTCCGGCGGCCGGCTGCACGTGGACGGCCGCGCCGACGACATGATCGTCTCGGGCGGGGAGAACGTCCATCCGGGCGAGGTCGAGGATCTGCTGGCCGCGCATCCCGCCGTCGCCGAGGCGGCCGTCGTCGGCGTCCCCGACGAGGAGTTCGGCCACCGCCTGCGCGCCTTCGTCGTCGCCGACGGCCTCACCGCCGACGACGTCCGGAAGCACGTCGCCGCCAACCTCGCCCGCCACAAGGTCCCCCGCGAGGTCGTCTTCCTCGACACCCTCCCCCGCAACCCCGCCGGCAAGGTCCTCAAACGAGAACTCCCCGAGCCCTGACCGGCGGGCGCCGCCACCGCCGGACGATCACCGGCGGTCCGGCGGCGAGAGCGGGCTGAAATACTTGTGGGCATGACTTACACGGCCGACGGCGACCGATACGAACGACTTCCCTACCGGCGGTGCGGGCGCAGCGGGCTGCGGCTTCCCGCCATCTCGCTGGGGCTGTGGCACAACTTCGGCGACGACCGCCCGATCGACGTCCAGCGGGCGATCCTGCGGCGCGCGTTCGACCTCGGGGTGACGCACTTCGACCTGGCCAACAACTACGGGCCGCCCTACGGGTCCGCGGAGACCAACTTCGGCCGGATCATGCGGGAGGACCTCGCGCCCTACCGGGACGAGCTCGTCATCTCGACGAAGGCCGGTTATGACATGTGGCCCGGCCCGTACGGGGAGTGGGGGTCGCGCAAGTACCTGCTGGCGAGCCTGGACCAGTCGCTGAAGCGGATGGGGCTGGACTACGTCGACATCTTCTACAGCCACCGGTTCGATCCGGAAACGCCGCTGGAGGAGACGATGGGCGCGCTGGACCACGCCGTCCGGTCCGGCAAGGCGCTGTACGCGGGGATCTCGTCGTACTCGCCGAAGCGGACGGCGGAGGCCGCGCGGATCCTGCGGGAGATGGGGACGCCGCTGCTGATCCACCAGCCGTCCTACTCGATGCTGAACCGGTGGATCGAGGGCGGCCTGCTCGGCACCCTCGAGGAGGAGGGCGTCGGCTGCATCGCGTTCTCCCCGCTGGCGCAGGGCATGCTCACCGGCAAGTACCTCGGCGGCATCCCGGAGGGCTCGCGGGCCAGCAGGAACACCTCGTTCTCCAGCGACCTGCTCACCGAGGAGAACGTCCGGCACGTCCGCCGGCTCGACGAGATCGCCCGGGCCCGCGGCCAGTCGCTCGCGCAGATGGCGCTCGCCTGGTCACTGCGGGACCCGCGGGTCACGTCGTCGCTGATCGGCGCCAGCAGCGTCGCGCAGCTGGAGGAGAACCTCGCCGCGCTCGACCGGCTCGAGTTCGGCGAGGACGAGCTGGCGGCGATCGACCGGGACGCGGTCGAGGCGGGCATCAACATCTGGGCGGCCTCCAGCGCCGGGTGAACCCTCCGGCGCCGTGCATCGTCGTCCGCGCACCGGGCACGACGCCCGCATGGAAGAGATGACGCTGCGCAGTACCGCATTCAACGACCACACGCTCATGCCGTCGGAGTACTCGCACGACAGCGGCGACGTCTCGCCGCCGCTGGAGTGGTCGCCGGCCCCCGAGCAGGTGGTCGAGCTGGCGCTGGCCTGCGAGGACCCGGACGCGCCGGCGGGCACGTTCGCGCACTGGCTGGTCGCCGGGATCGACCCCGTCACCACCGGCCTGGACGCCGGCGAGCGGCCCACGGGCGCGGTGCTCGGCCGCAACGACTACGGGACCGAGGGGTACGGCGGGCCGAAGCCGCCGGCCGGGGACGACCCGCACCGGTACTTCTTCCGCCTCTACGCGCTGTCGGAGCCGTCCGGGCTGCGGGACGGCTTCACCGCCGAGGAGCTGAGGGACGCCGTCGAGGACCGGGTCGTGGCGTCCGGGACCCTCGTCGGCACGTTCGCCCGGTGACCGGGGACGGCCGCGGTCCGGAGGGCGACGGGCGCCCGCCGGAGGACGAGGACGAGGACTGGCCGCCGGGCGGCGAGCCGCTGACCGCCCGCAGCGCGCTGGGGCTGCGGGCGGTCCTGTCCGGCATCGCGCTCGCCGCGGCGCTGGCGGCCGCGGTCGTCTTCGCGATCGTGGCGAACCGGGACGGCGGCGGCGCGACCTGGGGCGCGGCGGCGGTCTGCGGGGCCGTCGCGGTCATCGCGGCGGCCGACCTGGTCGTGGTGGCCCGCCGCGCCCGCCACCGCTGATCAGTGGCGGTGGGGCGGGGCGGCCTGCTCGGGGTGCGCGAGCAGCCACCCGACCCGCGCGCGGCTCTCCTCGTCGGTCGGCGTGTAGACGACCAGCCGGGCGCCCGCGGACCCGGTGATGTCCATGCTGGTGGCGCGGGTGCGGATCCTTCCCACGGCGTGGTGCCGGAACACCTTGATCCGGGGCCCCGGCATCGCGATGTCGTGGTCGGCCCACAGCCGCCTGAACTCGGCATTGGCCGCCTGGAGCCGCTGGACCAGTTCCTTCCAGCCGGGCTCGTCCATGTACCTGCTGTAGCGGTACCGGAACACCGCGACGTGCATCGGCATCTCCTCCGCCATGTTCTCGATCGGGTTGCAGCACGGCGGCAGGGTGAAGGTGATCAACATGGTGTTGCGGTCGCACGGGGCCGCCGACACCACGTGCGGGAAGATCGCCGCGTAGGCGGCGTTCCAGGCCAGCACGTCGGAGCGGGCGTTGCACACCGACGCCGGCATCGGCAGCAGGGCGTCCAGGATCGCCTGCGTGTCCTCCGGCAGGTGCTCGGTCTCGTCCGGCGGCTCCGCCTCCGGCACCTCGGCCAGCCGGTACAGGTGCTCGCGCTCGGCGCCGTCGAGCCGGAGCGTGCGGGCCACCGCGTCCAGCACCTGCGTGCTGGCGTTGATCGGACGGCCCTGCTCCAGCCAGGTGTACCAGGTCACGCCGACGCCGGCGAGCTGCGCGACCTCCTCGCGGCGCAGGCCCGGGGTGCGGCGCCGCGGGCCCGGCGGCAGGTCGACCTCGTGCGGGCTGATCCGCTCGCGCCGGTTCCGCAGGAACGCCGCCAGCTCGGTGCGGCGCCGCGGCGCCCTCCGTCCCGTCTCCACGCCGGTCATCGTCACGGTTCCAGCCTGCCTCCTGCCCGGGGTCGCTGCCAGGTGCTGTCAGTACCAGTATCAAGGGGATCTCGTTACCGGTACCGGTGGCGCGCCAGGCTCGTATCCATGACACAGACAACCGATCTGCGCGGGGTCGTCCCGGAACGGGACGTGCGGAACGGTCCCGGCCGCCTGACGCTCGGCCTCCTGCTGCTGGGACAGTTCATGGCCATCCTCGACGTCAACATCGTCAACGTGGCGCTGCCGACGATGCGGGCGGACCTGCACGCCTCCGGCGCCGCGCTCCAGCTCATCGTCGCCGGCTACACCATCTCCTACGCGGTCCTGCTGATCACCGGTGCGCGGCTCGGCGACATCGCCGGGCACCGCCGGATGTACCTCACCGGCCTCGCCGTGTTCACGGTGACGTCGCTGGCCTGCGGGCTCGCGCCGTCCACCGGGCCGCTGATCGGGTTCCGGTTCCTGCAGGGCGCCGGGGCGGCACTGATGACGCCGCAGGTCATGTCGATGATCCAGCGGAGCTTCAGCGGTGCGGCGCGGGGGCGCGCGCTCGGCCTCTACTCGGCGGTCATCGCGGGCGGCGTGGTGGTCGGCCAGGCCGCGGGCGGCCTGCTGGTGAGCGCCGACCTGCTCGGCACCGGCTGGCGGGCGGTCTTCCTCGTCAACGTGCCGATCGGCGCGGCGCTGCTGGCGGCCGGGCCCCGGCTGCTGCCCCGCGACACCGGGCCGCGGGGAGGCGACCTCGACCTCCGGGGGCTGCTGACGCTGTCGCCCGCGGTGCTGCTGTTCGTCGTCCCGCTGATCCTCGGGCACGAGCTGGGCTGGCCGCTGTGGGGCTGGGCCTCGCTGGCGGCGAGCGCCGCGTTCCTGGCCGCGTTCGTCGTGGTGGAGCGGGGCGCGGCGGCGCGCGGCGGCCGCCCGCTCATCTCGCCCCGGGTGCTGCGGGCGCCGCGGCTGCTGCCGGCCTGCGGGGCGATCGTGCTCGCGCCGGGCACCTGGGGGTCGTTCCTGTTCACCACCACGCTGCACCTGCAGGGCGACCTGCGGATGTCGCCGCTGGAGTCGGGGCTGGCGTTCGTCCCGTCGGTCGCCGCGTTCGCGATCGTCGGGCTGAACTGGCAGCGGCTGCCCGCACGCTGGCACCGGCGGGTGATCCCCGTCGGGTTCGCGATCGCCGCCGCGGGCTACCTGTGCATCGGCCCGCTGGCCGGCGGCGGCGTCCCCTACGAGCTGCTCACCGCGGTGATCGGCTTCGGCCTCGGAGTCATGTCGATCATCATGACGGCGGGGCTGGAGCACGTCCCGGCGGAGGACGCGGCGGACGCCAGCGGGCTGCTGCTGACCCTCATGCAGATCGGCCAGGTGGTCGGCGTGGCCACCATCGGGACGCTGTTCCTCACCGCGGCCGAGTCGAGCGGCTCCACCCGGCACGCCGAGTACGGCACCGGATGGGCGATGGCGGCGGTCGCGCTGGCGGGCACCGTGTGCACGGTGCTGCTGGCCCGCGACCGGGCCCGCGACCGGGTCGGCGCCAGCGGGGCCTGACCGGGTCAGGACGGGGGCGCGGGCACCGGGTGCTCGGCGAGCGCGGCCGCCACCGCCACCAGGTTGGACGCCATCGCCCGGCCGGTGCTCGCCGACCACTCCCGGCCCTCCTCGGCGTCCAGGTAGCTCGGCCCGGGGCCGGGGCCCTGGTTCCAGTACGTCCAGGCCTGGCCGGGGATGGTGTAGCCGAACTCGTTGAGCGCACCGCTGATCTCGCTGATGACGTGGTGGGCGCCGTCCTCGTTGCCGGTGACCACGACGCCCGCGACCCGGTTGAAGGCGACGGGGCGCCCGGTGTCGTCGGTCTCCGACAGCATCGCGTCCATCCGCTCGATGACGCGCTGGGCGACCGACGACGGATGCCCCGCCCACGTCGGCGAGGCGATCACCAGGATCTCCGACTCCAGCAGCGTCCGGTGGATGCCGGGCCACGGGTCGCCGGGGCCGAGGTCGGTCTGCACGCCGGGCGGGATGTCGAGGTCGACGGCGCGGATGCTCTCCACCTTCACGCCCCGCGCCCGCAGCTCCTCCTCGACGACCGCGGCGAGGGCCTCGGTGTTCGACGTCTCGGGCGAGCGCTTGAGCGTGCAGTTGATCACCAGGGCGCGCATCCGCGCCTCCTCCCGTCGCGGGGTCGGACGTACCACCGCGGCCCTACCCGGTCCGCCCGCGCCAAACGTCAGTACCCGCCGAGGCGGGCGCGGGCGGCCTCGACGGCGGGCGGGACGGGGCGGCGGGCGCGGGCCAGGGCGGGCAGCGCGCGGGCGGCGTCGGCGAGCCCGGCCCGGCCGTCCCGGCTGCCGAGCGACGCGGCGGCCGCCCGCGCGAGCGCCGGGAACGGGCGGCGCAGCCAGGCGGTCAGCAGCCGGTTGCGGACCTCCCTGCGCCGCCGCGCCGCCGGGTTCCGGCCGCTCTTGGACGGATGGTGGTGCACGACCAGCTCCGGCGCGTAGGCCAGGCCCCACCCGGCGGCGGCCAGGTCGAGCGCGAGGAGCTCCTCCTCGCCGCCGAAGTGCAGGACGTCGGAGAAGCCCCCGGCGTCGAGGAACGCGTCGCGGCGGACGATCACCGAGCACGCGAGGAAGCCGAGGATCGCGGGGCCGGGCAGGCCGTCCGGCCGGCCGAGGGGGGACCGCGCCATCTCCTCCGAAACCGGCTCCAGCCGCTCCTCCTCGCCGACGAGGACGCGGGCGGCCAGCAGCGCGGTCCGCGGGTGGGCGTCGAGGATCTCCACGGCCCGCTCCAGCGACCCGGGCGCCCACCAGGAGTCGTCGTCGGCGAAGGCGACGTAGCGGGTCGCGGCCTCGCGCGCGCCGGCGTTGCGGGCGGCGGCGCCGAGGTTGCGGGGCAGCCGCAGCACCAGCGCCCCGGCCGCCTCCGCGACCTCCGCGGTGCCGTCGGCGGAGGCGTTGTCGGCCACGATCACCGGGGCGGTGTGCCGGGCGAGGCTGCGGCGCAGCTCGTCGGCCCGGTCGCGGGTCGCGACCACGATCGTGACGTCGGTCATGGGCTCCCTCCCGTTCTCAGCTGACGTACCGGCGGGCCTTGGACGTCCGCTGCGCCTCCTCCAGGCTGCGCAGCCTGGCCTCGACGTCGCGCGGCAGCGCGCGGCGCTCCCGGGCGACCCAGCCCAGCCCGGCGGCGGCCTCGGCGAGCGCGCCCGCGGTGACGCGGTCGCGCGGCAGCGTGCGCAGCAGCCCGGCCGTGCGGCGCAGCACGACCGGCAGCGGGCGGCGCAGCCAGGTGAACCAGAGCGTGTTGCGGATGCCGTGCCGGCGCCGCAGGTGGGCCTCGCGCAGCGGCGACGGCTCGTGGTGCACGACGACGTCCTCGGCGTAGCACAGGTGCCAGCCGAGGGCCATCAGGTCGGCGCTGAGCAGTTCCTCCTCGCCGCCCAGCCACAGCCGGGAGGAGAACCCGCCGGCCTGCCGGAACGCCTCCGCCCGCAGCATGGACGCCCCGGCCAGGAACGAGCCGAGCGCGGGGCCCGGCAGCCAGGACGGCCCCGGGACGGGCGAGTCGCGCAGCTCCGGGACGATGGGGTCCTCGCGCCCGCCGGGCTCGACCAGGATGCGGCCGGTGACGACCGCGAGCCGCGGGTGGGCGTCCAGCAGGGCGGCGGCGCGCGGCAGGGCGCCCGGCTCCCACCAGGTGTCGTCGTCGCAGAACGCCACGTACGGGGTCCGGACGTGGTCGACGGCGAGGTTGCGGGCGACGGCGCCGAGGTTGCGCTGGGACCGGATCAGCCGGAACTCCGGGAACTCCTCGGCGACGGCGTCGGGCGCCCCGTCCCGCGAGGCGTTGTCCACCACGATCACGGGGGGCGCCTCGGGCAGCGCGCGGAGCCGGGCGAGGGTCGCCAGCAGGGAGCGCCGGCGGTCACGGGTGATCACGACGAGGGTGCAGCGCATGGCACGCCCCGTACCCGCGCCGGGCGCCTCCATGTGCCGCGCCCACCTCCCTCAGCTGTCACTTCGCTCACCAGCGGCTTTTTCCCCCTCAGCGTTTAGAGCCCGACTCCCCGGTAATGCACCAAATCACCTATAGGGGATTTGGTCCCAACGACATCCCCAGGGCCGATGCCCAGGACGGACGGCATCGCCACTCCACCGAACGCTGCGCCGAAACGGGGCTGACTACATGCGCGTGCTCGGAATCAACGCGATATTCCATGACCCGGCCGCCGCCCTCGTGGTGGACGGGACGGTCGTGGCCGCGGCGGAGGAGGAACGCTTCAGCCGCCGCAAGCACGGGAAGCGGCCGGTCGCCTTCTCCGCCTGGGAACTTCCGGAGCAGGCGGCCAGGTGGTGCCTGGACCAGGCCGGGCTGGAGCCCGGCGACCTCGACGCCGTCGCCTACTCCTACGACCCGGACCTGGTGGAACCCGGCCTCGGCGGCCACGACGAGCAGTGGGAACGGCTGCGGACGCTCTACGCGCGCCGCGCCCCGAACTTCCTTTCCACGGCGCTTCCCGGGCTCGACCCCGGGATCGTCCGGTACGTCCCGCACCATGTGGCGCACGCCGCGTCCGCCGCGCTGGCCGCGCCGGGCCCCGGCGACGGCGACGTCCTCGTGCTGGACGGGCGCGGCGAGTCGCACTCGCACCTCGCCGGATCCTACGGCGACGGGGTGCTGACCACGCTGCACGCGCAGCGCCTGCCGCACTCGCTCGGCCTCATGTACGAGGACCTCACCCAGCACCTCGGCTTCCTGCGCTCCAGCGACGAGTACAAGGTGATGGCGCTGGCCTCCTACGGCGAGCCCCGGTTCCTGGACGAGCTGCGCGAGCAGGTGGTCGCCACCGGCGACGGCGGCTTCGCGGTCGCGCCGATCGACTGGGGCGCGCTCGCCAAGGCGCGGACGGCCGACGGCGAGTGGACCCGCGACCACGCCGACCTCGCCGCCAGCGTCCAGGCACGGCTCGAAGAGGTGCTGCTGGACCTGGCGGCGTGGCTGCACGACCGGACCGGCTCGCGCCGGCTGATGCTCGCCGGCGGCGTCGCGCTGAACTGCGTGGCGAACTCGCGGCTCGCCCAGGACGGGCCCTACGACGACATCTGGGTGCAGCCGGCGGCGGGCGACGCGGGCACCGCGCTCGGCGCCGCGCTCCACCTCGCGCAGGGCGGCGGCGACCGGGTCACCGCGATGCCGGGCGCCGACCTCGGCCGGGAATGGGACGACGCCGAGCTCGCGCGGCGGCTCGACACCGCCAAGGTCCCCTACGAGCGGCCGGCGGACCTCGCGGCGACCGTCGCCGAGGCGCTGGCCCGCAACGAGATCGTCGCCTGGTTCCAGGGCCGCTCGGAGTTCGGCCCGCGCGCGCTGGGGCACCGGTCGCTGCTCGCCCACCCCGGTCACGCCGCCAACGTCGAGCGGCTCAACGACGTGAAGGGCCGCGAGCAGTTCCGGCCCATCGCGCCGATGGTCGCGCTGGAGCACGCGACGGAGATCTTCGAGGGCCCGATCCCGAGCCCGTACATGCTGTTCGTGCACCGCGTCCGCCCCGAATGGCGCGAGCGGATCCCGGCGGTCGTCCACGTGGACGGCACCGCCCGGATCCAGACCGTCGAGGCCGCGCACGAGCCGCTCGTCGCGCGGCTGCTGGAGGAGTTCCGGCGGCGCACCGGCGTGCCGGTCGTCGTCAACACCAGCCTCAACACCGCCGGGCGGCCCATGGTCGACGACCCGCGCGACGCGCTGGAGTGCTTCGGCTCCGCGCCGGTCGACCTGCTGGCCATCGGCCCCTACGTCGTCCGCCGCCGGGAGGTGCACGCCCGATGAGCTGCACCGTCGTCGTCCCGACGATCGGCAGGCCGAGCCTGCGCGCCGTCCTGGACGCGCTGCTGGAGTCGATCGCCGGCGGCCCGGGACCCGCTCCGCACGAGATCATCGTGGTGGACGACCGGCCCGCGCACGGCGCGCCGCTGCCGCTGCCGGACTCGGGCGGGCGGCGCATCCGGGTGATCCGCTCCGGCGGGCGCGGCCCGGCCGCCGCGCGCAACGCCGGCTGGCGCGCCGCCGCCACCGAGTGGGTCGCCTTCCTGGACGACGACGTCGTCCCCGATCCCGACTGGACGCGGCGGCTGAACGCCGACCTGTCCGGGCTGCCGCCGAAGGCGGCGGGCTCGCAGGGCCGCGTCACCGTGCCGCTGCCGGACGACCGCCGGCCCACCGACTGGGAGCGCAACACCGCCGGGCTCGCCGGCGCCGACTGGATCACCGCCGACATGGCCTACCGGCGCGGCGTCCTCGCCGAGCTGGGCGGCTTCGACGAGCGGTTCCGCCGCGCCTACCGGGAGGACGCCGACCTCGCCCTGCGCGCCCTGGACGCGGGGCACGACCTCGTGCGCGGCGAGCGGCACGTGACGCATCCGGTGCGTCCGGCGGGGTTCTGGGCGTCGGTGCGGGCCCAGGCCGGCAACGCCGACGACGTCCTGATGTGGCGGGTCCACGGCGGCGGCTGGCGGGCCCGCGCGGGCGAGGGCAAGGGGATGCTGCGCCGCCACGCCATGACCACCGCGGCCGGCCTCACCGCCGCGGCGGCGGTCGCCGCGCTGCGCGGCGACCGCGCGGCCGCCGGCGTCGCGGCCGCGGCCGGAGGCGCGTGGGCGCTCTCGACCGCGCGCTTCACGGCCGACCGCGTCCGCCCCGGGCCCCGGACGCCCGGCGAGGTGCTGAAGATGGCGGTGACCAGCGCGGTCATCCCGCCCGCCGCCGTCCGGCACCGGATCAGGGGCCTGCTGCTGCACCGCGACGCCCAGCCGTGGGGCGGGCCGCGGGTCGTGCTGTTCGACCGCGACGACACCCTCATCCGGGACGTCCCCTACAACGGCGACCCGGCACTGGTCGAGCCGATGCCGGGCGCGCGCCGGGCACTGGACCGGCTGCGCCGCCACGGCGTGCGGATCGGCGTGGTGTCCAACCAGTCGGGCGTGGCGAAGGGGCGCATCACCGTCCGCGACGTCCGGCGCGTCAACGCGCGGGTCGAGGAGCTGCTCGGCCGCATCGACGTGTGGGAGTTCTGCCCGCACGACGGCGACGACGGCTGCGAGTGCCGCAAGCCCCGCCCCGGGATGATCGAGCGCGCCGCGCGGCGGCTCGGCGCGCTGCCGTCCGACTGCGCCGTCATCGGCGACATCGGCCGCGACATCGAGGCCGCGGCGGCGGCCGGCGCGCGCGGGATCCTCGTGCCGACCGGGCGGACCCGGCCGGCGGAGATCGCGCGGGCGCTGGAGACGGCGCCGACGCTGGAGGCCGCCGTCGCACTGGTCCTCGGCGGAAGGCGGGCGCGATGAGGGTGCTGCTGGCACGCCAGGACAACATCGGCGACGTGCTGCTCGCCGGGCCCGCGATCCGCGCGGTCGCCGCCCGCGCGGACGAGGTCGCGCTGCTGTGCGGGCCGCGCGGCCGGGCCGCCGCCGACCTGCTGCCCGGCGTCGACGAGGTCATCGAGTGGCGCGCGCCCTGGATCGACCCCGAGCCGGACCCGGTGGACCGGGCCGACATCGAGGGGGCCGTCGAGCGGCTGGCGGGCTTCGACCGGGCGCTGATCCTCACCTCGTTCCACCAGTCGCCGCTGCCGCTCGCGCTGCTGCTGCGCCTCGCCGGCACCCCCTGGATCGGCGGCATCAGCGAGGACTACCCCGGCTCGCTGCTGGACCTGCGGCACCGTCCCGAGGGCGACGTGCCCGAGCCGCTGCGGATGCTGTCGCTCGCCGAGGACGCCGGGTTCCCGGCGCCCGCCGACACCCGGCTGCGGGTGCGCGGGCCGCTCCCCGACACCGACCACCTCACCGGCGGCGCCGGCTACGTGGTGGTGCATCCGGGGACGTCCGTCCCGGCGCGGGCATGGCCGCCGGAGCGCTGCGCCGAGGCCGTCCGGGCGCTGCGCGCCGCGGGCCACCGCGTGGTGGTGACCGGGCACGGCGAGGAGAAGGAGCTGACCGCGCTCGTCGCCGGCGAGGACGGCCTCGACCTGGGCGGCCGCACCTCCCTGCCGGAACTGGCGTCGGTGCTGCGCGGCGCCCGCGCCGCCGTCGCCGGCAACACCGGCCCCGCGCACCTCGCCGCCGCCGTCGGCACGCCGGTCGTGTCGCTGTTCGCGCCGACCGTCCCCGCCGCCCGCTGGGCGCCGTTCGGGGTGCCGATGGCGCTGCTCGGCGACCAGGGCGCGCCCTGCAAGGACAGCCGCGCCCGCGAATGCCCCGTCGACGGCCACCCCTGCCTGGCCTCGGTGACCGCCGACGAGGTCGCCGCCGCGGTGGAGGTCGTCGCGACCGACCCCGAAGGAGCACGCCGAGAGGAGGTGCCCGCCCCATGAGAGTCCTGCTCTGGCACGTGCACGGCTCCTGGGCGACGTCGTTCGTCCACGGCCCGCAGACCACGCTCGTCCCCGTCACCCCCGACCGGGGCCCCGACGGCAGGGGAAGGCCCGACACCTTCACCTGGCCCGACCGCGCCGTCGAGGTGACGCCCGAACGGCTGCGGCACGAGGACGTGGACGTCGTCGTGCTGCAGCGCCCCCACGAGCTGAAGCTGGCCGAGGAATGGCTGGGCCGCCGGCCCGGACGGGACGTCCCGGCCGTCTACGTCGAGCACGACACCCCCCGCAGGACGCCCTCGGACGCGAGCCTGCCCGAGGAGGTCGTCCCCGACAGCCGCCACTTCCTGCACGACCGCGACGACATCCCGGTCGTGCACGTCACCCATTTCAACCAGCTGTTCTGGAACTGCGGCCGTGCCCCGACCACGGTCATCGAGCACGGCGTCGTCGACCCCGGATACCGCTGCACCGGCGACATGCCGCGCGCCGGCGTCGTCATCAACGACCCGCTGCGGCGCGGCCGCGTCGCCGGGACCGACCTGCTCGCCGGCCTGGCCCGCGCCGTCCCCCTGGACCTGTTCGGCATGAACGTCACCGGCGTCCCGGAGGCGCTCGGCATCGCGCCGGAGTCGCTGTGGACGTTCGAGGACCTGCCGCAGGCGCGGATGCACGACGAACTCGCCCGCCGCCGCGTCTACGTCCACCCCTACCGGTGGACCTCGCTCGGCCTCGCCCTGATCGAGGCCATGATGCTCGGCCTCCCGGTGGTGGCGCTCGCCACCACCGAGGCGGTCGAGGCGGTGCCGCCGGAGGCCGGGGTGCTGTCCACGCGCGTCGCCACGCTGGCCGACGCCGTGCGGACCCTGGCAGCCGACCCGCCGCGCGCCCGCCAGATGGGCAAGGAGGCGCGCGCGTACGCCGTCGAACGCTACGGCCTGCCGCGGTTCCTGCGCGACTGGGAGCGAACTCTCACGGAGGTAACGCGATGAGAATAGCCATGATCTCCGAGCACGCCAGCCCGCTGGCCGCCAAGGGCGGGCTGGGCGGCGCGGACGGCGGGGGCCAGAACGTGTTCGTCGCGGAACTGGCGTCCGAGCTCGGCCGCCAGGGCCACTGCGTCACCGTCTACACGCGGCGGGACTCGCCCGGCCTGCCGCGCCGGGTGCGGCTCGCGCCCGGCGTGACCGTCGAGCACGTCCCGGCCGGGCCCGCCGAGCACGTCGCCAAGGACGACCTGCTGCCCTGGATGCGCGACTTCGGGACCTACCTGGAGCGGCGCTGGGCCGCCGAGCCGCCGGACGTGGCGCACGCGCACTTCTGGATGAGCGGCCTCGCCGCGGTGCAGGCGGCCGCGCCGCCCTCGTCGCGGCGCGTCCCGGTGGTGCAGACCTACCACGCGCTCGGCACGGTCAAGCGCCGCCACCAGGGCGGCAAGGACACCAGCCCGGCGTCGCGGCTCCGGCTGGAGCGCTCGATCGGCCGCGCCGCCGACGCCGTCATCGCCACCTGCGCCGACGAGGTCGCCGAGCTGGCCGCGATGGACGTGCCGCGCGAGCGGATCTCGGTGGTGCCCTGCGGCGTCGACCTCGGGCTGTTCACCCCGGACGGGCACCGCTCGAACGGGCGCCGCGGGCACCGGCTGGTGGTGCTGTCGCGGCTGGTCGAGCGCAAGGGCGTGGACACCGCGATCCGGGCGCTGGCGCACCTGCCGGACGCCGAGCTCGCCGTCGCCGGCGGGCCGCCGCGGGGCGGCCTGGCCGGCGACCCCGAGGTGCGCCGGCTGCGGCGCGTCGCGCGGGACGCGGGCGTCGCGGACCGGGTGGAGTTCCTCGGCCGGCTCGGCCGCGACGAGGTCCCGCCGCTGCTGCGGTCGGCGAGCCTGGTGGTGACGCTGCCGTGGTACGAGCCGTTCGGCATGGTGCCGTTGGAGGCGATGGCGTGCGGCGTGCCCGTCGTGGCCAGCGCCGTCGGCGGCCATCTGGACACCGTCGTGGACGGCGTCACCGGCGTGCTGGTCCCGCCGCGCGACCCGGAGGCGGCGGCGGCCGCGATCCGCGCGTCGCTGGACGACCCGGCGGGCCGCGCCGCGATGGGGTTCGCGGCGGCCGACCACGCCCGCGACCGCTACTCCTGGGCGCGCGTCGCCGCCGACACCGCCGGCGTCTACGAGCGCGCCGCCGCGCTGAGCGGGGTGGCCGCCTGATGACGACGACCACGCAACGGATCGCGCGGACGCGGACCGCGACGGCGCAGGACCGGCGGCTGGAGGCGCTCGCCGAGGCGGCGCTGGAGTTCCGCGCGCAGGTCCCCACCATCGAGGCGTGGGGCCGCCGCCTGGCGGGCGTGCTGCGCGCCGGCGGGCGGCTGCTGGCCTGCGGGAACGGGGGCAGCGCCGCGGAGGCGCAGCACCTGACGGCCGAGCTGGTCGGCCGGTTCGAGGACGAGCGGCGGCCGCTGTCGGCGATCCCGCTGCACGCCGACACCTCGTCGCTCACCGCGATCGGCAACGACTACGGCGCGGTGCACGCGTTCGCCCGGCAGGTGCAGGCGCACGGCCGCCGGGGGGACGTGCTGGTGTGCCTGTCGACCAGCGGCCGCAGCCCCAACGTGATCGCGGCGGCGGACCGGGCGCGCGAGCTCGGGATGACCGCGTGGGCGGTCACCGGGCCCGGCCCGAACCCGCTCGCCGACGCCTGCGACGACGCCATCACCGTGCGGGCGGACACGACGTCGACCGTCCAGGAGATCCACCTCGCCGCGGTGCACCTGTTGTGCGGGGTGGTCGACGACGCGCTGGGGGTGACCAGATGAGCGCACCACTGGTCGTGGTGGGCGACGTCCTGCTCGACGTCGACATCGTCGGCACGAGCAGCCGGCTGTGCCCGGACGCGCCCGTCCCGGTCGTCGAGCAGGCGGAGGAGCGCCCGCGCCCGGGCGGCGCGGGCCTGGCCGCCCTGCTCGCGGCGGCGGACGGGCGGGAGGTCGTGCTCGTCACGGCGCTCGCCGACGACGATCCGGGGCGGCGGCTGCGCGCGATGCTGGAGCGGCACGTGGAGGTCGCCGCGTTCCACCTGCACGGCGGCACGCCCTGCAAGCTGCGCATCAGGTCGGGAGGCCAGTCGGTGGCGCGCCTGGACGCCGGGGAAGGGCAGGCCCTCGACGGGCCCGTCGGTCCGCGCGTCACCGACGCGATCGCGGGGGCGGGCGCGGTGCTCGTCTCCGACTACGGGCGGGGCGTGACCCGGCACCGCGCCGTCCGGTCGCTGCTGAGCGCGCTGCCGCGCGGCGTCCCGATCGTGTGGGACCCGCACCCGCGCGGCGAGCCGCCGGTGCCCGGCACCCGGCTGCTCACCCCGAACGAGGAGGAGGCGGCCCGGCTCGCCGCCGCGGACGGCGCCGACATCACCGGGTTCGGGCTGTCGGCGGCGGGCCGGCGCGGCCGGCATCTCGGCCGGTCCTGGGGCCTGGACGGGGTGGCGGTCACGCTCGGGTCCGAGGGCGCGCTGCTGTGCGACGGGTCGGAGGCGCCGTTCCTGGCGCCCGCCGAACCGGCGCGCGGCGACTCCTGCGGCGCGGGCGACAGCTTCGCGGCCGGGACGGTGGAGGCGCTCGCGGACGGCGGGACGCTCGCCGGCGCCGTCACCGAGGGCGTGCGGCGCGCGTCGGAGTTCGTCCGGGCGGGCGCCGCGGCGGCCGTCGCGACGCAGCTCGCCGAGACCGGCTCGGCCCGGCTCGTCCCCGAGCGCGGGGAGGACGCCTGGGACGTCGTCGAGCGGACGCGGCGCGCGGGCGGCACGGTCGTGGCGACCGGCGGCTGCTTCGACCTGCTGCACGCCGGGCACGTCAGCATGCTGCAGCAGGCCCGGCGGCTCGGCGACTGCCTGGTCGTGTGCGTCAACTCCGACGCGTCGGTGCGCCGCCGCAAGGGCCCGACCCGCCCGGTGACGCCCGCCGCGGACCGCGTCCGGGTGCTGGAGGCGCTCAGCGACGTCGACGCCGCGGTCGTGTTCGACGACGACACCCCGGCGCCGCTGCTGGAGCGGCTGCGCCCCGACGTCTGGGTCAAGGGCGCCGACTACGCCGGGACGATCCTGCCCGAGGCCGAGACGGTCCGGGCCCACAACGGCGAGGTGGTCCTGCTGCCTCTGCTGGAAGGGCGCTCGACCACGCGCCTGCTGTCCACCACGAAGGGAAACGCGTCATGAACGTCCTCATCACCGGCGGGGCCTCCGGACTCGGCGCGGCCGTCGCACGGAAGGTCGCCGACGACGGAGGACGGCCCCTCATCCTCGACCGGCACCCTCCGAAGGACGACTTCGAGCACATGCAGGCCGACCTGGCCGACCGGCGCTGCGCCGAGCGCGCCGTGCACGGCCTGGCGCGCTCGGCGGGCGGTCTCGGCGCGGTCGTCACCGCCGCCGGGACCGACGCGTGCGGCACCCTGTGCGACGTGCCCGCCGAGGACTGGGAGCGGGTCGTCCAGGTGAACCTGCTCGGCACCGCCGCGGTGATCCGGGCCGCGCTCCCCTACCTGGAGAACGAGCCGAGCGGGCGGATCGTCACGATCGCCTCGACGCTGGGGCTGCGGGCGGTCAGCGACGCCACCGCGTACTGCGCGTCCAAGTTCGGCGTCGTCGGGTTCAGCCGCGCCCTCGCCGCCGAGCTGGCCGGCAAGGTCGCCGTCACGATGATCGTGCCGGGCGGGATGGACACCGCGTTCTTCGAGGGGCGCACCGAGCAGTACAAGCCCGGCCCGGACGCCAAGCTGAACAAGCCGGAGGACGTCGCCGCCGCCATCGCGTTCGCGCTGGCGCAGCCGCCCGGCTGCGAGGTCCGCGAGATGGTGGTGTGCCAGTCGGAGGAGACCTCGTGGCCGTGACGGCCGCGCGCCGCGTGCTGGTGCTGCGGGCGCTCGGGCTGGGCGACCTGCTCACCGCCGTGCCCGCGCTGCGGGCGCTGCGGCGCGGGATGCCCGGCGCGCGCGTCACGCTCGCCGCGCCGCCCGCGCTGGCGCCGCTGGCCCTGGCCACCGGCGCGGTCGACGACGTCCTGCCGGCGGACGCGGGCCTCGGCCCACTGCCGCCCGCCGGGAACGTGGACGTCGCGGTCAACCTGCACGGCCGGGGCCCGCAGAGCCACCGGCTGCTGGCGGCGCTGCGGCCCGGCCGGCTGCTGGCGTTCGCGCACACCGGCGCGCTGCACACCGACGGCCCGGACTGGGACCCCGGCGAGCACGAGGTGGCGCGCTGGTGCCGGCTGGTGCGCGCCTACGGGTTCGACGCCGACCCCGGCGACCTGGACCTGGCGCCCCCGCCGGCCGTCTCGCCGGCGCCCGGCGCCGTCGTCGTCCACCCCGGCGCCGCGTTCCCGGCGCGGCGCTGGCCGGCCGAGCGGTTCGCGGCGGTCGCGGCGGCGCTGCGCGCCGGCGGCGAACGCGTCGTCGTCACCGGCGGCCCCGGCGAGGCGCCGCTCGCGCGCGAGGTCGTGGAGCTCGCCGGGCTGGATCCGCATGACGACCTGTCGGGCCGCACCCACCTGCCGGAGCTGGCCGCGCTCGTCGCGGCCGCCCGGCTGGTGGTGTGCGGCGACACGGGGGTCGCGCACCTCGCCACCGCCTTCCGCACCCCGTCGGTGCTGCTGTTCGGGCCGACGCCGCCCGCGCGGTGGGGTCCCCCCGACCGCGCCGAGCACCGGGTGCTGTGGGCCGGGCGGTGCGGCGACCCGCACGGCCGCGAGCCCCACCCGGGTCTGCTGGAGATCTCCGCGGACGAGGCCGTCGAGGCCGCCGGGAAGGCGCTCACGCTACACGCTTAGGAGGAACTGATGAGGCATCCCCGCGCCGTCGTGACCGGAGGGTCCGGCTTCCTCGGCTCGCACCTGTGCGAGGCGCTGCTGGCGCAGGACATCTCGGTGGTCTGCCTGGACAACCTGCTGACCGGGACGTCCCGCAACATCGCGCACCTGACCGACCGGCGGGACTTCCGGTTCCTCCGGCGCGACCTGACCGAGCCCGTGCACGTGCCCGGCGACGTCGGCTACGTGTTCCACCTGGCGTCGTCGGCGTCCCCGGCCGACTACCTGCGCTACCCGATCCAGACGCTGGAGGTGGGCAGCCAGGGCACCCGCAACGCGCTGGAGCTCGCCGAGGAGAAGGGCGCCCGGTTCGTGCTGGCCTCCACCTCCGAGGTGTACGGGGACCCGCTGGTGCACCCGCAACCGGAGACGTACTGGGGCAACGTCAACCCGGTCGGGCCGCGCAGCGTCTACGACGAGGCCAAGCGGTTCGGCGAGGCGCTGACGTCGGCGTTCCGGCACTCCCGCGGCCTGGACACCGCGATCGTGCGGATCTTCAACAGCTACGGGCCGCGGATGCGCCCCGACGACGGCCGGGCGATCCCGACGTTCCTGCGGCAGGCGCTGACCGGCGAGGACATCACCGTGACCGGGGACGGCTCGCAGACCCGGTCGATCTGCCACGTGTGCGACACCGTCCGCGGCATCATCGCGCTCGCCATGTCCGAGCACCCGGGGCCGGTCAACATCGGCAGCCCCTACGAGATCTCGATGGCCGAGCTCGCCCGGGTGATCATCGAGCTGACCGGGTCGCCGTCGCGGATCCGGTTCGTCGACCGCCCGCAGGACGACCCGAAGGTGCGGCGGCCGGACACCTCGCTCGCCGAGGAGGTGCTCGGCTGGCGTCCGCGGTTCGGCATCGAGGAGGGGCTGCGCTCCACCATCGAGTGGTTCTCCCGCGAACTGCTCGTCGCCCGCCCGGCCTAGCCGCCCGGCCTAGGCCGCGCGGCTAGGCGCGCAGGGCGGCCAGCAGGTCGGCGAGGAGGGCGTCGGACGGGGGACCCGCGGGGACCCGGCCGGCGCCCTCCGGCGACAGGCACCACCGCCACCACCGGTCCAGCTCCGCCGGATCGAGCAGCGGCGGCTCGTCCCGCTCGCCGCTGGTGACCAGCGCCGGCCACGACCAGGCGCGCGCCTGCGCGGCGACCTTGGCGCCGCCGGCCACCGGGTCCACGGCCAGCGCGGGGACGCCGTTCTTCAACGCCAGGACGAGCCCGTGCAGCCGGGTGGTGACGACCACGTCGAGGCGGCGCAGCGCGGACTCCAGCTCGGCGGCGGTGGAGAACAGCCGCCAGTCGCGCGGGTCGAGCCGGGTGTCGAGGGGCAGCCGCGCGCACTCGCGGCCGGCGAGCCACCCGGTGAGCTCGGCCTGGATGCGGTCGTGGCGGCGGCGCGTCCCGTACTCGCGCTGCCCCGGGGCGAGGACGACGCCCGCGACGGGCACCCGCGCGCTCTCCGGCAGCGCCGCCAGGTCGGGCCGCGGCGCGGCCCGCGGGTCGTCCCTCGGCAGGACGGCGTCGAAGCCGGTGACGGCGGGGTCGTCCGGATCGATGACGGACACCCCGACCGCGACGCGCCGGCAGCGCGCGTACCGGGCGTGCAGTTCCTCGATCTGGGCGCCGTGCAGCGGCCCGCAGGCGAACACCAGGTGGGTGTAGCCGGACGGCTCCGCCCGGTCGAGGTCGAGGCCGCCCGGCCGGAACACCGGGCTCCAGGCCAGGTCGCAGCCGATCCCGGCGCCGTCGAGGGCCCGCCGGACGGCCTCCATCGCCAGGACGTCCCCCGCCGTCGCCTCGCCGTGCAGGAAGCTCGGCCATCCGGTCACCAGTGCCCGCACGCCGCGCTCAGCCGCCCTGGGCCTTCTGCAGGTTCGCCAGATGCTTCTGCAGGGCCGGCAGCACGCTGGAGGCCAGGTTCTTCACCTCCGGGGACGATCCCTTGGCGATCTCCGTCCGGGTCTTGGCGATCGTCTGCTCGTGCCCGCCGATCATCGCGCTGAGCCAGTCGCGGTCGAACCCGCGTCCTGAGCCCCTCTTCAGGTCGTCCGCCTGCTGGAGCTGGACGTTGGACGGCGCGTTCGGCACCTCCACCCCGAGCCGGGACGCGGTCGCGGTGAGCTTCCCGTCGGCCGCCGTGTGGTCCTGCACGAGCATCGCGCCGAGCGACTTGATCTGGGCGGTCGTCCCCTTCTGCTGGGCGAGCCGGCCGGCGGAGATCTCCGCGAGGTCGGCCTGCCGGGCGTCGCGCAGCCAGGTCCGGTCCTGGTCCGACACCGGCGCGGTGGAGGCGTTCGGCGGCGCGGCGGGGACGGACGCCGGCGACGAGGCCGCGGCCGGCACGGCGTCGTGGCTCGTCCCGCCTCCGCAGCCCGCGGCGGCCGCGGCGACCGCGGCGGCGGCGAGCGGCGCCGCGAGCAGGCTCCTGCGAGTCATCTCGATCCCTCCCATCGGTGGTCCACTGATGCCTGCTACCCGGGGACGGCATTCCCATGTCAGGGGCAGTGAGACACCTGGCGGTTTACCGAATGGGCCGAGGGGGCACAGTTACTTCGCGGCCCACTCGCCGGCCAGGTTCTGCCAGGTCCTTCGGTCAGCGAGCCTGGGCCGCGCCATGGTCGCGGCGGCGGGCGGTTAGCCCGTGAACGCCTGCGCGAGGGCCATGCCGCAGTACGCCGCGCCGAGCCCGCCGGCGATGCTCGCGCCCGCGTTGAGGACCGCGAAGAAGCGGGCCCCGTCCTCGGCCAGCCGCAGCGTCTCGTAGCCGAACGTGGAGTAGGTCGTCAGGGCGCCGCAGAAGCCCGTCCCGGCGAAGGCCATCGGTCCCCCGGTCGCGGGCAGCGCCGCCAGGAAGCCCAGCAGCGCCGACCCCGCCACGTTGACGGTGAACGTCCCCCACGGGAACACCGAGTCGTGGCGCGCCTGGACGGCCCGGTCGGTGAGGTAGCGCAGCGGCGCGCCCAGCGCCGCCCCCAGCGCGATCAGCAGGACGGTCACGCCTCCTCGCACCCGCGCAGCACGCTCTCGCCGGCGGAGCCGGTCGGCCGCGGCGCCGTGCCCTGGACCCTCATGAGCGCTCCTTCCGGCGCGCGCGGACGGCGAGGCGGGTCAGCCGGACGCCCGCGAACACCGCGGCGAGCGCGGCCACGAGCGTCCCCCCGAGGTAGGACAGTCCCACGCCCGGCGCCCCGGCGGACACGGCCTTCTGGAAGTCGACGACGTGCGTGGAGAACGTGGTGTAGCCGCCCAGCACCCCGACGCCGAGGAACGGCCGGACGAGCCGGTGCGCCCGCCAGACCTCGGTGATCAGCACCATCAGCGCGCCGATCGCCAGGCAGCCGGACACGTTGACGCAGAACACCGGCCAGGGGAACTCCCCCGGGCGGTACGGCAGCGCCTCGGTGAACCCGTACCGGGCGAGGGCCCCGAGGACCCCGCCCGCCGCGATCGACGCGAGCGTCGCCCAGGGCGCCCGGCGCAGCTCGTACCGCTGGAGCGGAACGCTGAGATCGACGTCGGGATCGACGGGACGGCCTGTCACGGCGTCGGGCACGGCACACTCCCACCAGCGGGAACACAGGTCACCGGTAGGGACCGTCGGCGGCGCGCACCGCGGTTCTCCCCCGTCGCGGGGACGGCGGGCCCCACCGCCGTCGCGCCTCTCCCCCGAGAGCGCGGCGTCCAGTGTACCGATCACGCCAAGCGGCCCCGGCCAGGCCCCGGCGTTCCGTGCCCGGTCAGGGCCCGGGACGGTCGACCTTGCCGCGCCACCCGCCCGTCTGCACGCCGCGCGCCTCGATGAACGCCTTGAAGCGCTGCAGGTCGCCCTTGACCCGGTGGTTGAGCATGCCGATCCTGTCGCCGGCCTTCTCCGCGAACCCCTCGGGGGCGAACTCCATCTGCGCGGTGACGCGGGTGGTGTCGTCGTCCAGGCGGTGGAACGTCACCACCCCGGCGTGCGCCGGGCCCTCCAGCGACGTCCACGCGACGCGCTCGTCGGGCAGCTGCTCGGTGATCCGCGCGTCGAATTCGCGCACGGCCCCGGCGACCCGGACGGTCCAGTGCAGCGTGGCGTCGTCCAGCTGGCGGACCTCCTCGACGCCCTCCATGAACCGCGGGAACTCCTCGAACTGCGTCCACTGGTCGTAGGCGACGCGGATCGGGACGGTGACGTTGACCGACTCGGTGATCGTGCTCACGGGGCTCCCCTTCATCCGTCACCCGCCCGCTACCCGCGTCGCCGCCCTCTACACGGGCGACCTCCGCGCAGGCGCGTCCGCACGGGCGCGTCCGCACGGGCGCGTCCGCACGGGCGCGTCCGCACGGGCGCGTCCGCACGGGCGCCCGTCAGGGGTGCTCGCGGTCCAGCGGCCCCCAGACGCCGCGCCTCTCGCGTTCGATGACGCCGGTGGCCTCGTCGAGGACCTGCTTGCCGACGAGGGCGACCGGCGCCACGCGGGCGACCAGGGGCTCGTTGTCGGGGCCGCGGCCGACCTCCTCGCCCTCCAGCACCCACGGCCGGACGCCCTCGGCGCGCGCCCGCTTCAGGTGGGAGTAGTCGTGCAGCCGGCGGGCCACCCACAGGACGGTGGACCGGTCGCCCCACCAGGGCTCGACGGCGAGCGGGTTCGCCGACAGCCCCGGCAGTTCGGCGCCCGTCAGCCCGTCCGTGCTGTTGGGGGCGGACAGGTCGGCCTCGGGCCCGGCCGACCAGCGGACGAACAACCGGGGCCGTGCTTCCAGCAGTTCGGCGAGCCGGTCCAGGGTGGTGATCTCCTCGAGCGCCATGCGCCCCCTGTTCCCCGCTCTCCGCACTCGATTCCCCCTCGGCCTGCGCGGACGCCGGTCCCCGGTGTGAGGGGCGGATCGCCGGGTAAGGAGGTCGCAGCCGAAGCGATCAGCGCCTCCGACTCTCGCCGGCCCCGACAGCGAAGGAGGGCGACCCCCATGACGTCGGCGCGTCCGTCCGGCTCCGCCCCACCTGACGACCGGTCTCCCCGGTTCGGGGACGGTCAGGCGGAGCTGCTGCTGGCCGAGATGAACCGGCTGGCGGACGACGACCCGCGGCGCGAGGCGCTGCGGGCGCGGATCGTGGAGATGCACGTCCCGCTCGTGCGGGGCATCGCGCGCCGGTACGCCAACCGGGGGGAACCGCTGGACGACCTGCAGCAGGTCGCCTACCTGGGGCTGGTCAAGGCCATCAACCGGTTCGACCCCGAGGTGGGCGACCGGTTCGTCACCTACGCCTACCCGGTGGTGACGGGCGAGGTGAAGCGGCACTTCCGGGACAAGACGTGGGGCGTGCGGGTGTCGCGGCGCATCCAGGAGCTCCGCCCGGTGCTGCAGAGCACCGTCCAGGAGTTCACCCGCGCGCACGGCCGCTCCCCCACGACGCGCGAGATCGCCGCGCTCCTGGAGATCACCGAGGAGGAGACGGTCGAGGTCATCGTCGCCTGCGACGCCTACCGGCCGCTGTCGCTGGAGGCCCCGGCGGACGGCGGCGCCGGCGGCGACGCGGCGACGGTCGGCGAGCGGCTCGGCTCCGACGACCCCGCCCTGCAGAACCTCATCGACGGCAACGCGCTCCGGCCGCTGATCGACGAGCTGCCCGAGCGGGAGCGCACGATCCTGCTGCTGCGCTTCTTCGGCAACAAGACGCAGACGCAGATCGCCGAGCAGGTCGGGCTGTCGCAGATGCACGTGTCCCGGCTGCTGCGCGCGACGCTCGAGCGGCTGCGCGGCGGCCTGCTCGCGGAGGGCTGACGCGGGTCAGGGCCGCGGCAGGGCGCAGGACCTGCTCAGCACCACGTCGCCGCCCTTGCCGAGGCAGCGGGCGAGCAGGTAGGTCTGCTGGGCGTAGTGGGTGCCGTGCCGCACGGTCACGTTCCCCTTCCGGTCGACCTCGCACGGGTTGTTCAGCGTGCAGCGCTCACCGTCGTCGTTGCCGGTGTTGTTGACGGCGACCACCTGGCGCGTCCTGGCGTCGACGACCGGGGAGCCGGACGTGCCGTGGACCGTCTTGCACTGCGGCGCGTACCGGATGGAGTCCTTCCAGGTCCATCCGGCCTCCCGGAGCCGGTGGACGGTCCCGTCGATCTTGCAGCCGTAGACCGCCTTCCAGTAGCCCGACACGACCCGGATCTCGGTGCCGTCGTGCGGCCTGGCGGTCGACAGCGGCAGCGCCGGGGCGCCGTACCGCTTGCGGATGGCGGCGTAGCTCTCGTCCAGCCGGTACACGGTCACGTCGGTGTCGGTCATGGTGGAGTACTCGACGCGGGTCGCCTTCAGCGTGCCGAGCGCCGTGCGGCCCGTCCGGTCGAGGAGCGTGAACGTCCGGGCGGACGGCCGGTCGACGACGACCTGCCCCGGCTCGGGCATCCCGCCCTCCAGGCAGTGGCCGTTGGTCAGGACCAGGGCCCGGTCGGAGTCGCGCGACCGCGGCCCCCGCACGAGGGAGCCCGAGCAGTTGCTGAGCGCGACGATCCCGGTGAAGTCGACCTCGCCGCGGCCGGCCGGCCCGGACGTCCGCGCCGGCTCCGGCCGCACCGCCTCCGGCCGCACGGCGGCGGCCCCCGGGGCGGCCGGCACGGCCGCGCCGGCGACGGCGATCGTCGCGGCGGCGGCTCCGGTGAGTCGTCGGTTCATGGGGTTCCTCTCGGGCGGGCCGGCACGGACGGTGACCGGCCGGTGACGGCGCTGTCCCGGCGGATGCTAGATCATCTCGGCGGCGCGGTGAAGGACCGCCACCCCGTACGATCGGCCCATGACCGACTCACCGCTGCGCTGGGGGATCCTGGGCACGGGCGGTATCGCCGCCGTGTTCACCGAGGACGTGCTGCGCCTGCCCGACCACGAGGTCGTCGCCGTGGGCTCGCGCTCGCACGGCACCGCCGCCGCGTTCGCCGAGCGGTACGGCGTCCCCCGGGCGCACGGCTCCTACGCCGAGCTCGCCGACGACGACGGCGTCGACGTGGTGTACGTCGCCACACCGCACCCCATGCACTACGAGCCGGCGCGGCGGTGCCTGGAGGCGGGCCGGGCCGTGCTGGTGGAGAAGCCGTTCACCACCGGCGCCGCCGACGCCGAGAAGCTGGCGGCGCTCGCCCGCGAGCGCGGCCTGTTCGCCATGGAGGCCATGTGGACGCGGTTCAGCCCGCTCAGCCGGCGGCTGCGCGACCTGGTCTCCGAGGGCGCCATCGGTGACGTGACGGCCGTGTACGCCGACTTCTCCATCGCGGCGGCGTTCGAGGCCGAGCACCGGCTGTGGTCCCCCGAGCTGGGCGGCGGCGCGCTGCTCGACCTCGGCTGCTACCCGCTGTCGTTCACCTGGCCGCTGCTCGGCGCGCCCGCGTCCGTGCAGGCCACCGCGGCGCCCGCGCCGACCGGGGTGGACGCCAACACCGGTGTCCTGCTCGGCTACGCCTCGGGCGCGGTGGCGCTGCTGCACTGCGGCCTGATGGGCGACTCGCCGCACGCCGCGACCGTCGTCGGGACGCGGGGCCGCATCGACGTCGCGTCCCCGTTCTACCGTCCCGCGTCGATGACGGTCGTGCGGGCCGGTGGCGACCCCGAGGTCCTCACCGCGGACATCGAGGGGCACGGGTACACCTACCAGGCGCAGGAGGTGGCGCGCTGCCTGCGCGCCGGCCTCACCGAATCGCCGCTGATGCCGCTGGACGAGACCGTCGCGATCCTGCGGACGATCGACGAGATCCGCGCCCAGTTCACTCAGTCGACGTCCACCCAGCCGTAGGTGCGCTCGACCGCCTTCTTCCAGCCGGCGTAGCCCTTCTCGCGCTGCTCGTCGCCCCAGGTGGGCAGCCAGCGCTTGTCCTCGTTCCAGTTCCGGCGCAGCTCGTCGGTGGTGTCCCAGAACCCGACGGCGAGGCCGGCGGCGTAGGCGGCGCCGAGCGCGGTGGTCTCGGCGACCACCGGGCGCGACACCGGCACGCCGAGGATGTCGGCCTGCATCTGCATGCACAGCTCGTTCGCCGTCACGCCGCCGTCGACCTTCAGCACGTCCAGTGAGACGCCGGAGTCCTCGCGCATGGCCTCGACGACGTCCCGGGACTGGTAGCAGATGGATTCGAGGGTGGCGCGGGCCAGGTGGGCGTTGGTGTTGAAGCGCGACAGCCCGACGATGGCGCCGCGCGCGTCCGACCGCCAGTACGGCGCGAACAGGCCCGAAAACGCGGGGACGAAGTACACGCCGCCGTTGTCCTCGACCTGCCGGGCCAGGTTCTCGCTCTGGGCGGCGCCGGAGATGATGCCGAGCTGGTCGCGCAGCCACTGCACCGCCGACCCGGTCACCGCGATCGAGCCCTCCAGCGCGTACACCGTCGGGTGGTCGCCGAACTTGTAGCAGACGGTCGTGAGCATTCCCGCCTTGGAGCGGACGAGTTCCTCACCGGTGTTGAGCAACAGGAAGTTGCCGGTGCCGTAGGTGTTCTTGGCCTCGCCGGGCGCGAAGCACACCTGGCCGACGGTGGCGGCCTGCTGGTCGCCGAGGATGCCGGTCAGCGGCACCTCGCCGCCGAGCGGGCCGTTCGCCCGCGTCACGCCGTACGGGTCGGGCGCCGACGACGGCCTGATCTCCGGGAGCATCGAGCGCGGGATGCCGAAGAACGACAGCAGCTCGTCGTCCCAGTCCAGGGTCTCCAGGTCCATCAGCATGGTCCGGCTGGCGTTGGTGACGTCGGTGACGTGCACGCCCCCGTCCGTCCCGCCCGTCAGGTTCCACAGCACCCAGGTGTCCATGTTGCCGAAGACGGCGTCGCCCTTCTCCGCCGCCTCCCGCACCCCGTCGACGTTCTCCAGGATCCACTGGACCTTGCCGGCGGAGAAGTACGTGGCAGGCGGAAGGCCGGCGCGGTGCCGGATCGTCTTGCCCCGGCCGTCGCGTTCCAGCGCCGAGGCGATGCGGTCGGTGCGGGTGTCCTGCCAGACGATCGCGTTGTAGTACGGGCGCCCGGTGCGGCGGTTCCACACCAGCGTCGTCTCCCGCTGGTTGGTGATCCCGAACGCCGCCAGGTCGTCGTGGTGCAGGTTCGCCTTGTTCAGCGTCGTCTGGACGACCGCGCGGGTGCGTTCCCAGATCTCGGTGGGGTTGTGCTCGACCCAGCCGGCCCGCGGCAGGATCTGCTCGTGCTCGAGCTGGTGGCGGGCGATCTCGTTGCCGCCGTGATCGAAGATCATGAACCGGGTGCTGGTGGTGCCCTGGTCGAGCGCTCCGACGAAGTCGGCCATGCGGGCTCTGCCTTTCTGCGCGGGGACGGGAAGCGCCCGTCACTCAACGTCGTACTCGGGCCTCGGCTTGACGCCCCCGGGGCCCTCCTCCGGGATGTGCCGGCCGATGAACAGCAGGTACAGGCCGGCGCCCAGCACGCCGCCGATCAGCGGCCCGGCGATCGGCACCCAGAAGTACAGCTGTCCGTACTGGTCCCGCCAGGCGCCGTGGTAGCCGGTGACGAACTGCGCCAGGCGCGGCCCGAAGTCGCGTGCGGGGTTGATCGCGTACCCGGCGTCCGCCCCGAACGCCATCCCGATCGCGACCACGACCAGGCCGATGATGAGCGGCGCCATGTTGGCCAGCGGCGGCGAGTTGCGCAGGTCGGTGAGCGCGAGGATCAGGAACAGCAGGATCGCCGTGCCGATGACCTGGTCGCGGAACGCGCCCCAGGTGTGGATCGGCAGCGAGCCGTTGCCGGGCATGGTGGAGAACACGAACTGGCTCTTGGCGGTGTGCCCCGGGTCGAACTTGTGCAGGATCTCGCTGTAGTCCCAGCGGACGATCAGCGCCGCGACGAACGCGCCGAGGAACTGGGCGAAGATGAACGGGATCACCTTGCGCCAGGCGAAGCCCTTGAAGACGGCCAGCGCGACGGTCACCGCCGGGTTCAGGTGCCCGCCGCTGAGCCGCGCCGACACGTAGACGCCGAGCGTGACCGCGATGCCCCAGGCCCACGCGATGGCGTCGTGGCCGCCGAGGCTCTGCGGATCCCCGAGGCCGCTGCCCGCGACGGCCTGGGCGACGACGCCGACGCCGAACAGGATGAGGATGAGCGTCCCGGCGAACTCCGCGGACATCTCGACGACGATCTCCGGGAGCCTCCGGCCTGTCGGGGGCGCGGTCATCTCTCCTCCTCCGGGTGTGACGCACGGTACAGAAATGATCACTGTCCGCGTTCCTTCCCCGGCGGGCGGCCGCTACACGGACCGGGGCCGGTCGGCGTCCGGAAGGGCCTCCGCGAGCCACCGGGACGGCCGGTTCCGCGGGCCGAAGCGGTGCGCTATCCGATCAGCCCGCCGAGCCTTCCCTCCAGGACGACGAGCAGCTCGGCGAGCGCGCCCGCCAGCTCCTCGCGCCGCTGCTCCGGCAGCCCCGACAGCAGCGCGGACTCGTAGCCGACCTGCTCCGGCATGATCCGGTCGATGAGCGCCCGCCCGTCCCCGGTGAGCGCCAGGTGCTGGACGCGCCGGTCCCGCTCGTCGGGGCGGCGCTCGACCAGGCCGCGCTCCTGGAGCCGGCGGACCCGCTTGGTCACCGCGGCGCCGGAGGAGAACGTCTCGCGGGCGAGCCGGGTCGGGGTGACGCCGGGCCCGAGCCGGCGCAGCGCGGTCAGCACGTCGAACTCCGCCCGGACGAGGCCCTCGCGGCTCAGCGGGCCCTCCTCGGCCTGCTGCAGCAGCGCGGCGCAGCGGGTGATCCGCCCGATCACCGCCAGCGGGGCGGTGTCCAGCCCGGGGTGGACGGCCCGCCACTGCCGGATCACCTCGGCGACCACGTCCTCCACGCCCGGCTCCCCCTCGGCGCTGTCACATCTGCGTCCCGTCCGGGTGATCGTACGCCCGTCACGCCGCGCGGCACGCGGGGGCGCGTGCGGGGGCGCGTGCGGGCGCGAGGGCGGCGAGCGCCCGGTGCCCCTCGCGTTCGGCCCGCTCGACCCGCTCCTCGGGCAGCGCGCCCTGCCACCATTCGCCGGACGCGACGTCGACCGCGTCGCGCAGTTCCACCAGCGCGGACGTGAGACGCTCGCGCGCCCTCGCAAGCTGCGGCGGGTCCGCGGCGGCGGCGCCGAGCGTGCGGGCGGCGGCCGTCGCGGCGTCCAACCGGTCGAGCGCGGCGCCGATCCGGCCGGAGGCGCGGCGGTTGGGGACGAGCGCGCAGCTCAGCAGCCCGGCGGCCACGCCCACGCAGGTGTCCAGCCAGCGCTCGCCCGCCAGCCGCCCGGCGGGCTGGAGACCGGCCATCTCGACCATGAGCAGCGCCATCGGCGTCACGAACACGCTACCGAGCCAGTAGTTGCGGGCCATGGTCGCCTCGGTGCAGAACTGCAGCGCCATCACGGCGGCGACCAGCGCGAAACCGCCCGCGCGCGTCGTCGGGAGCAGGACGGTGAACAGCGCGAGACCGGCCAGGTTGCCGACGGCGCGCTGGAGGCCGCGGCGCCAGCTGAGCGTGATGTTGGCCTGGAAGATGGCGGCGGCGGTCACGACCGCCCAGTAGGGGCGGCCCACGCCGAGCGCCGCCGACGCCCAGCCGGCCAGCGCGGCGCCGACGGCGACGCGCGCGCCGATGGGCAGCAGCGGCGACCCGGGCCGCAGCGCCTCCAGCACGCCGCGGACCCCGCGCGGCGCGGCGGCGCGCTCGGCGGCGATCCCCGCGAGCTCGTCGTCCTCCCCGGGTCGGGCGGGCGGCCTGGGCACGGGCCGGTTGCGGCGCAGGTCCGCGGCCCAGCCGGCGAGCCGGCCGGGGTCGTCCGGGGCCCCGGCGACGACCGTCCCGGCGTGCGCGACGAGGCGTTCGAGGGCGCGGCGGTTCGCGGCGCGGGCCGGGGTCCGCGCACCGGCCCGCAGGAGCGCGTGCCAGGCGGCGTTGATCGCGGCGGCCGCGTCGTGGCGGGCCCGCGCCGCGCCGCCGGGCCCGGCGGCGGCGAGCCGGGCCGCGGCCTCCAGGGCGCGGGCCGCCGCCGTCCGCTCCGGGCCGTCCGGGCGGACGAGGCTGGGCGCCATGGCCACCAGCCAGGCGACCGCGCCGCCGGCCAGACCGAGGGCCAGGTGGAACGGGACGTCGGCGAGCCGCTGGTGCGGGACGAACAGGCAGCTCGCCGCGACGAAGGTGAGGATGAGGCCGCCGGGCGGGCCGGTGCGCGCCGCGTCGCAGAGGGTCTTGTGCGCGGCGGCGAGCAGCGCGCCGACCGCGACGCGGATCGCGGTGGAGTCGGTCGTCGCCGCCGTGACCAGCGCGATGCCCACGCTCGCGAGCATGCCGAGCACCACCCACGCCATGAAGCGGGCGCGGGAGGCGTAGGGCTCGCCGTGCGAGTAGATCGCGCACAGCGCCCCGGCGGAGGTGTAGAGCACGAGGTCGAGCCGGCCGAGCGCCAGCAGGACCAGCGCGGGGACGGCGAACGCGATGGGCGCGCTCAGCGCCGCCTTGTGCCAGATGTCGGCGGCCCTCCCGATCGTCAGGACGCCGCGCAGCGGAAGCGGCCGGATCCGGACGGCCGCCGCGCCGATGCTCTTCTCGCTCACCCCTAAAGCTTAACAAGTAATTTACTCGTGAAATATATGGCGGGCGTGTGGCCCCTGCCACGCCCTGCTCGGCGCCCCTAGCCCTTCAGCCAGGGATAACGGTCCGTGTCGCCGCTCGCGTAGTCCGGATCCAGGTAGATGAAGACCCGCTGGATCTTCCAGTCGCGGATCTCGAAGACGTCGCACCACCGGCCGGCGCCCCACTCGGGCACGCCCGCCCGCCAGGGCCCGTCCCGGTGCTCGCCGTGGCTGGTCCCCTCGACCACCAGCGTGTCCCCGCCGGAGAAGACCCAGTTGAACGTGGCGTAGTGGTGCTCGATGGACCTGATCGTCGCGCCGACGTCGCCGAACATCCGCCCGATCGCGTCCTTGCCGGTCGCCAGCCCCCACTTCGGGAAGTAGACCTGCGCGTCGTCGGCGAACAGGTCCAGCAGCGGGGAGCCGTCCGAGGTCACGCCGCCGTTGTCGAATCCCTTGAGGTACTCCAGCGCGACCGACTTGCGCTGCTCGTCCGTCATCGTCTGCCTGCTGACCGCCAACCGCCTCACCCGTCCCGTGCGCAGAGGGAGCCGCCCCGCAGACCGTACCCCGGCGCGGGTTCCGCCGTTAGCCCCGAGACCCGTGCCGCAGGCCCCGGGCGGGTCTCGCGGAACAATCCTGACGCGTCAGAGGTTAGGGTTACCTTATTAGCACTGATCGACTCAGCGGAGGTCCGCATGGCAACGGAACCGGTACGCAAGGGGCGCAAGCTCAACCGGGGGACGGTGCTGCGCACCGAGCGCCTCACCCCGCACATGATCCGCGTGGTGCTCGGCGGCGAGAGCCTCCGCGGGTTCGGCGCCGGCGCGTTCACCGACCACTACGTGAAGCTGCTGTTCCCGCGTCCGGACGTGGCCTACCCCGAGCCCTTCGACATGGAGACGGTCCGCGCCGAGCTGCCGCGCGACCAGTGGCCGAGCGTCCGGACCTACACCGTGCGGGCGTGGGATCCCGAGGCCGTCGAGCTGACCATCGACTTCGTCCACCACGGCGACAAGGGCATCGCCGGGCCGTGGGCGGCGAGCGCGCGGCCGGGTGAGGAGATCTTCTTCAACGGCCCCGGCGGCGCCTACGCGCCCCGCGCCGAGGCGGGCTGGCACCTGCTGGCCGGCGACGAGAGCGCCCTGCCCGCGATCGCCGCCTCCCTCGAGCGGATCCCCGAGGGGGCGCCCGCCCGGGTGTTCATCGAGGTGGCCGGGCCCGCGGAGGAGCAGGACCTGCGCGCTCCGGCCGGCACCGAGATCGTCTGGCTGCACCGCGACGGCCGGCAGGTCGGCGAGCTGCTGGTCGAGGCCGTCCAGAAGCTCGACTTCCCCGACGGCGAGGTGCACGCGTTCGTGCACGGCGAGGCCGGCTTCGTCAAGACGCTCCGCCGCCACCTGCGGGTCGACCGCGGCCTGCCGCTGGAGCAGCTGTCGATCTCCGGCTACTGGCGCCGCGGCCGCGACGAGGACGGCTGGCAGTCCAGCAAGCGCGACTGGAACCGCGAGGTCGAGGAGGAAGAGGCCAAGGCCCTCTCCTGACCGGCGGCCTCCGCCCGCCGGGCGGGTCGGCCGCTCGCCGGGCGGGTCAGTCGCTCGCCGGGCGGGTCAGGCGGTGACCGCGGTCTCGTCGCCGAGGTCGGGGCCGTCGCCGTCGGCGAAGCCGGGGAGCCAGCGCTCGGCCTCGGCGCGGTAGTCGCCCTCCGCCTCCAGCTGGCAGAGCACGCCGCCGCCGCCGGCGAGGGCGCGGCTGACCGCGAGGTACTGCGGCGGCAGCCGGAACTGGCGGGCGAGCGCGCCCGGCCGCATGTCGGCGGCGAGGCCGAGGCCGCGGGACGTCTGCTCGCGCATCCATTCGCGGGTGTAGCGGAACCGGCCGACGGCGAACGGGGCGGCATGCGGGGTGACCAGCGCGGCCACCTCCTCGGGGTCGACCTCCGCGTCCGGCGCGAGGAAGCCCTCCTCCCACAGCGCGTCGACGATCTCGTCCGGGTCGCCGAGCGTGCCGATGCGCAGCAGCCGCCCGATCGACCACTGCAGCTCGTCCGGGACGTGGGCGGCGCCGCCGAAGTCCATGACGCCGAGTCGGCCGTCGGCCAGCAGCCGGAAGTTGCCCGGGTGCGGGTCGATGTGGATCATCTCGCAGCGGGACGGGCCGGACAGCAGGAAGCGGAACAGCAGCAGTCCGGCGCGGTCGCGCTCCTGCTGGCTCCCCTCGGTGATCACCTTGGCGAGCGGGGTGCCCTCCAGCCACTCGGTGACCAGGACGTTCCCCGACTGCGCGACGACCGCCGGGACGACGAAGTCGGGATCGCCGGCGTAGGCGTCGTGGAAGGCGGTCTGGGCGCGGGCCTCGTCGACGTAGTCGAGCTCCTTCTGCAGCCGCCGCTTGAGGTCGGCGACCACCGGCTTGACCTCGATACCGGGGAACAGCGGCGTGATGACGCGGCTGAGCCGGGAGATCTGGTTGAAGTCGCTCATCAGAGCCTGGGCGGCGCCCGGGTACTGGACCTTGACGGCGACGGCCCGCCCGTCGTGCCAGACGGCCCTGTGCACCTGGCCGATGGACGCGGCGGCGGCCGGCCGGTCGTCGAACTCGGCGAACCGGTCCCGCCAGTCCGCGCCGAGCCCTTCGGCGAGGACCTTGTGCGTGGTCGCGGCGGGCATCGGCGGCGCGGCCTCCTGGAGCCGGGTGAGGCTCGCGCGGAACGGGCCGGCGACCTCCTCCGGCAGCCCGGCCTCGAAGATCGACAGCAGCTGCCCGACCTTCATCGCGCCGCCCTTGAGCTCGCCGAGCACCGAGAACAGCTGCTCGGCGGTCCGGCGCTGCACCTCGAGCGCGACGGCCTCGGCGGGCCGGCCGATGGTGCGCTTGCCGAACCCGAGGGCGGTGCGCCCGGCGAAGCCGAGCGGCAGCGCGGCCAGCTTCGCGGTCCGCGTCACCGCGCGGCGGGGTATGTCACTCACGGCCCGACCGTCCCTCGTTCGACAGCGCGTCCAATGATCTCCAGCCTCTCATGGCGGACTTATGCCACGAAATAGTCATTCCCGCTAAAAACATCAGCGCTCAGACGGGCTCGGAGATTCCCTCGCCGTCGCGCGGCCGGCGGCCCGGGCCGGCGGGCGCGTCGTGCCGGCAGGGCCGCAGCAGCAGCTCCACGACCTCGAGCGCCTGCTCGATCTCCGGCCGGTTCCCGCCGAGGTAGTGCGCGTACATGAACGAGTCGGCGATGCGGACGACGGCCTGGGCGAGCGTCCGGGTCGGCAGCGGCACCGCCAGCGCGCCGCGGTCGGTCTCCCGCTGCAGCTCCCGGGTCAGCAGCTCGGTCGCGCGGTCCTCGATGGTGCCCGGCATCGTGGCGAGCCGGATGAACAGCCGGGGCTCGCGCTCGGTGAACGCCTGGAGCGGCGCGGCGTCCACCACCGCCCGCATGAAGCGCTCCAGCACCGCGAGGATCCGCTCCGGCCCGGTGCCGCGCACCCCGCGCGCGGCGACCCGGTAGGTGCGCTCGGTCATCTCCGCCAGCACGGTGCCGAGCAGCTGCTCCCGGCTGCCGACCCAGCGGTAGAGGGTGGCGCGGCCGACGCCCAGCTCGGCGGCGAGCGCGGACATGTCGATCGGCTCGCCCCGCAGGTAGTGCGCGGACGCCGCGGCGAGCGCGGCGGCGGGTCCGGCCGGGCGCCGCGCGGGCCCCGGGGCGGGACGGCCGTTCGGGGGGACAGAGCTGCCGCTCATCCGCCCAGCATGACACAGCCGCCGGGATGCTCCAGCGGACGCCGGGAAGCGGTGCGAGACCCCGGGGCGGCCACGTGTCGCGATCGCGAGACTACCCGGAGTGATCAAGGGTAGTCGGATAGGTGTGAGGGATAAGAGCGGGGACGCCGGACGCAAGGGCCGGCTGCTGATCATAGGCGGGGCGGAGAACCGGACCTGCGGGTCCGGGCCCCTGGAGACGTTCGTCGAGCTGGCCGGCGCCGAGGACGCGCGGATCGTGGTGGTGACGACTGCGACCGAGGTTCCCGAGGAGGTCGCCGAGGAGTACACCGCCGTGTTCGGGCGGCTCGGCGTGCCGTCGGTGCGGGAGCTGCGGCTGCTCGGCCGCGCCGCCGCCGACGGCGCCGCGACGCTGCGCGCGCTCGACTCGGCGACCGGCGTGCTGTTCAGCGGCGGCGACCAGTCGCGGATCCGGACCCTGGTCGGGTCGCGGACCAACGAGCTGCTCAAGCGCCGGCTGCGGGAGGAGGGCCTGGTGATCGCCGGGACGAGCGCCGGAGCGACCGCGATGGGCCATTGGATGATCCTGGGCGGTCACGGCCACGAGGTCGCCGCGTCCAGCGTGAAGGTAGGGCCGGGCCTCGCGCTGCTGGACAACGTGCTGATCGACATGCATTTCAACGAGCGGGGGCGGCTGCCGAGGCTGCTCAGCGGCATCGCGCTGGACACCCGGCTGCTCGGCGTGGGGATAGACGAGGACACCGCGATCGTGGTGGGCGACGGGCAGTTCACGGTGGTCGGCACCGGGGTCGTCACCGTCGTCGACGCGGGCCAGGCGACGGTCGCCTACGCGGCCTCCGACGACGAGCCGATGGCGATGCTCGACGTCTCCCTGCACCTGCTGCCCGCCGGGTGCTCGTTCCAGATGAACGACCGGCTGCCGGCGATCGGCACGATGCGCGGGCCCGGGGAGGACTAGCCGTGCGGCTCGACCATGTGCGCCGCATCGGCGGCCCGAACGTCTATCTGAACCGTCCCGTCGCCGTCGCGCGGCTCGACCTGCAGGGCCTGACCGGCCACGAGACCACCGACCATCCCGGCTTCGCCGAGCGGCTGGTGGCGGCGCTGCCGGGGCTGCGCGCGCACCACTGCTCGGCCGGCCGGCCGGGCGGGCTGCTGGACGCGATGGCCCGCGGCACCTATTTCGGCCACGTCACCGAGCACGTGACGCTGGAGCTGTCCGGCCTGATCGGCCGGGAGGTGTACTTCGGCCGGACGGTCCGCGCGGGCGGCCCCGGCGACTACGAGGTGATCCTGGAGTGCCCGCGCGACGAGCCGTCCGGCACGGCCGTGGTGGAGAAGCTGATCGAGCTGGCGGTGCGGACGGTGACCGCGGCGCTCGCCGGGTCGGTCCCCGATCCGGCGCCGGATCTGGCCCCGATCGCCGCCGAGTACGAGGCCGGCCGGCTCGGGGTGAGCACGGCCGCGCTGGCCCGCGCGGCCCGCGCGCGCGACGTGCCGGTCCGCCGCGTCGGCGGCCTGAACCTGCTGCGGCTCGGGTACGGGCGGCACCGCCGGATGGTGTGGGCGGCGATGACCGACGGCACGTCCGCGATCGGGATGGAGATCGCGGCGGACAAGCGGCTGGCGCACCGGGTGCTGGCGGACGCGGGCGTCCCGGTGCCGGAGGGCCGGGTGGCGGCCTCGCCCGCCGAGGCGCTGGCGGCGCTGCGGGAGATCGGCGCGCCGGTGGTGGTCAAGCCGCTGTCGGGGCACCAGGGCGAGGGCGTGCACATCGAGCTGTCGGAGCCGCCGGAGGTGGTGGCGGCGTTCGCGTCGGCGACGGGAGGGGAGGGCCGGTCCGGTGACGGCGGCGTCCTCGTCGAGTCCTACATCCCGGGGCGGGACTACCGGGTGCTGGTGGTCGGCGGGCGCGTGGTGGCGGCGGCGGAGCTGACCGCCGCGCGGATCACCGGCGACGGGACGTCCACGGTCGCGGAGCTGGTCGAGCGGGTCAACGCCGACCCGGCGCGCGGCGAGGGCCACGACCGGCCGCTGACCCGGCTGGCGCTCGGCGCGACCGAGCTGGCGCTGCTGGCCCGGCAGGGCCACGGCCCGGACGCGGTGCCCGCCGACGGCGAGACCGTGTGGCTGCGCCGCAACGCGAACCTGTCCACCGGCGGCACCAGCCGGGACGTGACCGGCGACGTGCACCCCGAGGTCGCCGCGATGTGCGTGCGCGCCGCCGGGACCGTCGGGATGGACGTGTGCGGCCTCGACCTGCGGCTGCCCGACATCGGCTCGCCGCTGCCCGCCGAGCGCGGCGCCGCCGCGATCCTGGAGGTCAACGCCGCGCCGGGGCTGCGGATGCACCTCGCCCCGCACGAGGGCGAGGGCCGGGACGTGGCGGGCGACATCATCGACCTGATGTACCCGCCGGGGACGCCGTCGCGGGTCCCGGTCGTGTCGGTGACCGGCACCAACGGCAAGACCACCGTCGTGCGGATGATCGCGCACATGCTGGAGCTGGGCGGCGTGCGCACCGGCATGACCAGCACCGAGGGCGTGTACATAGGCGGCCGGCTGGTCCACCGGTCGGACGCGTCCGGCCCGCGCTCGGCGGAGATCGTGCTGGGCGACCGGTCGGTGGAGGCGGCGGTGCTGGAGACGGCGCGCGGCGGGATCGTCCGGCGCGGTCTCGGCTACGACCGCGCCGACGTCGCGGTCGTCACCAACGTCACCCGCGACCACCTCGGCATGGACGGCACCGAGTCGGTGGACGACCTGGTCGACATCAAGGCGCTCGTCGCCGAGGAGATCCACCGCGGCGGCCACCTGGTCCTCAACGCCGAGAACGCGCCGGCCGCCGGCCTGGCCGACCGGCCCGCGGTGCGGCGCCGCGACCCGCGGCTGTGCTACTTCGCGATGTCGGCGGACGCGCCGGTGCTCGCCCGGCATCTGCGCGACGGCGGCACCGGCTACTGCGTCGAGCACGGCTGGCTGACCGAGGCGCGCGGCGGTCGCCGCACGCGGGTGCTGCCGGTGGAGGAGATCGCGGGCGCGTACGGCGGGCGCGCCGGGCACGTGGTCGCGAACGCGCTGGCGGCGCTGGCCGCGGCCCGCGCGCTGGGCGTCTCCGTCGACGTCGCCGCCGAGGCGCTGCGCACCTTCGAGCCGCACACGCGCAACCCGGGGCGCGGCTGCGTGTACCGGGTCGGCGACAACCCGGTGCTGGTCGACTACGCGCACAACCCGGCGGCGGTCACCGCGGTCGGCGCGTTCGTGCGGGCGCGCTGGGGCGAGGGCGGCGTGGCCGCCGCGACGCTGCCCGGCGACCGGTCCGACGAGCTCGTCGCCGAGACCGCCCGGGCGCTGGCGGGGGCGTTCGGCCGCGTCGTCGTCTACGAGGACGAGGACCTGCGCGGCCGCCGCTCGGGCGAGATGACCCGGCTGATCGTCCAGGGGCTGCGGGAGGGCCGGCCGGGCGTGCTGCACCATCCGGCGGGCGACCTGAAGGGGGCGCTGACCTCGGCGCTGGACATGGCCGGGCCGGGCGAGCCGGTGCTGCTGCTGTACGAGAAGCTGCAGCCGGTCGTCGAGCTGCTCGACACGCTCGGCGCCGAGCCGGCGGCGCCCTGACCCGCGCCGGCTAGGGCGCGCCCGGTTCCGCGCGGGTCCCGCCGGGGGTCCGGGCGGGCACGGGGGGCCGCAGCAGCAGGACGGCGACGGCCAGCAGCGCCAGCACGACTATCCCGTCCATCCAGTAGTGGTTGGCGGTGCTGACGACGACGGCGATGGTGAGGACGGGGTGCAGCAGCCACAGCCATCGCCACCGCGTCCGGCAGGTGAGGACGAGCCCGATCGCGATGATCGCGGCCCAGCCGATGTGCAGCGACGGCATCGCCGCGTACTGGTTCGCCATCGTGTCGTGCTGCGGCGACCCGTACACCGAGGGGCCGAAGCGGGTGGCGGTGTCGATCAGGCCGGTGGCGGGGAGCATCCGCGGCGGCGCCAGCGGGACGAGCAGGTGTAGCGCGAGGGCCCCGGCCGTCAGCGCTACCAGTACCCGGCGGATCCACCGGTAGTGCCCGGGCCTGCGCAGGTAGATCCAGAGCAGGAACAGCGCCATCGCCGGGAAGTGGACGTAGGCGTAGTAGCAGTTGGCCACGTGCACCAGGAACTGGCTGTGCAGCAGCTCGTGCTGGACGTGCAGCTCGCTCGGCAGGTCGAGGGCCCGCTCGATGTCCCAGATCCGGTGCGCGTTGCCGAACGCCTCGCCCACCCGGTCGTTGGCCAGCAGCCGGCCGAGCTTGTAGACGGTGAACAGCACCGCGATCAGCACGAGCTCGCGGACGGCGCCGGGCCGCCCGCCCGGCCTCCCCCTCTCCGGCCGCCCCGGTCTGCGCAGCCGCGCGAACGGCGAGACCGGCCGGGACGGCTGTTCGAGGAGGCTCATGTTGCTGTCCTTTGGCGGGCGGGTCCGCCGCGCTCGGGCGAGCGGGCGGCTGCGGGAACGGCCCGGGCCGTCCCCGCGCGGAGGACGGCCCGGGCCCTGGATCAGGTCACGGCCGGGTCGAGCTCGCGCTCGCCCTCGCCGGGGCGCGGCGCGCCGCCGGCGCCGTCGCCGCGGCCGTCGCCCTGTCCGTCACGGAGCAGATGCCGAAGCCTCTCACCTTCGACGTCCACATTGGGCAGGACGCGCGCGAGCCATCCCGGCAGCCACCAGGCGGCGCGGCCGAGCAGGGCCATGACGGCCGGGACGATCGTCATCCGGACGACGAAGGCGTCGAAGGCGACGCCGGCCGCCAGCGCGAAGCCCATCATCTTGATCATCGACTCGGAGGAGGACAGGAACCCGGCGAACACCGCGATCATGATCACCGCGGCGGCGGTGACGACGCGGGCGCCGTGCCGGAACCCGGTGACCACGGCCTCGCCGGGGGCGGCGCCGTGCACGTGCTCCTCGCGCATCCGGGTGACCAGGAAGACCTGGTAGTCCATGGCCAGCCCGAACACCACGCCGATCATGAAGATCGGCATCATGCTCATGATCGGGCCCGTCGTGTCGACGCCGAACAGCCCCGACAGCCAGCCCCACTGGAACACCGCGACGACGGCGCCGAAGGTGGCCGCGACGGTGAGCAGGAAGCCGAGCGTGGCCTTCAGCGGGACCAGCAGCGACCGGAACACCAGCATCAGCAGGATGAACGCGAGGCCGACGACGAGCCCGAGGTAGGGCGCGAGGGCCCCGCTGAGCTTGGCCGACACGTCGATCGCCATCGCGGTCTGCCCGGTCACCATGGCGCTCGCGCCGGTCTCCGCCTTCAGCACGCCGCCCTTGTCGCGGATCGCCGAGACCAGGTCCTCGGTCTGCGCCGTGCTCGGGCCGCTCTTCGGGACGACGGTCAGCACCGCGGTGTCCCCCGCCGGGTTCGCCTGCGGCTGCGACACGGCGGCGACGTCCGGCAGCGCCTTGATCTCGCCGGCGAACCGCTGCCCGGCGGCCTGCGCCTCGCCGCCGTCCACGACGACCATGAGCGGGCCGTTGAAGCCGGGGCCGAAGCCCTTGTCGAGCAGGTCGTAGGCCTTGCGCTGCGTGGTGGCGGGCGAGGCGACCTCGTCGCCGGGCATGCCGAGCCGCAGGTCCAGCGCCGGCAGCGCGATCACGCCCATGCCGACGATGGCGAGCAGCAGCACCGGCAGCGGGCGGCGGACGATGAACCGGGCCCACCGCTCGCCGAAGCCCGCCCGGCCGCGCCGGGAGGCGCCGCCGCGCAGGAACGGGATCCAGCCGCCGAGCACCTTGCGGCCGGCGAAGCCGAGCAGCGCGGGCAGCAGGCTGAGCGCGATGAGGACGGCCACGACCACGGCGAACGCGGCGGCGAGCCCCATCTCGGTGAGCATCGGGATGTCCACGACGGCGAGGCCCGCCAGCGCGATGACGACGGTCAGGCCGGCGAACACCACCGCCGATCCGGCGGTCCCGACGGCGCGTCCCGCGGCCTCCTCGCCGGTGCGTCCCTCCCGCAGCTCGTGCCGGTACCGGGAGACGATGAACAGCGCGTAGTCGATCGCGACGGCGAGCCCGAGCATCAGCGCGAGCGTCGAGGTCATCGAGCTCATCTCGAACAGCCCGGTCGCCGCGGTGATCCCGGCCATCGCGATGCCGACGCCGAGGATGGCGTTCAGCAGCGGCAGCCCGGCGGCGATCAGCGACCCGAACGTGATGATCAGGACGACCGCGGCGATCGCGACGCCGATCACCTCGGTGGCGCTCTGCTCGGGCATCGCCTCGGTGGCGTCGCCGCCCATCTCCACCTGGAGCCCGGCGTCGCGGCCCGGCTGGGCGGCCGCGGTCAGCGCGTCGCGCGCCGCGTCGGTGATGTCGATCGCCGACACCTTGTAGGTGACCTGCGTGTAGGCGATCCGGCCGTCCTGCGAGACGGCCTTGGCCTGGTACGGGTCGACGACGGAGGCGACCTGCGGCGCGGTCTTCAGCCTGGCGACGACCTTCTCGACGCCCGCCTTGCCGGCCGGGTCGGTCACGGTCCTGCCGTCGGGCGCGGCGAACACGACGCGGGCGGTCGCGCCGTCCGCCGACGCCTGCGGCATCCGGTCCTTGAGCAGGTCGATCGCCTGCTGCGACTCGGTCCCGGGGATCGAGAAGTCGTTGGAGGTCGGCCCCTTGAGGGTGGCGGCGCCGACGCCGAAGAGCACGAGCAGCCCCACCCAGAGCAGTGCGACCAGCCGACGCCGCCGGAAGGAGAACCGGCCGAGCCGGTAGAGGAAGGTGGCCAAGAGAGCGTCCCATCGGTAACGGGGCGTGCGGACGTGGCCCCACGGCGGCCGGCCGTCGGGCTGTCACTTCGGTCAAGGGGTGGTGGGGGGTGGTGGCCGCCGTGTCGGGGCCCCCGCGCCGCCTGGCGGCGTCCCGGCGCGGGGGTCGGGAGCGCCCGGCCTAGGGGCCCGGCAGCCCGGCGCTCAGCTGGGCGAACGCCGAGTCGATCAGTTCGGGGAGCTCGGCCCCGGTCCGCCCGTCCACCCACAGGTCGAGGGCGGTGCGCATGGCGACGCCCGCCGCCCCGGCCAGCAGGTGCGGGTACAGGTCGCGGCCGGCGTGGGTGCCGGTGCGCGCGGCGACGACCTCGGCGATCTGCCGCTGCATCTCGCCGAGGCCGCACAGCTGCTTGCCGACGAGCGCCGGGTTCTGCTTGACCACGCGCAGCAGCGCGATGGTCTCGTCCCGGGTGTCGGTCGGCAGCAGGGCCTCCCGGACGACCTCGCGCAGCGCGTCCCAGATCGGCTCGGCCGCCGGGCGGGCGCGCAGGGCGTCGATCACGGCCTGCGCGCCGTCGGTGAACGGCGCGACGATCGCCTCTTCCTTGCCCGGGAAGTAGTTGTGGAACGTGCGCGGGGAGACCCCGGCCGCGTCGGCGACCGCCTCGATCGTGACGCCCTCGACGCCGCGTTCGACGGCGAGGCGGGCGGCGGCGCGGCTGAGCGCCTGGCGCGTCGCGACCTTCTTGCGCTCGCGCAGGCTCGTCTCGGTCATGCCCTCACGGTAAACCGAACTTGCGTGTCCGGCAAAATTTCAGGCACTGCCAGCTTGCGTGATGTGCATCTCATCGGCAGGGGGAACACATCCGGGCCGCGCGCCGTTCACCGCCGCACGCGCCCGTCCGCAGGAGGTCTAACCGAGCGGGAGGCCGGTGTAGTTCTCGGCCAGCGACGTCTTGGCGGCTTCCGACGAGGCGACGTAGTCCAGGTGCGAGCGCTGGAGCCGCAGCTCGAAGTCGTCGGCGGCCGGATCCACGTGCAGCAGCGTGGTCATCCAGTAGGAGAAGTGCTCGGCCCGCCACACCCGCCGCAGGCACGTCGCGGAATACGCGTCCAGCAGGGTGCCCGAGCCCGTCGCGTACCGCTCGGTCAGGGCCCTGGCCAGCACGATCACGTCGGACACCGCCAGGTTCAGGCCCTTGGCGCCGGTCGGCGGGACGATGTGGGCCGCGTCGCCGGCGAGGAACAGCCGGTCGTGCCGCATCGGCTCGGCCACGAAGCTGCGCATCGGCGTGATCGACTTGTCGGTGATCGGGCCCTCGTGCAGCTTCCACCCGTCGTCGGTGGCGAACCGGGCCGCGAGCTCGTCCCAGATCCGCGCGTCGGACCAGTCCGCGATGTCCTCGTCCGGGGACACCTGCAGGTAGAGCCGGCTGACCTCCGGGGACCGCAGGCTGTGCAGCGCGAACCCGCGGTCGTGGTGGGCGTAGATCAGCTCCTCGGTGGACGGCGGCACGTCGGCGAGGATGCCGAGCCAGGCGAACGGGTACTCGCGGGAGAACGTCCGCAGCCCCGGCACCGCCGGGCGGCTGACGCCGTGGAACCCGTCACAGCCCGCGATGTAGTCGCACTCCAGGGTGTGCGTCGCGCCGCCGCCGTCCCGGAACGTGACGCTGGGCGCCGACGCGTCGATGCCCACCACCTCGGTCTCGAACCGCACGTCGCCGCCGTCCGCCAGGCGCTTGGCGACCAGGTCCTTGACGATCTCCGTCTGCGCGTAGACCGTCACCGTCCGGCCCGACAGGTCGGTCAGCGGGATCCGGTGCCCCGCACCGCCGAACCGCAGTTCGAGACCGTGGTGGACGAGGCCCTCGCGGTCGAGCCGCTCCCCCGCCCCGCTCTCGCGGAGCACGTCCGTGGTGCCCTGCTCGAGCATCCCGGCGCGCTGCCGCCGCTCCACGTAGCCGCGGTCGCGGCTCTCCAGGACCACCGAATCGATCCCCTGCAGGTGCAGCAGATGCGACAGCAGCAGCCCGGCCGGGCCACCGCCGATGATCGCGACCTGGGTACGCATCGAGCCTCCTCGTCATCCGTTCTCGGGGTGTCCCCCCTGCGATGCTGGCGCGCGTACCCGCAGGTTCAGGCGCCGGTCTTCCGCTCGGTGGAAAACGTCTCCGGGTGTCCGCGCCAGTGCTGGGCGACGTCGCGCGACAGCGCCCGCGCCGCCGTCGTCAGCGGCGGCAGCAGCCGCCGCAGGTCGGCGCTGCGGGTGCGGGCGACCAGCGACAGCGCCGCCACCACCTCGCCCGTCCCGTCGCGGACGGGGGCGCCGACCGACGAGGCGCCGAGCGTCATCTCGTCGCGGGTCAGCGCGTACCCCGAGCGGCGGACCTGCTCCAGGCAGCGCCGCATCTCGCCGGTGTCGGTGATCGTGCGGGCCGCGTGCCGCACCAGGCCGGCGGCGAGCACGCGGTCCCGGTACTCCGGCGGCGCGAACGCCAGCAGCACCTTCCCGACACCCGTGGTGTGCAGCGGCAGCGTCGCGCCGACCTGCGTCACGACCGGCACCGAGCGCGTCCCCCGCAGCCGCTCGACGACCAGGACGCGGTCCTCGCGCAGCACGGCGAGCTGCACGTTGTCGTGCGTCGCCTCGTACAGGTCCTCCATGTGCGGCAGCGCCAGCTCCCGCAGCCCGGTGACGGCCGGGGCCTGGCTGCCGATCCGCCACAGCCGGGTGCCGATGCGGTACGTCCCGTCCGGCACCCGCTCCAGGAAGCCGCCACCGACCAGCTCCCCGACCAGCCGGTGGCCGGTGGCGAGCGGCAGCCCGGCGCGGCGGCAGACCTCGCTGAGGTTCAGGCGCACGTCGCCCTGGGCGAAGGCGTTCAGGATGGCCATCACCTTGCCCGCCACGCTCACCGGGCGCGCGCGCTCCGCCATGGCCCTCCCGCCGGTCACTCCTGTTCGGCCAGTACCCGCTGGGCGACGGCGAACGCCGAGTTCGCGGCGGGCACTCCACAATAGATCGCGGTCTGCAGCAGGACCTCCTTGATCTCCTCCGGGGTCAGCCCGTTGCGGAGCGCGGCGCGCACGTGCATCGCCAGCTCGTCCAGGTGGCCGCCGGCGACCATGGCGGTCAGCGTGATGCAGCTGCGGGTCCTGCGGTCCAGGCCGGGACGGCTCCAGATCTCGCCCCACGCGTACCGGGTGATCAGGTCCTGGAAGTCCTCGGTGAAGGCGTCCTTGCGGGCCTCCGCGCGGTCGACGTGGGCGTCGCCGAGCACCTCCCGCCGCGTCCGCATCCCCTGCGCGTGCCGTTCCTCGTCGCTGCCGCGCCGGGTCATTGGCGTCCCTTCCAGGTGTGGTCGAAATGGCCGATGATCGCCTCGGTGACCGGCTCCGGCCGTTCGGCGTTGGCCAGGTGCCCGGCGCCGTCGATCACGACCAGCCCGGCGCCCGGGATGCCGCCGGCGAGCCGGTCGGCGTGGCCGTGCGGCGGGGTCGGGCCGTCCTGCGCCCCGGCGATCACCAGGGTCGGGGCGGAGACGCCGCCGAGCCGCGCGGTGGCGTCGAACGCGGCGAGCGCGTCGCAGCAGCCCGCGTAGCCCTCGGGGCCGGTCGCGCGGAGCATCGCCACGTACGGCTCCGCGCCGGTGAACCCGGGCGTGAACCAGCGGGCGGCGGCCGTGTCGGCGACCGGGCCCACGCCTTCGCGGCGGACGAGCGCCGCGCGTTCCCGCCAGGGTCCCGGATCGCCGAAGCGCGGCGAGGTACAGCACAGGACGAGGCTCGCGACGCGTTCGGGGGCGCGGAGCGCGAGGGCGGTGCCGACGGCGCCGCCGAGCGACACCCCGGCGTACGCGGCCTCGCCGATCTCGAGGCGGTCGAGCAGTGCGACGATCCCGCCGGCGAGGTCCTCGACGGTGAACGGGCCGTCCGGGCGCGGCGCGCCGCCGTGCCCGGGCAGGTCGTAGCGCAGCACGCGCCACCTGCGGGTCAGCGCCGGCAGCTGCGGCAGCCACAGGTCCGCCGAGGTGCCGAGGGACGGGCCGAGGACGACGACGGGCGCGTCCGGCGGCCCGTCGAGGCGGTGCTGCGGGATGCGGGGGCTGGGGGTCACGCGCGGCTCCTCCGGTAGGCGTCGAGGGCGCGGTCGGCCAGCACGGCGGCGGCGCCGGTGCCCGGGTCGCCGCCGAGGACGTCCAGCAGGCCGGCGAGGTTCTCGCGCATCCGCTCCGCCGACACCTCCAGGCCGCAGACCAGTTCGGCGGCGGTCTCGGCGGCGCCGCCGGTCAGCCGCAGGCACTCGCGCAGCGGCTGCCACTCGGCGTGCCACTCCCCCGCCGGGCGCTCCAGCGGCGCGGCCTGCGCGGCCAGCACCACCTGGGCGTACGCCGGGACCTGCAGCGCCGCGGAGCGGACCAGGGCCGACAGCGCCGGGTTGCGCTTGTGTGGCATGGACGACGAGCCGCCCCGGCCCGGGCCGGCGGCCTCGGCGACCTCGTCCACCTCGCTCTGCGCGAGCAGCCACACGTCGGTGGCGATCTTGCCGAGGGCGCCGGCGGTCACCGCCAGCGCCGAGGCCAGGTCGGCGACCGGGGTCCGGCGGGTGTGCCAGGGCAGGACGGGGACGTCCAGGCCGGTCTCCGCGGCGAACGCGGCCACCAGGTCCAGCGCCCGGTCGCCGTAGGCGTCCAGCGTCCCGGCCGCGCCGCCGAGCTGGACGGGCAGCGCGACCGCGGCCAGCCGCTCGCGGGCCTCCAGGCAGCCGAGCAGCCAGTTCGCCGCCTTCGCGCCGAACGTGGTGGGCAGCGCCTGCCGGCCGAGGGTGCGGGCCGCCATCGGGGTGTCGCGGTACCGCGCCGCGATCCCGGCCAGCGCGTCCAGGGTCCGGTCCAGCTGGGCCAGCAGGCCCCGCCGGGTCCGCGCCGCGACGAGCATGGCGCCGGTGTCGGCGATGTCCTGGCTGGTGGCGCCCTTGTGGACGTGCTCGCCGGAGGCGCCGGCGAGGCGGCGGAGGTCGGCGACCAGCGGCACGACGGGGTTGCCGGACCCGCGGGCGCGCCGCGCCACGCCGGCCACGTCGATGCCGCCGGCCGCCGCGGCGGCGGTGATCGCCGCCGCCGCCGCGGCCGGGATGATCTCCAGGCGCGCCTGCGCGCGGGCGAGCGCCGCCTCGGCGTCCAGCATCGCCGCCAGGTACGCGGCATCGCCCGTGGCGGCCTCGGCCTCCGTGCCGGCGCGCACCGGCGACAGCAGCCCCGCGTCGGCGGACGTCCCGCCCGCCGGGGACGGCGGCGTCTCAGAAGGCAAGGAAGACCGTCTCCCCCTCGCCCTGCAGCCGCACGTCGAACCGGTAGGCGCGGTCGCCCTCCCGCTCGGCGACCAGCGTCCCGCGGCGGTCCGCCGGGACCTCCGCCAGCAGCGGGTCGGCGGCGTGCGCGGCCTCGTCCTCCGGGAAGTAGATCCGGGTCGCCACCGGCTTCAGCAGGCCCCGCGCGAACACCAGCAGCGCGATGTAGGGGGCGCCCGCTCCCACCGCGCCCGGCTTCACCGTGGTGAACCAGAACCCGCCCGCCGGGTCGGTGCCGCACCGCCCGAACCCGGAGAAGTCATGCCCCTCCCGGACCATGCCGCCGGGACGCCGCGGGATCTCGCCGTTCCCGTCGGCCTGCCAGATCTCCAGCAGCGCGTCCGGCACCGGCTCGCCCGCGCCGTCGAGCACCCGCCCCCGGACGGTGATCGCGTCCGGCCGCCAGCCCGGCACGACCCGGGGCCCGGCCTCGTACGGCAGCGCGTACCCGAAGAACGGGCCGACGGTCTGCGACGGCGTGGTCTTCGCTGACGTCGTCATCAGGCCTCCATCGGGGTGTCGCCGAGCACGATGTCCCACTGGAACCCCAATGCCCACTCCGGCTTGGTGAGATCCATGTCGAACCGCGAGATCAGCTTGTCGCGGTCCTTCTGCTCGGGGATCGACTGGAAGATCGGGTCGAAGGCGAACAGCGGGTCGTCCGGGAAGTACATCTGCGTGACGAGCCGCTGGGTGAAGGCGGTGCCGAACACCGAGAAGTGGATGTGCGCGGGGCGCCACGCGTTGTGGTGGTTGCCCCACGGATAGGCGCCCGGCTTGATCGTGACGAACCGGTAGCGGCCCTCGTCGTCGGTCAGGCAGCGGCCCGCGCCGGTGAAGTTCGGGTCCAGCGGCGCCGGATGGATGTCGCCCAGGTGGTCGTAGCGGCCCGCGGAGTTCGCCTGCCAGATCTCCACCAGCGCGCCGCGCACCGGGCGGCCCGCCCCGTCCAGCACCCGGCCGGTCACGATGATCCGCTGGCCGAGCGGCTCGCCGGAGTGCTGGACCGTCAGGTCGTTGTCCAGCCGGCCGAGCTCCTGGTGGCCGAAGACCGGCGCGCTCAGCTCGACGCTGTCCGGGCCGAGCTTCGGCATGATCAGGTCCTGCGCCGGGGCGCGGAGCACGGTGCTCTTGTAGCCCGGATACAGGTACGGAGGGTGGGTCATCCGCTCGTTCCTTCCTTGACGCGCTCCGCCGGCGGGGTGGGAACGGCGCCGCCGGCGGCACCCCGTCCGCGCTGCCTCCACCCTGGCAGCCGTCCCGGGGAGCGGCGCGCCCGGGTTTCCGTTGAGCGGAAGACCGGGGCCGCTGTCAGGCGGTGTCGGGCAGCCCGAACACCGGGAACAGCGTCGTGTCGAAGAACGCCGACACCTGCGCCACCCCGTCGCCGGTAATGCTGAGCACCTGGAGCTGGAACGGCCGGTGCACGCCGTCCGCGTCCCGCCGGTACATCCCGAACGCCGGCTGCCCGTTCGCGGCGGCGGGCACCATCCGCAGCTCGCCGGGCTCGGGGCCGCACTGCGCCTTGATGAGCCGCACGATGGCCTCGGCGCCGACGAACCACTGCGGGAACGGCGGCATCTCCCAGACCGCGTCCTTCCGGAACAGGTCCAGCAGCGCCTCCACGTCGGCGGCGTCGAACGCCCGCGCGTACCGTTCGAGCAGATCGCGCTGCGCCGGGTCGGTGGGCTCGACCAGCTCGTCGCGCAGCGGCGCGGCCTCCTCCAGCTGCGCCCGGGCGCGCTGGAGCGCGCTGTTGACCGCCGCGGTCGAGGTGCCGAGCAGCTCCGCCGCCTCGGAGGCCTTCCACTTCAGCACGTCCCGCAGGATCAGCACGACCCGCTGCTTGGCGGGCAGGTGCTGCAGCGCGGCGACGAAGGCCAGCCGCGTGCTCTCCCGCGCCGCGACGATGGTGGCGGGGTCGGTGGCGTCCGCGCCCAGCACCGCGTCCGGGGCGGGCTCGAGCCACGGCACCTCCGGCGAGGCGACCACGGGCCGCTCCGGCTCGTCGCTGGGCGCGCCCAGCCCGGACGGCATCGGCCGGTGGCCGCGCTGGTCGATCGCGGTCAGGCAGACGTTCGTCGCGATCCGGTAGAGCCAGGTCCGCAGGGACGAGCGCCCCTCGAAGTTGCCGTAGGAGCGCCACGCGCGCAGGTACGTCTCCTGGACGAGGTCCTCGGCGTCGTGGATCGACCCCAGCATCCGGTAGCAGTGCGCCAGGAGCTCCCGCCGGTACGGGTCGGCCAGCTGATGAAAGTCCTGGTCCGTCTCTTCGGTGGTGCTGTTCGCCATGGTGGTCATCACCTTCGCTGGGCGGCGTCACTGTGGCGGCGCTCACACGGCCGCCGTACACCCCGACCGTAGGCGACCCCACCGACAGAACACGTGCGATCCCACGATCCTACGCCCCGACCTGCGGTTTCACCCGCCCGCGGAGGCCCGCGTCAGCCCGCGCGCCCGCGAATCCCCGCCACCAGCCCCGCGAACGCCTCCCGCGTCATCGCCATGACGGGGCCCTCGACGTCCTTCGAGTCCCGCACGAGGACGGCCCCCATCGCCCTGGCCACCTCTACGCATCCGGAACTCCCGCTGGCGGACGCTTTGCGCCAAGGGCCGCCCTCCGGACGGCGAGCAAAGCCGGAGAACACGGCACCAACAAACGCGAAGCCGGACCGCAGGACCATAGCCACCAAATCCTTCCAGGCCAGGCCCTGCAAGGGACCCGTAGTTCTCGACCGTAGTGTCATGCGATGACTACCCGTGTGAGCGATCACCACTTGCAGCGGCCACTCATACGACAGCAAAGTTTTAGCACCTCCACCGGAACGGTGCACCCTGACGAACAACCCCGTTCCAGCAGCCTCCCGGTGCCGCCGGCGCCACTTTGAGGCCCGACCGAACCGGACACTCGACTACGCACCACACATAGACGTTAATTCCACCTATTAAGTCGAAATGGCGAAATATCCGGGATGGCCTGGATGCGAAGGCTCCCCAGCCGGCGCCCGCGACCGGGGGCGGTCCCCGGTCACGGGCCAACGAGCGGTCATGTCATCGAAGCGATGATCTCCTCGATGAAGGGGCCGGTCTCCTCGGGCGGCATGGCCAGCTGCCGCAGGTTCTCGTACGCGGCCCGGTATTCGGTGATCCGCGGATCCCGGTCCACGACGGTCACGTCCCACACTCCCGTCAACTCCAGGAAGAGGACGTCACTGACCCGCGGATCGGTGAATTCCAGGATGGTGAACTCGCCCTTCATACCGAAGTGAGCCCCCTTCGAGAAGGGGATCACCTCGACCGAGACGTTGGGCCGCTCCAGGACGTCGAGGATGTGCCGGAGCTGCCGGGGCATGACCCCGGAGTCGACCTGCCCGCCCACCCTGCGGCGCAGTACCGCCTCGTCCATCACCATCATGAGCTCCGGCGGATCAGCCCGGTTGAACACCTCCTCCTGCCGCTGCATCCGCACCTCGACCACGACGTCGCGCTCGGCCGGCGACGCAACGAGTTCGATGGTCACCGCATTGGCGTACTCCTCGGTCTGCAGGAGCCCGGGAACGAGTAACGGCTGGAAACTGCGGATGACCGACGCCCCGGTCTCGTATCCGAGATAACGCAGGAAATCGGATGCCAGCTCGTGCCGGTAGGGCGCCCACCAGCCCCGCTGCCGGGCCTCGCGGGCGATTTCGGTCAGCTTCGCGACTTCCGGGTCGCCGTCCTGAATCCCGTAGTGCCGCAGCAGGGCGTGCAGATCGGTCGTGGAGACGCCGACGGTCCCGCCCTCGATACGGATGAGTTTCGACGTCGACCAGTCGAGCGCGGCCGCGACCTGCTCCTGCGTCACCCCCTTCACCTGCCTGAGGCGCTGGAGTTCGCTGGTCAGAATCGCGCGCTGGACGACCGGCCCGAACTTCGAGGGCATGCTCATCGCGACCTCTTACTCACCCAGTGAAGATCACCCTTGACTCTTCCCGGCAGACCGGAACGTCGCTGTTCGCCGCCCTCCAGGGTGCTTCCATTAAATCAGCGACGTAGCAGTTTGCCAGACCCGTTTACACCAGGTCGCAGAATGCAGTCGGACAACGGCGGGAAGCGATCCGTCACCTTGCCGATGGCCGAGCGGCTCGTCCCGCCCGTACGGCAACGTCACGCGAGCCACACTGGTACCGCCCGCCGACGGGCAATCATCATGTGGCCGTTTGACAGAGGTCGCTCCGCCTGCTTCCACCGCGCCACTCGCCCGGGCGCCTTCCCGCAGGACGCGTGGCCCCGGTTTGCCACTTCTCGCGGCGACAGGTGGAGAAAAAGTTTCTTGCGATCTGCGGCAGGCAGATCTGCGCCAGGCAATCAGCCGACGGCACGGGCACTTCGGCGCGCGGTCGCATAATAGTAGACGACCGCGGAACCACCACCTCGCGGCGGCCGGGACGACACAAACCGGTCACCCGCTCCCAAGGTGGCGGGGCCCCTGCTGCGACAGGAGCCCCGCGGCAGACCTGCCGGCCATTCCCAGAAAGGCCTCGATCCTCTATGAGGATACGTCTTGCGCGCGACCGGATTCCAGCGTCACGGGACGCTTCCGTCACTCCCGCGAATTTCATCGGCCGCCGGACGCGCACGTCGCCGCATCCGGCGACCGCCCGGCTCCACACCTGCCTTCTCGCGGTGGATGTCGTCGCGTTCAGTGCATTGGGCAGGGACGAGGTGGTCCAGTTGGAGTTGCGCCACGCGATGTACGCGACCGTCCAGAGGGCTCTCGCCATGACGTGCATTCCCTGGCAGGCCTGTCACGCCGAAGATCGCGGCGACGGCATCCTCGTGGTCCTGCCGCCGGAGATCCCGGGGTACCTGCTCCTTGATCCGCTCGCGCATCATCTCGGCGCGCTGCTCCGCACGTGGAACCTGTACCGGAGCGAGCTCGCCAGGTTGCGGATGCGGGTCGCGGTGACCGCCGGCCCCGTCCGGTGGGACGAGTACGGCGTGTCCGGCCGCGTGGTGATCGAGCTTTTCCGGCTTCTTGAAGCGCCGTCGTTCAAGGAGGCCATCGACCTGTCCGGGGCCGACCTCGGCCTGCTCGCCGGCGAGCGGTTGTTCGAGGACGTGGTCTGCAGCGGTCCTTATGTCGAGCGGGAACGCTACCGGGCGGTCAAGGTGGCGTGCAAGGAGACCAAGGCCGTCGGCTGGCTGTGGCTGTCGCGGAGCGGCGCGGTCGCGGCGTAGCCTCCCGGTCGGCCTCCACGGGATCTCCACACCGGCGCCACAGGGCGTGCTCTTTCGGGCGGGAGCGTGGGGGCATGCGCGTGAAGATGATCCTGCCCGCACTGACCGAGGCGACGTCGCCGCTGTTCCGGCCGATCAAGTACTCGCTGTTCCCGCCCCTCGGGCTGGCCACGCTGGCGGCATACCTCGATCCGGACGACGAGGTGACGCTGACCGACGAGCACGTCCAGCGGGTGGACCTGTCCGACGAGCCGGACCTGGTGGTCATCCAGGTGTACATCACCTCGGCCCGCCGCGCGTACGAGCTGGCCGACCACTACCGCGCCCGGGGCGCGCACGTGTGCCTCGGCGGGCTGCACGTGACGTCGCTGCCGGACGAGGCCGCGGCGCACGCCGACACGGTCTTCTGCGGGCCCGGCGAGGACACCTGGCCGCGCTTCCTCGCGGACCTGCGCGCGGGACGGCCCGCCCCGCGCTACGACTCGTCCGAGCGGACGCTCGCCGCGCTGCCGCCGATCCGCCGTGACCTGATCTCGCGGCGGCTGTACCTCGTGCCGAACTCGATCGTCGTCTCCCGCGGCTGCCCGCACGTCTGCGACTTCTGCTACAAGGAGGCGTTCTTCGAGGGCGGCAAGTCGTTCTACACGCAGACGGTGGACGCGGCCCTCGCCGAGATCGACCGGCTGCCGGGCCGGCACCTGTACTTCCTCGACGACCACCTGTTCGGCAACGCCCGCTTCGCCGGGGCGCTGTTCGACGGGATGCGCGGCATGGGGCGGCTGTGGCAGGCGGCCGGGACGGTCCAGTCGGTGCTGCGCCCGGGCCTGCTGGAGAAGGCCGTCGCGTCGGGGCTGCGCAGCCTGTTCGTCGGGTTCGAGACCGTCAACGCCGGCAACCTCAAGGAGCAGCGCAAATGGCAGAACATCGACCGCGACTACGGGCAGGTGATCAGGCGCCTGCACGACCACGGCGTGATGGTGAACGGCAGCTTCGTCTTCGGCATGGACCAGGACGACCCGAGCGTGTTCGAGCGGACGGTGGAGTGGGCGGTCGGCCAGGGCATCGAGACCGCGACGTTCCACATCATGACGCCGTATCCCGGGACGCGGCTGTACGACCGGATGGAGAAGGCCGGACGGGTCCTGCACCGCGACTGGGACCGCTATGACACGCGCACCGTCGTCTTCAAGCCCGCCCGGATGACCGCGACGCAGTTGGAGGACGGCTACTGGCGCGCCTACCGCGACTTCTACCGGTGGAGCAACATCATGCGGGGCGCCGCGTCCAAGCCCACCCTCCGGGGCAGGGCGCGGCACGCCGCGTACGCGGGCGGCTGGAAGAAGTTCGAACCCGCCTGGGACCTGGTGATCCGCGCGAAGCGGGCGGGGGCGGCGCTGCCGGTGCTGGAGTCGGTCCTCGCCGGGTTCGGGACCCGGCCGGCCGGGGGCCGGGGCGAGCGGCCCGCCGGTGACCGGCCGCCGGCGATTGCGGAAACTCCACTTTCCTGAAGCGGAAACACTTCCGTCGGAACGGGTATGCCTGCACCCTAGAGTGCACATCAGTCCGTTGCCTTCAGGAGGGACCGTGATCGCGAGACCGGAGGGCGGCCCGCGCGTCGTCGTGGGGGTCGACGACTCCGCCGGAGCACGGTGCGCGCTCTCCTGGGCGATCGGCGAGGCGCGGCTGCGCCGGCTGCCGCTGCTGGTCGCCCACTCGGCTCCGCTGCCGCCGCACGTCTCGGCGGCGGGCCAGCTCGGCTGCGGCATCACCGACGCGCTGCGCGGGTCGGGCGCCGAGCTGGTCGCCCGGTTGCTGGACGAGGTCTGCGGCGGGCCTCCCGAGGGCGTGGAGATGACCGCGCTGGCCCTGGTCGGGGAGCCGGGCGCGACGCTGGTCCGGCTGGCGGGCGAGGACGACATCCTCGTCGTCGGCAACGGCACGCGGGGAATGTTCTCGCGGCTGCTGCGGCCGTCGGTGCGGCTGCACTGCGCGCGCCGGGCGCGGGCGACGCTGGTGTGCGTGCGCCCGCCGTCGTTCGGGACGCTGCCGGACTGCATGACGGTCCGCGACGAGCCCGAGCACGTGCCCGACCGCTCGCGGTTCCGGTGGCTGGGCCGCGCGCTGCGGCTCGCGCGCTGACCCGAGGAGCGGCCGGACGGGCCGCGCTGCGTAGGCTGCGGGCATGCGCAAGTACGTGATCCTCGGACCCCAGGGCAGCGGGAAGGGGACGCAGTCGCTCCTGCTCGCGCGCGACCTCGACCTGGTGCACATCGGCGTCGGCGACATCTTCCGCTGGCATGTGCAGAACCACACCAAGCTCGGCGCGCAGGTCCGGCGCGCGATGGCCGCGGGCGAGCTGGTCGGCGACGACCTGGTGGAGGGCGTCGTCCGGCAGCGGCTCGACCAGCACGACTGGAACTACGGGTTCATCATCGACGGGTTCCCGCGCAGCCGCCGGCAGGCCGAGTTCTTCCTGGAGAGCTACGACATCGACGGGGTGATCCACCTCGACATGCCGGACTCGGAGGTGCGGCGGCGGGTGCTGGCGCGCCGGCTGTGCTCGCAGTGCGGGATGGACTACAACCTGATCGCGGACCGGCCCACCGAGGAGGGCCGCTGCGACGTGTGCGGCGGCGAACTGGTCGCGCGCGAGGACGACACCGAGGAGGCGGTGGCGGAACGGCTCCGCCTCTACCGGGAGAAGACCGCCCCGATCCTGGAGCTGTTCGGCCGCAAGGAGTACGTGGTGACGATCGACGCGCGGCCCGGGATCGAGGCCGTGCAGCGGACGCTTCGGGACGAGCTCGGCCTGCCCGCGCCGCGATGACGCCCGGAGCCGCGCCCTCGCCGGTCGTGGAGCTGGACGACGACCGGATCGCGCGGCACGGCCTGCGGCTGTTCCTTAAACGGGACGACCTCGTCCATCCGGATCTTCCGGGCAACAAGTGGCGCAAGCTGCGGCACAACATCGGGCCCGCCCGCGAGCACGGGACGGTGCTCACGTTCGGCGGGGCGTACTCCAACCATCTGCGGGCGACGGCGGCGGCCGGGGACCTCTTCGGGTTCGCCACGATCGGCGTGGTGCGGGGCGAGGAGCATCTGCCGCTCAACGAGTCGCTGGCGTACGCCGAGCGCAAGGGCATGCGGCTGACGTACATGGACCGGGCGACGTACCGCCGCAAGCACGAACCGGACGTCATCGCCGCGCTGCGCGAACGATGGGGCGACTTCTACCTGCTGCCGGAGGGCGGCAGCAATGCCCTGGCCGTCCGGGGGTGCGCCGAGCTGGGCGCCGAGGCGGCGGGGTTCGACGTCGTCTGCTGCCCGTGCGGGACGGGCGGGACGCTGGCGGGCCTGGCCGCCGGGCTGCCGCCGGGCGCGCGCGCCCTCGGCTTCTCGGTGCTCAAGGGCGGGTTCATGGACGCCGAGGTGGAGCGGCTCCAGCGCGAGACGTACGGAGAGCGGCGCGGGTCGTGGAGCGTCGAGGACGGCTTCCACTTCGGCGGCTACGCCCGCACGTCGCCGGAGCTGGACGGCTTCATCGGCGATTTCGCCGAGCGGCACGGCCTCGTCCTGGACCGGGTCTACACGGCGAAGATGATGTTCGGCGTCTACGCGCTCGCCGGGCGCGGGGCGTTCCCGGAGGGCGCCCGGATCCTGGCCGTGATCACCGGCTGACCGCCCCGGCGGAGGACCCGCCGGGACGGCCGTGGCCGGCGTGCGAACGGTCGGCTCAGGCCGGGGGGAGATCGGCCAGGGTCGCCAGGGACGCGCGGTGGCGGTCGGCCGTGCCGAGCGCGATCGCGTCGGCCTTGGCGCGCTTGAGGAACAGGTGCGAGGAGTTCTCCCAGGTGAAGCCGATGCCGCCGTGCATCTGCACGCACTCCTCGGCGGCCTTCAGCGCGATCGTGGAGCAGTGCGCCTGAGCGACCGCGACGGCGACCGGCAGGTCCGCGTCGCCGGAGGCCGCGCACGACGCGGCGTAGCGGGCGACCGCGCGGGCCTGCGTGATCGAGGTCCACAGGTCCGCGAGCCGGTGCTTGAGCCCCTGGTAGGAGCCGACCGGGCGGCCGAACTGGTACCTGGTCTTGACGTAGGCGACGGTGTCGTCCAGGCAGCGCTGGGCGAGCCCGAGCTGCTCGGACGCCAGCATCGCCGCGCCGGTCAGCAGCCCGGCCCGGATCGCGTCGGTCCCTTCGGCGACGCGCCGCCCGGGCGCCCCGTTGAAGGCGATGTCGGCCAGGCGGCGGGTCATGTCCAGCGAGGTGACGGCGGTGCGGGCGGCGTCCGCGGCGTCCACCGCGTACAGGCCGCCCGCGGTGGGGACGAGGAGGACGTCGGCCGCCAGGCCGTCGGCGACACCGGCGACCTCACCGGTGAGCGCGCCGTCGACGACCTGGACGGTCGCGGCGACGTCGCCGGGCGGCGTCGCGAACGGGACGGCCGGCACGGCGATCTTCCCGCCGGACGCCAGGGACCCGAGCAGGTCCCGCTCCCCCGCCGCCAGCAGCGCGGCGGTCGCGACGACCGAGCTGGTCAGGAACGGGACGGGCGCGACGGCGCGGCCGAGCTCCTCCATGACGACGGCGGTCTCGCGCCAGGTGGCGCCGGCGCCGCCGAGGTCCTCGGAGACGGGCAGCCCCGCGCAGCCGAGCTGGTCGGCGACGGCCCGCCACAGCGCCGCGTCGTAGGGCTCGTCCTTCTCGGTGCCCTCGAGGACCGCGGTCCAGGGCGCCTTGTCGTCCAGCAGTTCGCGGACGCCGGCGCGCAGGTCGTTCTCGATCTCTGTGTAGAGGAGGTCGCTCACTTGGGCAGGTCCTTCCACGCCACGTCCTTGTCGACGCGGATCTCGCCGGGCAGGCCGAGGACGCGCTCGGCGATGATGTTGCGCAGGATCTCCGAGGTGCCGCCCTCGATGGAGTTGCCCTTGGCGCGCAGGTAGCGGTAGCCGGGCGAGCGGCGGGTGAAGTCCACCTCGGTGGGGCGGCGCATCGTCCAGTCGTCGTAGCGCAGGCCCTCGTCGCCGAGCAGCTCCAGTTCCAGGCCGGAGACCTCCTGGTTGAGCCTGGCGAAGGCGAGCTTGGCGCCGGACCCCTCCGGGCCGGGCTGACCGGCGGTGAGCTGCTGGCGCAGCCGCGCGCCGGTGAGCCGGGCCGCCTCGGTCTCCACCCAGGCGCGCAGGACGGCGTCGTGCAGGCCGGGGGTGCGCAGCTCGGGCCGGTCCCGCCACAGGGACGCGACGACGCCGATCATCCCGCTCTCACGCGGCGCGGCGGCGCCGCCGATCGCGACCCGCTCGTTCATCAGCGTGGTCGTGGAGACCTGCCAGCCCTGGCCGACCTCGCCGAGCCGGTGCTCGTCGGGGATCGCGACGTCGGTGAGGAAGACCTCGTTGAACTCGGCCTCGCCGGTGATCTGCCGCAGCGGCCGGACCTCGACGCCCGGCGCCGTCATGTCGCAGACGAAGTAGGTCATGCCGCGGTGCTTGGGCACGTCCGGGTCGGTGCGGGTGACGAGGATCGCCCAGCGCGCCTCGTGCGCCATGGACGTCCAGACCTTCTGGCCGTTGACGATCCACCGGTCGCCGTCGCGGACGGCGCGGGTGGCGAGCGCGGCGAGGTCGGAGCCGGCGCCGGGCTCGCTGAACAGCTGGCACCACAGCTCCTCGCCGGTCCACAGCGGGCGCAGGAAGCGGCGCTTCTGCTCCTCGGTGCCGAACGCCAGGATCGTCGGCGCGGCCATGCCGAGCCCGATGCCGTTGCGCTCGGGGTGGTTGGTCGGCGCGCCCGCCTTGGCGAACTGCCGGTCGACCGCGGGCTGCAGGGAGCGGGGGGCGCCGAGGCCGCCCAGCCCCTCGGGATAGTGGACCCAGGCGAGGCCGGCGTCGAACCGGGCGCGCAGGAACTCCAGCGGCTCGGTGGCGGACGGGTCGTGGGCGGCGAGGAACTCGCCGACCCGCCTGCTCAGCTCGTCGGCGTCGGGCGGTGCAGTGCTCACAGGGCGGACCTCCGCGCGGGGTGCAGGGGTGGCCGGGCGGGCCACCGGAATGAACATACCAACCGGTCGGTATGCCGTGTCCACCCTAGGAACCCGCGCGGCGGTCGGTCAACCGCGTCCGGCCTCAGGAGGCGGTGGTCATCGCCCGGGCAAGGCCCCGGTGGTCGTGGTAGTCGCGCGACTCGACGATCCGCCCGCCGCGGACGCGCAGCACCTGGACGTTGGAGACGCGGAACTCGTGCCCGGTGGCGGCGACGCGGCCGTCGTAGTCGAACTCGGCCACGATGACCTCGGGGTCGTCCGTCTCGTGCACCACGACGTCGCGGGCGCGCAGGTGGAGCGGTCCCGCGGCGGCCCGGCGGAAGTGCTCGGCGATCGTCGCGCGGCCCTCCAGGCGCGGCGGCGCCGGCGGGAGGGCGAACGGCTGCTCGACCACCGCGTCCTCGGCGTACAGGTCCGCCAGCTCGTGCCAGCGGCCCGCGGAGATGCCGGCGCTCAGCCGCTCGAACACCGCGCGCGGCGTGAGTGGCGTGGGCGGCGGCGTGGGCGGCGTGGGCGGCGTCATGCCATCGCCTCCTCGAACGCCCGGTGGTGGGCGTAGTCGCGGGACTCGACGATGTGGCCGTCCCGGATCCGCATGACGAAGACGTTCGGCACGACGAAGTCGCGGCCGGTCTCGGTGTTGCGGCCCGCGTACTCGAACTCGGCCACGATCACCTCGGGGTCGGCGGTCTCGTGGACGACCACGTTGCGCGCCTTCATCTCCACCGGGAGGGTCTCCAGCTGCGCGAAGTGCTCGCGCAGCGCCTCCCGGCCCTCCAGCCGGGACGCGGGGTGGGCGAACGGGTGCACGACCACCGCGTCCTCGGCGTACAGCTGCGGCAGGCCCTCGGGCCGCCGCGCGGTGACCCCGTCGATGAGCCGCTGGAACACGGTGCGGGGGGTGGCGAACTCGGACATGGCTCTCTCCCGTACAATCGGAGTTACCGCTCCGCATCCGAAAATATGGAGTCCGCACTCCATTTGTCAACGGGAGGCCGCGATGACGACGACCTCGTCCGGGAAGCCGCTGCGCGCCGACGCCCTGCGCAACCGCGCGAAGGTCCTGGCCGCGGCCGAGGACGTGTTCGCCGTGCAGGGCACCGCCGCCTCCACCGAGGAGGTCGCCCGCCGCGCCGGCGTCGGCATCGGCACGGTCTTCCGGCACTTCCCCACCAAGGAGTCGCTGCTGGAGGCGGTGCTCGTCGCGCTGCTGGAGCGGCTGGCCGCACAGGCCCGGGACCTGGCGTCGGCCGCCGACCCCGGCGAGGCGTTCTTCGGCTTCTTCGCCCGCGTGGTCGCGCAGGCGGCGACCAAGCAGGCCGTCACCGACGCGCTGGCCGAGGCGGGCGTCGACGCCCGCGCGGCCACCGGACGAACGGGACAGGACCTGAAGGCGGCGATCGGCGCCCTGCTGGAGCGGGCGCAGCGGGCCGGGGCCGTCCGCGCCGACATCGGCCCGTCCGAGGTCACCGCGCTGCTGGCCGGGATCTCCTACGCCGCCGGGCGGGCCGGCGGCAGCGACGACGTCCTCAGGATCGCCTTCGACGGCCTACGGCCGCAGGACGAAAAGGCGGACCAGGCGGATCAGGCGGCCGCGCGCAGGTAGTGCGCCCAGTAGCCCTGCCATGGGGCGTAGCCGTCGGCGATCCGCTGCAGGTCGGCGTCGGACAGCGGCCGTCCGTAGGCGCGGGACGCGGCGCCGCGCAGCGCCTTCTCCAGCGGCGGCTCGTCCATCCGGCCGAGGCCGCGGATGAGGATGAAGTTCGCCGACCACGCGCCGACGCCGGGGAGGGACAGCAGGAAGTCCTTCACCTCGCCGTACGGGCCGGTGCGCAGGAAGTCCTCGTCCGTCTCAAGCCAGGCGTGCAGGGCGCCGTGCAGGTAGCGGCCCTTGCGCTGGTTGCCGACGAGTTCGGCGATCCGTCCCTCGGGCAGGGTAGCGAGCTGTTCGATGTCGGGGAACGCGGTGTACTCGGCGCCGTCGACGCTGATCCGGTCGCCGAACTCGTCCCGCAGCGCGTGCTTGCCGCGCGCGGCGACGGCGAGCGGCGTGCGCTGGGACAGGATCGCCCACACCAGGTTCTCCAACGGAGTCGGGAACTTCACCTGGTGGTAGCCGTACAGGCGCTCAAGGACGGGCGCGAAGGCGGGATCCTCCCGCCCGATGGCGTAGAAGCCGGTGAGGTCGTCCTCCAGGCTGAGGTGGAAGGAGATCCGGTCGGCCGCGGCGCGGACGACGTCCTCGGTGAGCGGCTCGGTGGCGTGCACGGTCGCGCGCACGGTCGCGCGCACGCCGTCCCCCTCCTGGACGATCCGCGCGGCGACCGTGCGGCCGGCGGCGCGCAGCGCCTTGGTCAGCGTCCCGCCGTCGACCGACTGCTCGCCTGCGGTCGGCCCGAATCCGTCCATGAAGCGCAGCGCGGCGCCCAGGTCGAACGGCGGGGCGGCCGGCAGGACGACGGTCTCGGTGAACATACGGGCCTCCTGCGGAAAGGTGTCCGGGCCGGTCAGGACGCCAGCTCGGCGGGCAGGTCGTCGTGGTGCAGGACGGTCAGCGAGGTCACCGCGCGGGTCAGCACCACGTACAGCCGGGCCAGGCCGCGCGCCTCCGCGGCGGCGATCGCGGCGGGCTCGGCCACGATCACGTGGTCGTACTCCAGGCCCTTCGCCAGCGTCGCCGGGATGACCAGCAGCCGCGCGGTGCCGTCGGACTCGGGGCCGAGCAGCGCGGCGTCGAGCCCCGCCTCCGCCAGCGCCGCCGCGTGCGCGGCGGCCCGCGCGTCCGGCACGATCAGACCGACCGACCCGGGCCGGGCGAGCGCCTCGCGCGCGGCCTCGACCGCCGCCGCCGCGACGTCGGCCACGCGCCGCACGTCCAGCGCCCCGGCGCCGGCGCGGAGCGACCGCGGCCGCTCCAACTCCGGCGCGACGTGCGGAAGGAGCCGGGCGGCGTAGTCCAGCACGGTCCCGGGGACGCGGAAGCCGAGGGTCAGCTCGGTGACCTCCCCGTCCTGACCGAGATGGGTCAGGACCTCCTTCCACGAGCGCGCCGACCAGGCCGTCGTGCCCTGGGCGAGGTCGCCGAGGACGGTCGCCGAGCCCGTTCCGCAGCGGCGGCCGAGCGCGCGCAGCTGCATCGCGGACAGGTCCTGCGCCTCGTCCACGACCAGGTGGCCGAGCGAGGCGGTCCGCTCGATCAGGTCGTTCAGCTCGTCCAGCAGGGCGCGGTCGGCGGCGGTCCACTTCACCGAGCGGTGCGAGCGGGCGGGCCTGGCCCACAGCAGCGCGGCCTGCTCGTCCTCGTCGAGGACGCCCTTGGCGGCGGCGCGCAGGAAGTCGGCGTCCGACAGCAGCCGGTAGAGGACCTGTTCGGGCGTGACCTTGGGCCAGACCCGGTCGAGCAGCTGCTTGACGGGCTTGCTGCGCGCCACCTGGTCCTGGACGCGGTCGTCGGGGGCCTCGCCGCGCTGCTCCATCCGGACGAGGACCTGGTGGGCGAGCCGCTGGGCGAACGCCGCTCGGCCGCTGCCGTAGCGGGTGGTGCCGCGCAGCGCGGCGGCGATCTCCCGGATCTCGTAATCGGCGAGCCGGTACCGGGCGACACCGCGCGTGACCACGAGGCCCTCCTCCGGCTTGCGGACGTGCAGCCACAGCGCCTTGCGCAGCACGTCCGCCATCCGCGCCTCGCCCTTGGCCGCCGACACCGCCGCCGGCTCCTCCCCCAGCGGCTCACCGAGCAGGTCGTCGATGGTGGCCTGCTCGACCCGCACCTCGCCGAGCGCGGGCAGCACCGCCGAGATGTAGGCGAGGAACGCGCGGTTCGGCCCGACGATCAGCACGCCCGACCGCGACAGCCGCTCGCGGTGGGTGAACAGCAGGTAGGCGGCGCGGTGCAGGCCGACCGCGGTCTTGCCGGTACCGGGGGCGCCCTGCACGCAGACGGTGCGCGGCAGGTCGGCGCGGACGATCACGTCCTGGTCCGGCTGGATGGTGGCGACGATGTCGCGCATCGGGCCGGTGCGGGGCCGCTCGATCTCCTCCGTCAGGATGCGGGAGGGGCCGATGTCGGCGCCGCCGTCCAGCGGCTCGTCCTCGAAGGCGGTCAGCTCGCCGCCCTGGAAGCCGAAGCGGCGCCGCAGCCGCCAGCCCATCGGGTCGGCCGGGCCCGCCTGGTAGAACGCCCGCGACACCGGGGCGCGCCAGTCCAGCACCAGCGGTCGGCCCTCGTCGCCGTCGTGGACGTGCCGCCGCCCCACGTACATGACGGCGGGCAGGTCGGGGCCGCCCTCGCCGTCGCGGTCCATCCGCCCGAAGAACAGCGGGGTGCCGGGGTGGTCGGCGAGCGCGGCGACCCGCTGGTCGAGCAGCGACTCCAGGAACTGCTTGGACACCCAGTCCGCCGCGACGTCGGCGGACAGTGATTCCGCGTGCTCGCGCATCCGGCGCAGCGCGGCGCGGGACTCGGCCAGATGGGCGCGCTCGGCGGCGAGGGTCGACGGTTCGGCGGGCATGCCTGCGGACCTCCTGCGGTGAGGTGGTGGATGCGGGGCGGCGAAACCCACTACCTTACCGGCCTCAGGACGACTCGCGCGGCACCATTTCGACGCGGGTGAGCGAGACGGTGCCGGCGGGGTCGCGGTCCCGCTCGGCCACCATGCGGGCCAGCCGCACGGCGAGGCCCGCGGCCGTGACGTCGCCCGCGACCCGGACGGTGCTGAGCCGGGGCCGCAGGAACCGGCCGAGCGGCAGGTCGTCGGCGCCGACGACCGCCACGTCGCGGGGCACGTCGAGGCCGGCGTCCTGCAGGGCGCGCACCAGCAGCATCGCGTACTCGTCGTTGTAGGCGAAGACCCCGTCCGGGCGTCCGGGTCCGGCCGCCCACTCCGCGGCGAGCCGGGCGGCGGCGTCCTCGTCGAAGGGCAGGTCCACGCGCCGCGCCGCCGCGCCCGCCCGCTCCGCCGCCGCCGTCACGCCCGCGAGGCGGCGCGCGCCGAAGGCGTCCAGTCCCGGTTCGGCGGGCACGATCGCCGCGAGGTCGCGGCGGCCCCGGCCGAGCAGGTGGCGGGCGGCGCAGGCGCCGATGGCCCCGTCGTCGATGACCATGGTCGGGACGAGCGGCGACGGCGCGGGGCCGAGCCCGACGACCGTGGCGCATCCGCCGTCGTGCAGCCGGCGGACGGACGCGGCGGTGAGCCGGTCGGTCTCCACCAGCACGGCGGCCGGCCGCCAGCGCATCCAGTCGCGGGCGGCGGCGACGCCGCGCGACCGGGCGTCCCCGTAGAGGGCGAGCGTGAGCCGGTGCTCGCGCAGCCGCTCGACGAGCTCGTTCAGCAGGCTCAGGACCAGCGCGCCCATCGGGGTGGCGGGCAGCGGCATCAGCACGATGTCGCTGCGGCCGGTGCGCAATGTGCGCGCCGAGGCGTCCGGCGCGTACCCGAGCTCCTCGGCGGCGGCGCGGACCCGGGCCCGGGTCGCCTCGCTGATCGTGACGCCCGGGGCGTCGTTCAGCACGTACGACACCGTCGCCTGCGAGACCCCGGCCAGGCGGGCGACGTCCACGCTGGTGGCCGGGCGTCCCGAGGGGGCCGGGTCGCCGGTGTCGGTCGCCATGCCCGCAGTCTCGCGCATCCCGCACTTGACCGTCGGCCGGAGAGGGATGCTATACAGAATTTATACGTATAAGTGACTCGCGTCACCGACCCCCGAGGAGCCCCCCATGAGCCCCACCGACCGCCGCGCAGCGGCCGCGAACGGGACCGTCCGGTGAGCGCGGGGACCGGCGCGGCCCCCGCGCCCCCGGCCGGTGCACGCGCCGGCGCCGCGCGGCCCCGGCGGGGGCTGATGCCGCTGCTGCTGACCGGCAACCTCATGCTGTTGTCCCTCTACGGCGGCGTGGCGAGCATCCTGCTGCCGACGCAGGTCGAGCACATCGACAAGGCGCACAAGGTCGCGCTGCTCGGCCTCGTCACCGGCGTCGGGGCGGCGTTCGCGACGCTGCTCAACCCGATCGGCGGCGCCCTGTCGGACCGCAGCCGCTCCCGCTTCGGCCGCCGGAACCCGTTCCTGCTCGGCGGCGCGCTGCTCGCGCTGGTGTTCGCGGTCGCGCTCGGGAACATGACCACGATCGCGCTGCTGGTGGCCGGCTGGTGCCTGCTCCAGGGGACGGGCAACGTCTACCAGGCGGCGCTCACCGCGATCGTCCCCGACCGCGTGCCGGCGGAGCGGCGCGGCACCGCGTCGGCGATGGCGGGCGCGGGCACCACCCTCGGCCTGCTCGTCGGCATCGTCGTGGCCGGACGGTTCACGCACGCGATCGCGTGGGGGTACACGACGCTGGGCCTCCTGCTGGTCGCGGCGGCGGTCCTGCTGGTGACGCTGACCCACGACCCCCGCCCGGACGAGCTGCCCGCACGCGCCGCGCAGCGGGCCTCCTCGCTGCGGCAGGACCTCGCCTCGTTCCTGTCCGCGCTGCGCGTCCGCGACTTCATGTGGGTGTTCGCCGGGCGCGCGCTGATGATCCTGTCCTACTTCTGCGTCACCGGCTACCTGCTGTACATGCTCGAGGACCACATCGGGCTGCCGCACGGGATGAAGGGGGCGGACGGCGTCGCCCTGCTGACCCTCATCGCCGCGGTGACCTCGGTGGTGACCACGGTCGTCGGCGGGCCGCTGTCGGACCGGCTGGACCGGCGCAAGGCGTTCGTCCTCGTCGCCAGCGCCGGGATGGCGGCGGCGCTGCTGATGCCCCTGCTCTCCCCGCACTGGACGACCATGGTCGCCTTCATGGCGGTCGACGGCCTGTTCTTCGGCGTGTACATGGCCGTCGACACCGCGATGGTCACGCTCGTGCTGCCGCGCGGCGAGGACGCCGCCCGCGACATGGGCGTGCTGAACATCGCCAACGCGGGGCCCCAGATCATCGCGCCGTTCGTCGCGTCCGCGATCATCAGTACGCCCGGCGGCTATCCCGCCCTCTACATCGTCGCGGCGGTGCTCGCCGTCGCGGCGGCGCTCTCGGTCCTGCCGGTCAAGAGCGTCCGCTGAACCCCACCTGGAAGGAAGCCCCGTGAAACTGAAGGTCCACGAGACCGGCGGCGGTGACAGGACGGCCGTGCTGATCCACGGCATCATGGCCTCGGCCGGCACCTGGTGCCGGGTCGCCCCGCTGCTCGCCGCGCGCGGCTACCGGGTCCTCATGCCGGACCTGCGCGGCCACGGCGAGAGCCCGCACACCGCGGAGTACACCCCCGAACTGTTCGCCGCCGACCTGGTGGACTCGCTGCCGGCCGGCGTGGACGTCGCCATCGGCCACTCCCTCGGCGCGCTGTCGCTCTCCCTCGTCGCGGCGGAGCTGCGTCCCGGACGGGCCGTCTACAGCGACCCGGCCTGGAGGATCGGCGGTGACGCGCGCCCGGCGCAGCTGGCGGAGTTCGCGGCGTTCACCAAGACGGCGACCGCGGCACAGGTGCGGAAGATCGCCCCCAGATGGGCGGAGGAGGACATCGCCGCCGAACTCGACGGCTACGCGCGATGGGACGTCCGGGCGGTCTCGTGGCTGGGCGAGGCCGTCGACATGATCCCGGAGCGTCCGGTGGTGCCGTCGCTGGTGCAGGGCGCCGGCGACCGGCGGCTGGTGCCGGACGGCCTCGCCGCCGACCTGCGCGCCAAGGGCTTCACGGTGACGCGGGTCGAGGGCACCGGCCACTGCGTGCACCGCGACGACCTCGACGGCTTCATGGCATCGCTGGAGGGGTGGATCTAGCGGCCCGCCGACCGGACACGCCCCCGCGCCGCGGGCGGACCGCCGCCACGGCGGCGGTGCGCCTTGCCGCGCGGCGCGGGCGTGTGTGACGTTGGCGGCATGGTGAGTCTGACGGGAAAGTCGGCGTTGGTCACGGGTGCGTCGTCGGGCATCGGCGCGGTCGTCGCGGAGGCGCTCGCCGCCGCGGGAGCGCGGGTCGGGCTGGTGGCGCGGCGCGAGGAGCTTCTGGAGAAGACGCTCGCGCGGTGCCGCGAGCACTCCCCCGATTCGGCGATGTGGGTCGCCGACCTGGCGGACCTGGACGGGATCGCCGGGCTCGCGGCGGCCGTGGAGGCGCAGCTCGGCGGCGTGGACGTCCTGGTCAACAACGCGGCGATGCCGAAGCGGCGCCGCGTCCAGGACATGGCGCCCACCGAGAACGACGACGTGCTGCGGCTGAACTACCTGTCGCCGGTGCGGCTGACGCTCGCGCTGCTGCCCGGGATGATCGCGCGCGGGCACGGGCACGTGGTCGCGATCGGTTCGGTGGCGGCTCGGCTCGGGCCGCCGCACGAGGCCGCGTACGGCGCGTCCAAGGCGGCGCTGACCGCGTTCTGGGAGAGCATGGCCGTCGACCTGGAGGGGACGGGCGTGCAGGCGCACATCGTCCAGCCGGCGCTGGTCGACACGGACCTGTTCTCCCTGCCGGGCAACGAGCCGCCGCTCAGCGACCTGTCCGACGCGCTTCCGCCGCAGGAGGTCGCGACGGCGGTGCTGGAGCTCATCGAGAACGGGCGGTTCGAGCGGTACGTGCCGGACTGGTTCGCCGAGATGGCGTCCGGCAAGGCCGCCGACGTCGAGGGGTTCCTCGCGGGCGTGAAGGAGTGGACGCGCGACCGGCTCCGGACGCTCGGCGCCGGGCCGGCCTGACCGGCGTCACTGCAGGAAGCGCAGGGCGAGCCCGGTCAGCGGGCCGCGGCCGCCGTCGTCGGCGCGCTGCAGGACGCGCTGCGAGCCGTTGAGGACGAGCGCGCGCAGCGGGCCCGGCGGCAGCGGCACGGGCCGCCGGGCGGCCATCGGCAAATCCAGCAGTGCACTCTCGCGGTCGAGCAGCAGGTCCCGGGCGATCTTCGCGGTCAGGTGGCTCGGTCCGACGCCGTGGCCGGCGTAGCCGAGCGCGTAGCCGACGCGGCGCCCGCGGCCGAGCCGCCCGGCGTGCGCGAAGCAGTTGACGGTGCCGGCGACGGGACCGCACCAGCCGCGGTCGATCCGCACGTCGTCCAGCTGCGGGAACGTCCAGCGGAACGTCTCCTCCAGCCGCCGGAAGACGTGCGGCGACCGGTCCCGGCTCGGGTCGGGGCCGGCGGGCGCGAACGGCGCGTCGCGGCCGCCCCACAGGATCCGGCCGTCGGGCGTCGGCCGGTGGAAGTGCGGCATGATCCGCTTGTCCTCGACGCCGGCGCCGCCGTCCCAGCCGACGCGCTTCCACTGCTCGCCGGTGAGCGGCTCGGTCACGACGATCGAGGCGACGATGGTGAACAGCCAGCGGCGCAGCGCGGGCACCGCGTGCGCGTAGGCGTTGGTCGCCAGCAGCGCCCGGTCCGCCCTGACGTCGCCGCCGGGGGTGCGCGCCAGCACGTGCGTTCCGGGCAGGGCGAGGGTCTGGACGGGCGTCGACTCGAAGACCCGCACGCCCAGGCGGACGGCGGCGTCGCGCAGGCCGCGGGTGAGCGCCGCGGGGTCGACCAGCAGCGCGTCCTCCTCGAAGTGGCCGCACCGGATCCGGTCGGTGGCCACCAGGGCGCGGCATTCGGGGCCGCTGAGGTAGCGCAGGTCGTCCAGGCCGAGCCGCTGGGACGCCTCGAGGTCCTGGCGGATCCGCTCGTCCTGCTCGGGCCCGTTGGAGACGGTCAGCAGGCCGGGGCGGGTCAGGTCGGCGTCGATCCCCTCGTCGCGGACGAACGCGGCGATCTCGCGCAGGGTGCTCCGCATCGCCAGCCGGGTGGCGCGCGCACGCGCCGGGCCGGTCTTGCGGACGAGGTCGTGGAGGTTGCGGCCCACCATCGTCATCGCGAAGCCGCCGTTGCGGCCGGACGCGCCGTACCCCGCGACCCGCTGCTCCAGGACGGCGACGTCCACGGACGGGTCGGCGTGCTTGAGGTGGATCGCGGTCCACAGGCCGGTGAAGCCGCCGCCCACGATGACGATGTCCACGTCCAGGTCGCCGTCGAGCGCCGGCGCGGGTTCGTAGGGCTTGCGGGACAGCCACAGGCTCCGCGTCCTCCAGTCCGGCATGGCGTCCCTCCGCCCGTCGCCCGCGCGCGCACGCCCATTGCCCGCGCGCGCACGTCTCAGTAGGGTGATGATCCGTCAGTGATCCACATCACACAAGGCCCGCGACGCGGACCGGCGGGCACCGGACCGGCCGGGAGGCGCCGATGTCGACCGCTCAGGGACTGCGGGTCGCGGACGTCACGGTGCGGGTCGGCGGGGCGACCGCCGTCCGGGGCGCCGCGCTGACGGTTCCGCCCGGCACGGTCGCCGGGCTCGTCGGGCCGGACGGCGCCGGCAGGGCGACCCTGTGCGACGTCATCGCCGGGCTGCGGCGGCCCGCGGAGGGCACCGTCCATCTGGGCGACGACGACCTGACGGGCAGCGCCGCGCGGGAGCGCGCGCGGCGCGGGATCGCCCGGACGTCCCCGGAGCCGGAGCGGTGGGGGCGGTCGCGGACCGTCCGCGAGAGCGTCCGGGCCGCGGCGCGCAGGCACGCGGCCCTGCGGGACAACGGCGGCCGGACGGCCCGGGACCGGTGGGCGCGCAGCCGCCGCGCGCGCGGCGAAGCGGGCGGCCGCGCCGACGAACTGCTCGCCCGCGTGGGGATCGCCGAGTTCGCCGACCGTCCGGCGCGGGAGGTGCCGCCGGGCGTCGCGCGGCTGGCGGGCCTGGCGAGGGCGCTGGCCGCCGAGCCCGCCGTCCTGCTGCTGGACGAGCCGTGGACGGGCCTGCCGGAGCAGCGGGCCAGAGCGCTGGAGGTGCTGCTGCGCGACCTCGCCGCCGAGGGCGCCGCGGTGCTGGTCGCCGGGCGCGAGCTGGAACCGGTGCTCGGCGTCTGCGACGTCCTGCACGTGCTGGACGGCGGCCGGGTGATCGCGGCCGGCCCGCCCGCCGAGGTCCGCGCCGACCCGTGCGTCCGGGCCGCCTACCTGGCCGGCGCGGCCCCGGTCACCAGGTGTCCACCCAGCGCCGCGTCCGGTCCCCGATGGGCGGTGCGGACGCGAACGCCGTCGTGACGAGGCGGCGGGTGCCGGCGGGGTCGATGACGTCGTCCAGCTCGAAGACGGTGGCGGCGTTGAGCGCCTTGCCGTGCTCGTAGGCGGCGGCGACCATCGTCTCGAACAGCGCCTTGGGGTCCTCGGCCGCGGCCAGCTCCTTGCGGAAGCCGAGCCGGACGGCGCCCTCCAGGCCCATGCCGCCGATCTCCCCGGTCGGCCACGCGACGGTCGCGAGCGGCGCCTTGAACCCGCCGCCGGCCATCGCCTGGGCGCCGAGCCCGTAGCCCTTGCGGAGCACCACGGTGACGAGCGGGACGCGCAGGTTCGCGCCGATGACGAACAGCCGGCTGAAGTGCCGGACGGTCGCGGTCCGCTCGGCGTCGGGGCCGACCATGAACCCGGGGGTGTCGCACAGCGACACCACGGGCAGGCCGTGCGCGTCGCACAGCTGCAGGAACCGGGCGGCCTTGTCGGCGGCGTCGCGGTCGATGGCGCCGCCGAGATGCGCCGGGTTGTTGGCGATCAGCCCCATCGGGCGGCCCTCGATCCGCACCAGCGCGGTGATGACCCCGACGCCGAAGGCGCGGCGCAGCTCCAGCACCGACCCGGTGTCGGCCAGATGCCCGACGACGCGCCGGACGTCGTAGGCGCGCAGCCGGTTCTCCGGGATCACGTGCCGCAGGACCCGCTGGTCGTCGCAGGTCCAGTCGCCCGCCGGGCCCTGGAAGTAGGACAGGTAGCGGCGGGCCGCGTCGACGGCCTCCGCCTCGTCCTCGACGGCGATGTCGACGACGCCGTTCGGCTCCTGGTCGGTGATCGGGCCGATCTCCTCGGGGGCGAACACGCCGAGCCCGCCGCCCTCGATCATCGCCGGGCCGCCCATCCCGATGTTGGCGTCCCGGGTGGCGATGATGACGTCGCAGCAGCCGAGCAGGGCCGCGTTCCCCGCGAAGCAGCGCCCGGACGCGATCCCGACGGACGGGACGGCGCCGCTCAGCCGCCCCATGGCGTGGAAGGTGGTGACGTCGAGGCCGGACACCATCGAGGTGTCGGTGTCGCCGGGCCGTCCGCCGCCGCCTTCGGCGAACAGGACGACCGGCAGTCGGCGGCGGTGCGCGATGTCGAGCATCCGGTCGGTCTTGCGGTGGTTCTGATGGCCCTGCGTCCCGGCCAGCACCATGTAGTCGTAGGACATCACGACGGCCTGCCCGCCGTTGACCGCGCCGAGGCCGCAGACCATGCCGTCGGCGGGCGTGCGCTCGATGAGGTCGTCCAGTGACCGGCGCTGCCGCTGCGCGGCGATGGCGAGCGCGCCGTATTCCACGAACGTGCCGGGGTCGCAGAGGTCCTCGATGTTCTCGCGGGCGGTGCGATGGCCGCGCGCGTGCCGTTTGGCGACCGCCTCGGGGCGGGCCGCGTCGAGCCCGATCTCGTGGCGCCGGATGGTCTCGGCGAGGTCGGCGCGGATCTCGTCCAGGTCGGCCTCGGCCTCGTCGTCGGCGTGGTCGCCGTCCACCTCGGCGGGTTCGAGGAAGAGCAGCGGCGCGCCTTCGGTCACCGTGTCGCCGGGCGCGGCGGCGACGGCGCGGACGACGCCCGCCTCCCCCGCCCGCACGACGTGCTCCATCTTCATCGCCTCGAGGATCAGCACCGGCGCCCCCGCGCGGACGAGGTCCCCTTCGGCGGCCTCGACGCTCACCACCGTCCCCTGCATGGGCGCGGCCACGGCGACCGTGCCGGGCGGCGCGTCGGGCACGGCCTGCTCGGGCGCGGCCGACTCGTCGGCCGATGGCGTGTAGAAGCGGTGGTGCTCGCCGCGCAGCAGTTCGGGCAGGTGGTCGGCGACGAAGGACGTTGGGACGCCGCCGGCGGTGAAGTCCGGGTGCCGCAGGACGCTCTGCAGCAGCGGGATGCTCGTCGCGACGCCCGCGATCTCGAACTCGCCGAGCGCGCCGTGGGCGCGGGCGGCGGCCGACGGGAGGTCCTCCGCGCGGGCGATCACCTTCGCCAGCAGCGGGTCGTAGCGGGGGCTCGTGCGGTAGCCCGCCTGCCCGTAGGTGTCGACGCGGACGCCGGGCCCGGTGGGCGGCGCGAACGCGGTGAGCGTCCCGGCGTGCGGATGCGGGGAGCCGTCCGCGCCGATCGTCTCGGTGTTGACGCGGACTTGGACGGCGCAGCCGGACGCGGGCGGCGGCGCGGCCAGCCCGACGCCCGCCAGGTCCTCCCCCAGTGCGAGGCGGATCTGGGCCTTCACCAGGTCGACGCCGGTGATCTCCTCGGTGACGGTGTGCTCGACCTGGAGGCGCGGGTTGGCCTCCAGGAACCAGAACCCGTCATCGGAGACGAGGAACTCGAACGTGCCGAGGCTCGCGTAATGCACCCGCGCGGCCATCCGGACCGCCGCGTCCAGCAGCGCGTCCCGCACGCCCTGCGGCAGCGCCGGCGCCGGGGCGATCTCGATGAGCTTCTGATGGCGCCGCTGCACGCTGCAGTCGCGTTCCCACAGGTGGGTGACGGCGCCGGAACCGTCGCCCACGATCTGCACCTCGATGTGGCGAGCGCGCGGCACGTGCTTCTCGGCGTAGAGGTCGCCGTTGCCGAACGAGGCGAGCGCCTCGGAGCGGCACCGCTCGTACGCCTCCGCCATCTCACCGGGGTCGCCGACGACGCGCATGCCGCGTCCGCCGCCGCCCGCGAGCGCCTTCAGCATGACCGGGCCGTGCTCGCGCGCGAACGCCGCCGCCTCGGCGAGCGTCACCGGCCCCGGCGTGCCGGGCGTCACCGGGACGCCCGCCTCGCGGGCCAGTTCGCGGGAGCGGGTCTTGTCGCCGAACAACTCCAGCAGTTCCGGACGCGGGCCGACGAACGTGAGCCCGGCGGCGGCGCACCGCGCGGCGAAGGCGGCATTCTCGCTCAGGAAGCCGTAGCCGGGGTGGATCGCGGTGGCACCCGCGTCCTTGGCCGCGGCGATCAGCGCGTCGGCGTCGAGGTACCCCGCGACGCCCTCGCCGGGCAGCGCCCGGACGTCGTCGGCGCGGCGGGTGTGCGGGGAGCCGGCGTCGTCGCGGGTGTGCACGGCGGCCGTCCGCAGGCCGAGCTCCGCCGCCGCCCGGACGATCCGCAGCGCGATCTCACCGCGGTTGGCCACAAGGATCCCGCCCACCGGCTCCTCCTCACCCTCGCGCCCGCCCGTCGCGGGCCCGGTGGAGCCTCACTGTAGGCGGGCGGGACGGGCGGCCCGGGCCGGGGCCCCCATGCGGCGAAGGGCCCCGGCCCGGACGGTCAGCGACCGCGCCCGGACGGTCAGCGGCCGCTCGCGACCGCGCCCGCGGACAGCCCGCGGTGCGCGCGGATGATCTCGGCGTAGCGGTGCCCGCTGTCCTTGACGGTCCGCCTCTGGGTTCCGAAGTCGACGTGGACGAGCCCGAACCGCTGCGCGTACCCGTACGCCCACTCGAAGTTGTCCAGCAGCGACCAGGCGAAGTAGCCGTCCAGCGGGACGCCCCGCCGGATCGCCGCCGCGCACGCCGCCAGGTGTCCCTCCAAATACGCGGCGCGCTCGGGGTCGTGGACCGCGCCCTCGCCGGTCACGGTGTCGGTGTACGCCGAGCCGTTCTCGGTGACCATGACGCTGCGCGGCGCGTACTCCTCGGTGACCCGGACGAGGATCTCCGCCAGCCGGTCCGGGTGGATCTCCCAGTCCATCCCGGTGCGCGGCGTCCCCGCCGGGGTGATCTGCCGCGCGTGCGGCGGCGGGCCCTCGGGGTCGGCGACGTTGACCGAGCGGCGGTAGTAGTTCACGCCCAGCCAGTCCAGCGGAGCCGCGATCGTCTCCAGGTCGCCGGGCCGCACCGGCGGCTCGACCCCGTACACCTCGATCATGTCGGCGGGCAGGCCGCGCCCGTGGATCGGGTCGAGCCACCAGCGGTTGTGGTGGCCGTCCTCGCGGCGCGCGGCCGCCACGTCCTCGTCCCGGTCGCTGCCGGGCTCGCAGTCGGTGAGCAGGTTGACGACGCCGACGCGCGCGCCGGGCGCCGCGGCGCGGATCGCCTGGACGCCGAGGCCGTGCGCGAGCATCAGGTGGTAGGAGGCGGGCACGGCCTGCCGGACGTCGGCGGCCCCGGGGGCCATCACGCCCCGCAGGTGCCCGAGCCACGCCGCGCAGACCGGCTCGTTCAGCGTCGCCCACGACGTCACCCGGTCGCCGAGCGCCTCCGCGACCACCGAGGCGTACTCGGCGAACCGCTCGGCGGTGTCGCGGGACGGCCAGCCGCCGCGGTCCTGGAGCGCCTGCGGGAGGTCCCAGTGGTACAGCGTCGGATGCGGCTCGATCCCCGCCTCCAGCAGGCCGTCCACGAGCCGGTCGTAGAAGGCGAGGCCGGCCGGGTTCACCGCGCCGTCCCCGTCCGGCAGGACGCGCGGCCAGGCGATCGAGAACCGGTAGGCGCCGAGCCCGAGCGCCGACATCAGCGCGACGTCCTCGCGCCAGCGGTGGTAGTGGTCGCAGGCGACGTCGCCGGTGTCGCCGGCGGCGACCGCGCCCGGGACGCGGCAGAACACGTCCCAGATGGACGGGGCGCGGCCGCCCTCGCGGGCGGCGCCCTCGACCTGGTAGGCGGAGGTCGCCGCGCCCCACGCGAAGTCGGGGCCGAACGCGGTCAGGTCGTCGATGGGCACAGGTCTCCCTCGATGGTGAAGTGAAGCGCGGTGGTGAAGCGAGGCGTGGCGGTCGGGACTGCGGGCGGGACGGTCACTTGACGGCGCCGGCGGTCAGGCCGGTCACCAGGAAGCGCTGCAGCAGCAGGAACCCGGCGACGACGGGGACGCTCACCACGAGGGAGGCGGCCATCACCTGGTTCCAGTAGACCTCGTGCTGCGTCGAGTAGCCCTGCAGGCCGATCGACAGCGTCCGGGTCTGGTCGTTGGTCATCACCGAGGCGAACAGCACCTCGCCCCACGCGGTCATGAACGCGTAGACGGTGACCGCGACGATGCCGGGCAGCGACGCCGGGACGATCACGCGCAGCAGCGCGCCGACCGGGCCGCAGCCGTCCACCCGCGCCGCCTCGTCCAGCTCGCGCGGGATCGACTCGAAGTAGCCGACCAGCATCCAGATCGAGAACGGCAGCGAGAACGTCAGGTAGGTGAGGATCAGCGCGCCCCGGCTGCCGTACAGCGCGAGCCCGGTGGCGTTCCCGACGTTCACGAAGATCAGGAACAGCGGGAGCAGGAACAGGATCCCCGGGAACATCTGCGTGGACAGCACCGTCACGGTGAACGCCCGGCGGCCGGCGAACCGGTACCGGCTCACCGCGTACGCGGCGCCGATCGCGATGACGACCGACGCCACCGTGGCGCCGCCGGCGACGATGACGCTGTTGGTGAAGTAGCGGGCCAGCGGCACCGTCGACCACATGTCGACATAGGGGCGGAAGGTCGGCTCGGTGGGGATCCAGTGGAAGGCGCCCCGCACGTCCTTCAGCGGCTTCAGCGACGAGCTGATCATCGCGTAGACCGGGACGAGCGTGAACACCGCCAGCAGCGTCAGCACGATCCGGCGCGTCCAGCGGAACGACGCCGGCGGGTCGGTCGGCGCGCGGCGCCTCTTGGCGCGGGGCGGCGCGGTGTCATGCACGGGCGGACCTCCGGCGGGATGTGGCGATCAGGTACACCGCCGTGACCAGCAGCAGGAACAGCAGGAGCAGGACCGACATCGCCGATCCGGTGCCGAAGTTCCAGGTGAGGAACGACGCCCGGTAGATGTGCAGCGAGATCAGGTCGCCGCCGGCGGACGGCGCCTTCCCGAACAGCACGAACGGCGTGTTGAAGTCGTTGAACGTCCACAGGAACAGCACGAGGACGAGCACCTGGTTGATGGGGCGCAGCGCCGGCAGCGTGATGTGCCGGATCTGCCGCCAGATCCCCGCGCCGTCCAGCGCGGACGCCTCGTACAAGTCGCGCGGGATGTTCTGCAGCCCGGCCATCAGCACCAGGAACGCGAACGGCCACGACCGCCACACGATGACGGTGACCAGCGCCCAGAAGCTGTTGTCGCCGATCAGCCAGAACGGGCGGTCGCCGCCGGTGAGGTGCAGCTGGTCGGCCAGCACGTGGTTCACCATGCCCGTGTCGCGCTGGAACAGGAAACCCCAGGTCATCACGGCCGCGTAGACCGGCAGCGCGTACGGGACGAGGAAGGCGGCGCGCAGCAGCCCGCGTCCGCGGAACCGCTCCTGCATGAGGATCGCGGCGGCCGTCCCGAGCACCCACGACAGCCCGACGGCCAGCACCGTGACGCCGACCGTCACCAGGAACGAGGTCAGCAGGTCCTTGCCGATGGCGGCGTCGACGTCGACGGCGACCCGGTAGTTGCCGAGGCCCTTGCCGGGCGCCTTCGCCCAGTCGCGGATGTAGAAGAGGGTGAGCTCGCGGAAGCTCATCCAGACGCCGACCGCGATCGGCACGACGTGCACGATCAGCTCGGCGACCACGGCGGGGGCGAGCAGCAGGTAGGGCAGCAGGCGGGGCGGGAGCCGGAACCGGCCGCGCGGCCGGCGGGGGCGGCCCGCCGGCCGCTCCCCGCCGGCCCCCGGGCCGCCGGGCCGCCCGTGCCGGGCCCCCGCGGCGCGGCCCTCGCGGGCCGTGCCGGGCGAGACGTTGGCGGAGGTCATGCGCCGGTCACTGGCCCATCTGCTGCTGGGCCGCCTCGAGCTTGGCCTTGATCTTCTCGTCGGTGACCGGGCGGCCCGCCGCCGCGTCGGCGAACAGCTCCTTCATCGCGGTCCCGACGGCGGTCTCGAACTGGCTCTCGGCCGGGACCTGCGGCAGCGGCGCGGCGTGCGAGGCCAGGATGTCCTTGAACACCCGGGTGTCGGGGGTGTCGAAGGCGGGGTCGGCCTGCGCGGCGGTGACCGGCGGCAGCGACCCGTACGCCTTGTTGAGGATCTTCTGCTCGTCGTCGCCGGTCATGAACTTGGCGAACTTGAGCGCGCCGTCGCGGTTGTCGGTGTTCTTGAAGACCGCGAGGTTGATGCCGCCGACCATCGAGGTGATCGGCCGCCCGCCGGGCGGGGCGGGCGACGGCGCCGGGATCGGCACCACGCCCCATTCGCCGGCCTTCATCCCGAGGTTGGTGAAGCCGCTGGTGGTCGTCTGCCACATGAGCATCGCGGCCTTGTGCGTCGCGAAGTCGTTGATGGACTGGTTGGCCGAGTACTCGGCGTTGCCGGACGCGGCGACCTTGTCGGTACCGAGCAGGCCGACGTAGGACTTGATCGCGGCGACGGCCTGCGGGGTGGCGAACTGCGGCTTGCCGTCCGGGGTGAAGAAGTCGGCCCCGTACATCTGGCCGATGTTGAACGCGGCGTGCACGTTCTCGGGGATGCTGGCGCCCTCGATCGCGATGCCGTGGACCCCGCCCTTGGTGAGCCTGCGGCCGTCGTCGACCATCTCCTGCCAGGTCTTCGGCGGGTCGAGCTTGGCGTCGGCGAACATCTTCTTGTTGTAGTAGAGCCCGTAGGCGGTGGAGTAGAGCGGCACGGCCGTGGGGTCCTTGCCCTTGGCGCCGGCGCTGGCGAGCGCGGCGGGCACGAACCGCTGGGCGCCGCCGACGTCGGCCATCGCCTTGGAGTCGAACGGCATCAGCCCGCCGGTCGCCTGCAGGGACGCCGACCAGGTGTTGCCGATGTTCAGCACGTCCGGGCCCTGCCCGGAGGTGGTGGCGGCGAGGATGCGGTTGAGCAGGTCGGTCCAGGGGACGACCTCCAGCTTGACCTTGATGCCGGTCTGCTGCTCGAACTTGGCCAGCTCGGGGTTCAGGACGCGCTGGTCGGCGGCGATGTCGGCGCCCTGGTTGCTGGCCCAGTAGGTCAGCGTCTTCGGCGAGCCGTTCCCGCCGCCCGACGTTCCGCCGCCGCACGCCGCCGCGGCGGCCAGCAGCAGCCCCGCGGTCAGTCCGGCGGTGAGCCCCGTGGCGGTGCGCCCGGCGCGCCGCCGTACCGGGCGCCCCGGACGGCGGGACCGTGCGGCGGCGAGCGGTTCGCCGGAGGATGTCGCGCTGTGTCCGGACGCCGGTGAGGTGGGGTGGCGCATCGGCTCGGCCTTCCGCGTAGCAGTGAGGTGCGGTCGCTCCGGGAGAGTTACATCACACCTTATTTCAGGCCGTGATCTAAGCAGTGACATAATGACCGGGTCAAGACCTGAGAACCTTCGGGGACGCGGCCGCCCGGCCGCGCCGAAAGGGGGCCCGATGCCGGACCGGCGCCGCAGGACCGTGCGCGATCTGCGCCGTGCGAACCGCTCGGTGCTGCTGCGCCGGCTCTACTTCGACGGCCCGCTCAGCCGCCAGGACCTGGCCCGCGAGACCGGGCTCAGCCCCGCGTCGGTCAGCAACGTCGTCGGCGAGCTGATCGAGGCGGGCCTCGTCGTGGAGGCGGGCAGCGTGGAGTCCGACGGCGGCCGGCCGCGGGTGCTGCTGAAGACGGCGGCCGGTTTCGGCCACCTGATCGGCGTGGACGTCGGCGAGACGCGGGTGATGGTGGAGCTGTTCGACCTGGAGCTCACCCAGCTGGCCAAGGCCGACCTGCCGCTCGGCGACGGCGGCCACGACGAGCGCGCCGTGGTCCGGCACATCCTGGACGGGCTGCCCGCCGTGATCGGCGGCGCGTCGGTCGACCCGTCCACCATCATCGGCGTCGGGGTCGGCGTCCCGGGCGTCATCGAGCACCGCGTCACCGGCGGCGGGACCGAGGCCGTCGTGCACTGCCAGACGATCGGCTGGGACGGGGTGCCGCTGGAGCGGATGCTGCGGGCGGGCACCGGCCTGCCGCTGTTCGTCGACAACGGCGCCACCGCGCTCGGCCAGGCGGAGATGTGGTTCGGCGCCGGGCGCGGGCACCGCAACGCGGTCGTCGCGCTGATCGGCTCCGGCGTCGGCTCCGCGGTGATGATCGACGGCTCGCCCTACCGGGGCGCGGCGGGCAGCGCCGGCGAGTGGGGGCACACGACGTCGCAGGTCGGCGGCGTCCCGTGCCGGTGCGGTTCGCGCGGCTGCCTGGAGGCGTACGTGGGCGCGGCGGCGCTGCTGGAGCGCTACCGGGCGGCGGGCGGCCCGGCCGGCGCCGACGAGGAGGCCGCGCTCGCCGGGCTGCTGGACGACCCGTCGCCGGCCGCGGCGGACCTGCGCGCCGACGTCGCCGAGCACCTCGGCGCGGGCGTCGCGGACCTGGTCAACCTGTTCAGCCCCGAGAAGATCATCATCGGCGGGTGGGCGGGGCTGCTGGTGGGCGGCCGGATGCTCGGCGACATCGTGGCCGCGACGGCCCGGTACGCGCTGCGGCAGCCGTTCGCGCAGACCTCGATCGAGCTGTGCCACCTCGGCCCGGAGGCCGTCGCGGTGGGCGCGGCGACGCTGCCGCTCGCGCACCTGCTGGACAACGGCGGCGAGCCCGCCACCGCGCCGCCCGCCGCGACCGCCCCGACCGCGCCGCCGGCTCAGCCGCTGGCGGGCCGGGTCGCGCGCGGCGAGTACGTCAACGGGACGCGCGGACGCCCCTCCGGCAGCCGGTAGACCGCCCGGTCGAGCGCCCGGTAGTCGATTTCCGTCACCGGGCAAGGATAATGACGGGGTGACCGCCGGCCGGAAGGACGACTCATGAGCGGTGCGGAACGTCCGGTGCGCGAGTGCCTGCTGGACGCCGCCGCCGCGCTCCTGGTCGAGCGCGGCTACCGGGCGGTGCGCATGCAGGACGTCGCCGCCGCGGCCGGGGTGAGCCGGCAGACCGTCTACAACGAGTTCGGCGACAAGTGGGGCCTGGCGCAGGCGGTGGTGGTCCGCGACAACGAGCGCTACCTCGACGGGATCGACCAGGTCCTGTCCGAGCACGAGGACCTGTACTCGGCGGTGGTCGCGGCGGTGCTGTTCACGCTGGAGATGTCCGCCGACGACCAGCTAAAGAAGGCGGTGCTGACCGGCGCCGACGGCGACGACCTGCTGCCGCTGCTGACGACGCGGGCCGAGCCGGTGCTGTTCACCGCCAGCGCGCGCCTCGCCGAGCACGCGCTGCGCCAGTGGCCGGCCGTGGGCCGCGACGCGCTCGTGGAGATCGCCGACGCGGCGGTCCGGCTGACGATGAGCCACATCATGCTGCCGTCCGGCCCGCCGGAGCAGGTCGCGCACTTCGTCGCGCGGATGGTGACGAGCTACATCGGGGCCTACGGGAAATCCGGTGGCCCCGCCGGGGACCGCGCGGTACGGTCGTAACCGCCTCGCGGCTGCTGAACCCGAGGAACAGAGCGGGCCTTCTCGCCCCGCTCCCCCGCCGTCGCGCGCGTCCGCGCGAACGGCTCCCGTTCTCGTGCGCGTTCTGCGCGCTTTCCGGCAGCCCGAAGGACTCCCTCCATGTCCGCACGTCAGGACCGGCGGCTCGTCCGCACCGACGACCACTGGCTTCACCTTCCCAACCCGCACGGCGTCCCCGTGGAGATCTGCGCGGGCGGCGACGTCCCGCTCGAGCACGCGGCGGTCGAGGAGGCGCTCACGCTCCTGGACACCGCTCGCACGCTCCAGCGGCTCGCCGAGGCCACGCCCGGCTACGACGGCCCGGAGCCGCGCGTCACCCGCGTCGCGCTCACCCCCGACTTCCACAAGGGCGCCGGCATCCCCATCGGCACCGTCCTGGAGACCGAGCACGCGCTGCTGCCGCAGGCGGTCGGCAACGACGTCAACTGCGGGATGCGGCTGGAGGTGACGTCCCTGCGCGCCGACCGGGTGCGGCCTCGGCTGGACGCGCTGGAGCGGCGGCTGCGGCATCTGTTCTTCGAGGGCGGGCGGCGGATCGCGCTGACGCCCGTCCAGCGGGAGGCGCTGCTGCGCGACGGGCTGCCCGGCCTGCTGCTGGCCGGTGGCACGCCGTGGCAGGGCGTCCGGGACGAGGACGCCGACGACGCGCTCGACCGCATGCACGCGCCCGGGTTCCCCGTCGAGACGGCCGAGGCGTTCGCCGACTGGGTCGGCAGCGCGGGCGGCGCCAGCCACGACAGCGTCATCGGCGGGATCGGCGGCGGCAACCACTTCGCCGAGCTGCAGTACGTGGCGCAGGTGCACGACGCGGCGGCGGCGCACGCGTGGGGGCTGGCGCCCGGCACGGTCGTGACGATGGTGCACAGCGGGTCGCTGTCGCTCGGCCACCAGGCGAACACCACGGCGCTGGACGCGCTGCGCGCCGGCTGGCCCGCCGGGCTCCCCCGTCCGGGCAACGGGATCCTGCCGTTCCTGCTGGACGAGCGGTCCGCGCGGGCGCGGCGCCGGTACCTGGACGCGTTCGGCAATGCCGCCAACTTCGCGGCCGGGAACCGGTTCTTCCTGTCGCTGACCATGCGGGCCGGGCTCGCGGCGGAGTGCGGCGACGCGGATGCGCGGCTGCTGTACGACGCGCCGCACAACCTGTTCTGGCAGGACGGCGACCGGGTGGTGCACCGCAAGGGCGCCACGCCGGCGGGCGGGCACGGGGCGATGGCGGGCGGCCCGTACGCGATGTGGGGCGAGCCGGTGATCGTCCCCGGTTCGATGGGCGCGGCGAGCTTCGTGCTGCGCGGCCACGGCGACCCCCGCACACTGGCCAGCGCGTGCCACGGCGCGGGGCGGCGGGTCCCGCGCGGTGCGTCGGCGCGCGGGAACGACGCGGAGCTCGACGCGTTCCTGCGCGAGTTCCGCGTCGTGACGCCGCTGGACCACCGCGACCCGATGGTGGCGCGGCGGTCCGACGTGATGGCCGCGTGGCGCCGCGACCTCAAGCAGGAGGCGCCGTGGGCCTACAAGGACATCGGGCCGGTGGTGTCGAGCCTGCGCGGCGGCGGCGTCGCGACGCCCGTCGCGGAGCTGCGGCCGCTGCTGACGGTCAAGGGATGATCCTCAAGGGACGTCGGTCTGCAGGTGGACGACCTTCACCGCGGTCATCTCGTCGAGCAGTTCGGGGCCGTAGCCGAAGCCCCGGCCGCTGGCGCGGCGCGGGGTGGCGGCGCCCCCGGGCGCGCCGCCGAACACCGCGTTGATCTTCACGGTGCCCGCCTTCAGGGTGCGCCAGGCGGCCTGCGCGTGCGCCATGTCGCGGGTGAGGACGGTCGCGGCGAGCCCGTAGCGGGAGCGGTTCGCCGCGTCCAGCGCCTTCTCGAAGGAGCCTACGGCGCGGACCGGCGCGACGGGCCCGAACGTCTCCTCCGCCATGACCGCCATGGCGTCGGTGCAGCCGTCCAGGACGGTCGCCGGGTAGAAGCAGCCGGGCCCCTCGGGGATGAGGCCGCCGGTGCGCAGGCGCGCGCCGTCCGCGACGGCCTTCTCGACCTGCTCGTGGACCTCCGTGCGGTGCCGCTCGTCCACCAGCGGGCCGAGCTCGGTGGACGGGTCGCGGCCGGGGCCGGTCCGCAGCGCCTGTGCGCGTGCGGTCAGCGCGGCCACGAACTCCTTCGCGATCGACTCGTGGACGTAGATCCGCTCCACCGAGGTGCAGATCTGGCCGGCGTTGGCGAAGCAGCCGGTGGCGGCCTGCTCGGCGGCCCAGCCGGGATCGACGCCCGCGTCCACGATCAGCGGGTCGGCGCCGCCGTTCTCCAGCAGCGCCTTGGCCCCGGTGCCGGCGGTCAGCTCGGCGATGCGGCGGCCGGCGCGGGTCGAGCCGACGTGCGCGACCGCGTCGAGGTCGGGATGGCCGGCGAGCGCCTCGCCGGTCGTGCCGTCGCCGCTGACCATGTTGACGACCCCGCCCGGCAGGCATCCGGCGAGCAGTTCGGTCAGCAGCGCGCCGGTGTGCGGGGTCCGCTCGGACGGCTTGTGCACGACGGTGTTGCCCGTGGCCACGGCCGCGCCGATGAGCCCGCAGGCGATGGCGACGGGGTCGTTCCACGGGGTGATGACGGCGACGAGGCCGAGCGGTTCGCGGGCCATGAAGTCGGCGGCGCTCCAGCCTCCCTGGAGGCTGCGGCCCCCGTGCAGGGGGCCCAGCTCGGCGTACTGGCGCAGCGTCCCGACGCCGGCCTGGATACCGCCGAGCGCGTCGTCCGCGGGCTTGCCCATCTCGGCGGTGACCAGCGCGGCCAGCTCGTCCGCGCGCTCCTCGACGGCGCGGGCGGCGGCGTGGAGCGCGGCGCCGCGCTCGGCGGGCGCGGTCGCGGCCCAGCCGGGCGCCGCCCGGGTCGCGGCGGCCCCCGCCCCCGCCACGTCCACGGCCGTGCCGACGGGCACCTCGCCCACCGGGTCGCCGGTCGCGGGGTCGGTCACCGTGAACGCGCCGTCCCCGCCGCCGCGGCTCCATCGCCCGCCCGCCAGCGTCCACCTGTCGCCTGGTCGCATGCCCGTGAACCCCCTGTCCCGTGAGATCTCGACCGCGGTCACCTACCCGGAGAGCGGCGCTTCAATGACGCCGGGGACCTGCGTCAGTGCTCACTTACTGGATCGGCTACGGTGGATCCCCACGCGAGTTCGAGGGAGGCGCGGGTGGACTTCGATCTGCCGGAGAACGCGGCGGCGGTGCGCGAGGGCGTGCTGGCCATCGCGGGGAAGTACGACCAGGAGTACTGGAGCCGCTGCGACACCGAGAAGCGGTGGCCGGAGGAGGTCTGGCGGGAGCTCGTCCAGGGCGGCTGGCACAGCCTGGCGATCCCCGAGGAGCACGGCGGCGCGGGCCAGGGCCTGCTGGAGCTGGCGGTCGCGCTGGAGGCGCTCGCCGAGGGCGGCGCGGGCGGCGCCGCGTCGTTCATGTACCTGCTCACCCCGGCGTTCGGCGGGCTGACGATCGCCCGGCACGGCACCGAGGAGCAGAAGCGCGCGTTCCTGCCGCGGATCGCGGCGGGCGAGATCGAGACCTGCTTCGCGATCACCGAGCCGGACGCGGGCAGCAACGCGATGAACATCACCACGCAGGCCCGCCGCGACGGCGACGGGTTCGTGGTGAACGGGCAGAAGATCTGGATCTCCGGGGTCGAGCGCGCCGACCACCTGGTGCTGGTCACCCGCACGATCCCGGCCGCCGAGGCGAAGCCCCGCACGAACGGCTTCACCGTCCTGCTGGTCGACGTCAAGCAGGCCGTCGCCGACGGCACGCTGACCTACCGGCCGATCCCCAAGCTCGGCACCAACACCGTCGCGTCCAGCATGGTGTTCCTGGACGGGGTGCGCGTCCCGGCCGACCGCGTCCTCGGCGAGGTCGACCAGGGCTTCGCCGTGCTGTGGGACATCCTCAACCCCGAGCGGATCCTGGCCGCGGCGGGCGGCGTCGGCTCCGGCGGCCTCGTGCTGAAGATCGCCTGCGACTACGCCGGCGAGCGGGCGCCGTTCGGCAAGCCGATCGGGTCGAACCAGGGCATCGCGTTCCCGCTCGCCCGGATCAAGGCGCAGCTGGAACTGGCCCGGCTGATGACCTACAAGGCCGCGTGGCTGTGGGACCGGGGCCGCCCGTGCGGCTCGGAGGCCAACATCGCCAAGCTCACCGCGGCCGACGCCGCCTGGCAGGCCGCCGACCGCGCCTTCCAGACCCACGGCGGCATGGCGTACTCGCTGGAGTACCCGGTCGCCCGGATGTTCCGCGACGCCCGCATCGCCAAGAACATCCCGGTCGCCGAGGAGCTCGTGCTGGCCCACATAGCCCAGCACGAACTGGGCCTCCCCCGCTCCTACTGACCGCCGGCCCGCGGCGAGCCGTCCTCATGCCGCGCGCCACGGGGACGGCTCGCCGGTTCTAGCCGCCTTCGGGGAGGCGGACGGACCGCTCCGGGTCGTGGGCGGCGCGCAGCTCGCGCTTGAGGATCTTGCCGGAGTGGTTGCGGGGCAGGGCCTCGACCAGTTCGTACCAGCGGGGCCGCTTGAACCCGCCGAGCCGGGCGCGGCAGTGCTCGTCCAGGTCGGCGGGCGTCGTCCCGTCGCGGACGACGACGAGCGCCTTGACCGCCTCGCCCCACCGGCCGTCCGGGACGCCGATCACCGCGGCGTCCAGCACGCCCGGATGCCGGACGAGGACCTGCTCTACCTCGGCGGAGTACACGTTCTCGCCGCCGCTCTTCACCATGTCCTTGGCGCGGTCGACGAAGAAGAGGCGGCCGTCGGCGTCGCGGCGCATCAGGTCGCCGGTGCGCAGCCAGCCGTCCGCCATCGGGTCGGGCAGCCCGGCGTACCCGGCCATGACGCTGGCGCCGCGCAGCAGGAGCTCGCCCACCTCGCCGGGGGCGTCCGCGCCGTCGAGCGCCAGGTCGAAGGGCGGAAGGGGCAGGCCGACGGTGCCCGGATGCTCCAGCTCGTCGTCCAGCGTGGTGATCGTGACGAAGTTGCCGGCCTCGGTCGACCCGTACACGCCGCGGTAGTCGATGCCGAGGTCGCGCAGCGCGGTCAGGGTCGCGGCGCGCTCGGTGGCGGCCATGCCGAACACCAGCCGCAGCGAGCCGGGCGCGGCGGCGGGGTGCCGCAGCGCCCGCCCGGTGCCCATGGGGAAGATCGCGACGGTGATCCCGTGCTCGGCGACGAGCGGCCACAGCACCTCGGGAGACGGGCCGGGCGGCAGCACGACCGCCCCGCCCGCCGCCAGATGGCCGAGCGCCGCGCCGTACCCGGCGACGTGGAACAGCGGCAGCGCGCCGAGGAGGCGGTCGGCGCCGGTGATGCCGAACGCGTGCACCACGTTGGCGGTTGCGGCGACCCATCCGCGGTTGGTGAGCAGGCAGCCCTTCGGACGGCCGGTGGTCCCGGACGTGTAGAGCTGGATGATCGGCGCGTCCGGGGCGGGACGCGGAAGATCGTGCGGCGGCGCCCCGTCCAGGGCCCGGTCGAGGCCGGGACCGATCGTCCAGTGCGTCAGGTCGAGCAACCCGGACTCGCGGGCGAGCCCGTCGAGCGCCGGGTGGACGACCGCGTGCCGTGCGGCGGCGTCCTCGACCTGGAACCGGATCTCCGCCGGAGCCAGCCGGACGTTCAGCGGCACCACGACGGCGCCGATCAGCGACGCGCCGAAGGCGGCCTCGATCGCCTCCGGCGCGTTCACGGTCAGCAGCGCGATCCGGTCACCGGCCCGCACGCCCCCGGCGGCCAGCAGCCCGGCCCAGCGTTCGACGCGGGCGTGCAGTTCGCGGTAGGTGCGGGTCCGTCCGTCCCAGGCGAACGCCGTCCGCTCCGGCCAGAGCGCGGCGCCGCGGTGGGCGAGGTCACCGAGCAGCATCCCCCGATCCTTCCGAACCAGGTTCGGATCGGTCAATGTCCGGACCCGTCCGGCTGTTGCCGAGATCACAGAGCGCGGGCGAGCATGGGGGCAGCATCCTGCCGCAGCGCCGAGGAGAACCGATGCCGAGGTCGTACGCCAGCGCCGTGCTCAACGCCACCGCCGACGAGGTGTGGGCCTATCTGCGCGACTTCGGAAACCTGGCCGACTGGATGCCCGGCATGCAGGCCGGCGTGATCGAGGACGGCGGCCCCGGCGACCGCGTCGGCTGCGTCCGCAGGGTCTGGGCCACCGGCGACTCGGTGTTCCGCGAGCGGCTCGCCGGGCTGGACGACGCCGGGCGCAGCTACTGGTACCAAATCCTGGAGGCGCCGCTGCCGATCCGCGACGCCCGCGCCCACCTGCGCGTCGCGCCGGTGACCGGCACCGGGCAGGCGTTCGTCGAATGGTGGGGCGAGTTCTCCGCCGACCCCGGCGACGAGGAGGCCATGGACAAGACGCTGTCCCACGGCATCTACGCCACCGGCCTCGACGCCCTCGCCAGGCGCTTCGCCCGACGCCCCGGCCGCACCTGACGCCCCCGCCGCCGGGCGGTCAGCGGAACTCGGGCGGGCGCTTCTCCCGGATCGCCGCGACACCCTCGCGCACGTCCGGGCCGGCGAACCCGAAGAACTCCATGGCCAGCGACGCGTCGAAGGTCGGGCCGGCCAGCCGCAGCCAGTTGTTCAGCGCGTGCTTGGTGAACGAGATAGCCTCCGCAGGCCCGGCGGCGAGCCGCCCGGCGATCTCCAGCGCCCGCTCGTGCACCTCGCCGTCGTCCACGCACACCGAGACCAGGCCGATCCGCTCGGCCTCCTCGCCGGTCAGCACGTCGTTCAGCAGCAGGTAGTACTTCGCCTTGGCCATCCCGCACAGCAGCGGCCAGATGATCGCCGAGTGGTCGCCCGCCGCGACGCCGAGCCGGACGTGCCCGTCGATGATCTTCGCGGTGCGGCCCGCGACGGAGATGTCCGACAGCATGGCCACCGCCAGCCCGGCGCCGACGGCCGGGCCCTGGATCGCGCTGACCACCGGCTTGGCGCAGTTCAGCACGTTCATCACGATGTCGCGGGCCTCGCGCATGATGCGGCGCCGCGCCGCGTGGTCGTCCATCATCTCCTCGATCATGGACATGTCGCCGCCCGCGGAGAACGCCGTGCCCTCCCCGCGCACCAGCACCGCGCGGACCGCGTCGTCGGCGTCGGCGTCCCGCCAGATCTCCGCCAGCTCCCCGTGGCCCACCGTGTCCACCGCGTTCAGCCTGCCGGGCGTGCTCATGGTGACGCGCAGCACGCCGTCCGCCGCCCAGTCGAGCTTCAGCCGCTCGTACTTCCCGTACACCGCGTCCACGTCGCTCATGCCGCGCTGCCCTCCCGCGCTTGATCGCCGAATGCCGCGCGCAATCGTCGCACAGCGAACCCCATCGCCTCGGCGCCGGCGTCGAAGATCTCCGGGAGCAGGAAGAACGAGTGCACGACGCCGTCGTAGCGGCGCGCCTCCACCGGCACGCCGGCCTCGGCGAGCCGCCGCGCGTAGGCCTCGCCCTCGTCGCGCAGGATGTCGCACTCGGCGGTGATCACGGTGGCGGGGGCCGCGCCGGCGAGGTCGGGCGCGCGCAGCGGCGCCAGCCGCGGGTCCGCGGGGTCGGCGCCGCCCCGGTACAGCTCCATGAACCGGGCGAGCGTCGCCGCGTCGAGCCCGTAGCCGGTGCCGTACTCGCGCCAGCTCGGCGTGTCCATCGCCGTGTCCGTCACCGGGTAGACCAGCAGCTGGTGCGCCAGGGGCAGGCCGCGGTCGCGGGCCAGCAGCGCGACGCCCGCGGCCAGGTTCCCGCCCGCGCTGTCGCCGGCGACGGCGAGCGCGCCCGGCTCGGCGCCGTAGCGGTCCGGTTCGCGGGCCACGGCCGAAAGGACCGCCCAGGCGTCGTCCACCGCCGCCGGGAACGGGTTCTCCGGTGCGAGCCGGTAGCCGACGTTCAGCACGGCGCAGCCGGCACCGGCCGCCAGGTCGCGGCACGCGGCGTCCACGTTGTCGACACCGCCGAGCACCCAGCCGCCGCCGTGCAGGTAGACCAGCGCCGGCAGCGGGCCGCGCTCGAGCGGCTCGGGGCGGTAGAGGCGCACCGGCACGGGACCGCCCGGTCCCCGTACGGCCAGGTCAGCCACGTGCGGCAGCTCGCGGCGGTCGACCGGGAAGGCCTCGCCGATCCTGCGCCGCATCGCCTCGATGGTGGGCAGGGCGTCCGCCTCGACCGGCGGGGCGTCCGGGGGCGCGGCCGTCCAGGCGGACAGCAGCTCCAAGAAGCTCACGGTCTGCGGATGCAAGGGCATGCGGCGGCCTCCGGGGGGCGGTGTGCGCGGAATCTACCGCTTCGCCTTCCCCGGCACGCGGGGGATCAATCCCCCGTCAGCGGCCGGCGGCCTCGGCCACCAGCGCCTCGAACAGCCGCTTGTCGTCGCCGTCCTCGGGATGCCACTGCACCGCCAGGCCGAACCGGTGGCCCTGCAGCTCCACGGCCTCGACGACCTGGTCGTCCGCCCAGGCCACGGCCGACAGGCCCTTGCCGAGGCGGCTCACCGCCTGGTGGTGGTAGGTGGGCACGTCGGCGGCGTCGCCGAGGATCTTGCCGACGGCGCTCGTCGCGCTGATCTGCACCCGGTGCGTGCCGATCTTCCCGACCTCGGGGGCGTGCGCCTTGTGCCCCACCGCGTCCGGCAGGTGCTGGACGAGCGCGCCGCCGCGGGCCACGTTGAGCACCTGCATGCCCCGGCAGATCGCCAGGAACGGCAGGTCCGCGTCCACCGCCGCCCGCGCGAGCGCCAGCTCGAAGCGGTCGCGCTGCGGCTGCGGCGGCCCGGTCTCGGCGTGCCGCTCGGCCCCATACAGGTCGGGGTCGAGGTCGCCGCCGCCCGCCAGCACGAGCCCGTCCAGCCGGGACACCAGGGCGGCCAGCCCGCGCAGGCTCCCGGTCGGCGGCACCATGACGGGGACGCCGCCGGCCCGCTCGACCGAGCGGACGTAGGAGGCCGGCAGCAGCGCGGCCTCGCGCACCCACACGCCCCAGCGGGCCGGTTCCTCGTACGTGGTGATGCCGATGAGCGGCGGCGCCCCTCCCCCTGCGGCGGGGCCCGGAGCCCCTCGGATCGCCTCTGACATGCGTGGATTCCCCTCTGCTGAGCACTGGCCACGGGTCGGCTACCGAAATGTGGCAATTCACCACCGTTGCGTGCACATCATGGCGCATCACCCGCCCCCACGGGCCGCCCCGCCCCCGGCCTTCTCCCGGCAAGCTTGCCGCACGCCCCGGATCCGCGCAGGCCGAAGCCCCCACCCCGGAGGCGGCCCCCGACCTGGACGATCATGGTTCCGCGGCGGCGGCCGCGCCGCGTCCACCGCGCGGGGAACATTCCCTACCGGACGAGGAAATCTTCTACCGGGGCGTAGATCCGTCCACTGATGCCGTTCGGTTCCGTTCCGGCGACCGCCGCACCGATCCGAGGCGACCCGTCCCCGTACATCAGCGCCTACCGAAATACCGGCAATCCTTGACGATCATCCGGGGCAAAGTCGGTACCGATCAGTATTCACCCTATATGTCACGTTCATTTTGATCACACAGAATTGATGTCCGATCACCCATCGTGATATCGGCGGCCGGCCGGGACACGGAACCTTGAGGACGTGGGATTTCCGATGCGAGAATCTCACCGAGCCGGGCACCCGGCGGGCGCGGAGGGCGCCGAGTGGTCACCGGTGCCGGCCGCCATCGCCGAGGGGACGTGCCTGCCATGTCAACGGAACCCCGAATGCTCAAGGAAAGCTTCAACCGCCTCGAAAACCGCTCCGACAAGGCCGTCGGCTATTTCTACGGCCGCCTGTTCGCCGCGAACCCGCGGCTGCGCGCACTGTTCCCCGTCGCGCTCGGCGACCAGCGCGCCCGCTTCTTCCACGCGCTCACCCGCATCGTCTGGAGCCAGGACAACCCCGAGGAACTCGCCGCCTACCTGGCCGGCCTCGGCCGCTGCCACCGCAAGTACGGGGTGACGGCCGAGCACTACCGCGCGGTCGAGGACGCCCTCATCGCCACCCTGCGCGTCCACGCGGCCGACGTCTGGAGCCCGCGCGCCGAGGAGGCCTGGGTCGAGGCCTTCCGGTCCGCCTCCGCGACGATGATCGAGGCGGCCGAGCGGGACGCGGACGCCGCCCCGCCGTGGTGGACGGCCGAGGTCGTCGAGCACGACCGCCGGGCCGACGACCTCGCCGTGCTCACGCTGAACCCGGAACGCCCGCTGCCGTTCGCCCCCGGCCAGTACGTGACCGTGCAGACCTTCCGCTGGCCGCGCGTCTGGCGGCCCTACTCGATCGCCAACGCGCCCCGCTCGGACGGCCGGATCCGGCTGCACGTGCGGGCGCGGCCGGGCGGCTGGGTGAGCGGCGCGCTGGTGCGCGGGACCGCGCCCGGCGACACCGTCCTGCTCGGTCCCGCCACGGGCACGATGACCCTCGACCCCGACTCCGGCCGCGACCTGCTGCTGGTCGCCGGCGGCACCGGCCTCGCCCCGGTCAAGGCGCTCGCCGAACAGGCGGTCATGGCCGGCCGGGAACGGCGGGTGCGCCTGGTGGTCGGCGCCCGCACCGAGTCCGGCCTGTACGACCTGCCGGACCTGCGCCTGCTGGAGGCGGCGTACCCGTGGGTGCGGGTGCACCCCGTCCTGTCCGACGAACCGGGGTCCGGCGGCCCGCACGGCACGCCCGCCGACGTCCTGGGCGACCTGGAGGACTGGGACGGCGCCTGGGACGACCGCGACGCCTACGTCGCCGGCCCCGCCCCGATGGTGCGGCGGACGGTGGCCTGCCTCCAACGGCTCGGGGCGCCGCTTGAGCGCATCCACCACGACCTGCTGAAAGCCGAGGAGTGAGGGCGCGCCCTACCAGCCGGCGCGCTCGCGCAGGAAGGCGGTGGTCGCCTCGTCCGCCGGGTAGAACGACTCGATCGCCAGCTCGGCGACGGTGATGTCCACCGGCGTCCCGAACGTCGCGATCGTGCTGAAGAAGGAGAGTTCCCGGCCGTCGACCCGCATCCGCAGCGGGACGAAGACGTCGTGGTCCGCCGGCGGCGCCATCGCCTCCCCCACGTCCCCGGGGAAGCTCCGCAGCTCCTGGTACAGCTGCGTCAGCGCCGAGTCGGCGGTGAGCGCGACGTGGCGGCGCACCCGGTCGATCATGTGGGCGCGCCATTCCGCCAGGTTGAGGATGTTCTTGGCCATCCCGTCGGGATGCATGCTGAGCCGCAGCACGTTCAGCGGCGGCTCCAGCAGCTCCGGAGGAGCGCCCTCCAGGAACAGGCCCGCGGCCCCGTTGGAGTCGATCAGGTTCCAGAACCGGTCCACCACCACCGCCGGGTACGGCTCGTGGCCGTCCAGCACCTGCCGCAGCGCCGCCCGGACGCTGTCCATCCGGGGTTCCTCGATCGGCGTCTCGTCGAACACCGGCGCGTAGCCGGCAGCGACGAGGAGCAGGTTCCGGTCCCGCAGCGGCACGTCCAGGTGCTCGGCGAGCCGCAGCACCATCTCCCGGCTCGGCACCGACCGGCCCGTCTCCACGAAGCTCAGGTGCCGCGTCGACACGTCCGCCTCCGACGCCAGCTCCAGCTGGCTCAGCCTGCGCCGCTGCCGCCACGCGCGCAGCTGGTCTCCGATGGGTCGCACGTCGCTCAACGCCGTCGTCATTGTCGTCACGCCTCGACGCTACCGGTGCGGCATCATGCCGACGATTACGTCCCAGGTAATCCGTCCACCCACGCCAGCCGACCATGACGACAGCGTCGCGCTCCTGGGTGGAACGGGATGGAACGCGATGGAACGCCTTTTGGTAGGGGCGATGGCCGCCCGGCGACCGCCGGACATCGCTCCAAGGAGGGCGCGATGAAACCCATGCGGAGTTCACGGAAACGGTGCAGGTCGGCGGTGATGGCCGCCCCTCGATGGGGCGGCGCGGACATGTCCGAGCTTGAGGCTTTGTGTCCGTCGGCGTCCAGCGGACACATGGGGCAGGGGGCCCACCTCGCGCCGGGCGCCACACCGACCGGGTACGCCGGCAACTGCTCCCCCAAGATCAAGGTGCGGGGTTGCCCGGCGTGCGTCGATAGGAGGGCCGGCCATGACCGGTGAGGCGATCGACGCCTGGCTTCAGCCGGTGCGCCCGGTCCTGGATCCCACGGGCCAGGTCGACTGGGACCGGCTGGCGGCCCTGGAGACCGAACTGGACGAGGTGCTCGCCGTCCACCCTGTCGACCTGCCGGACGGACCCGAGCGCTCGCGTCGGCTCATGGCCGTCCGGCTGGCGATGGTGGAACGCGGTTTCCTGGACCACATGACCTCGCCTCTGTTCGGGGTCCTCGCGCAGTTCGTCTGCGGCTACCGGGACGTCGACCTGCGGGACGCGGTGACGCTCGGGTACGGCAGGCTGATCGCCCGGCACGGACGCCCCGCGCTCCGCGAGCGGTGGGGATCGCGCCTGGCGGCCGGCGCGCTCGTGGGCGTCGCCATCACCGAGCCGCACGGCGGTTCCCGGCCGGCCGCCGCGCGGACCCGCGCCACGGTCGGCCCGGACGGGACGTGGCTGGTCAGCGGCCGCAAGACGTGGATCAGCCGGCTCGACGAGGCCTCGGTGTTCGTGGTGTTCTTCCAGGCCCCGGAGGGCGGCCTGGCCGCGGCGGCGATCGACGCCGCCGAGCCGGGCCTGTACCGCGAGCCCGTGTCGCCTGAGGGCCTGGCCGGGTGGACGTGGGGGGTTCTGGACCTGGACGCCGTGCCCGTCCACCCCGACCGCGACGTCCTGCGCGGCCACGGAATGTCCCTGCTGCGCAGGCATTTCACCGCCTACCGGCCACTGGTGACCGCCACGGCGCTCGGCGCGGCCGCGGCCGTGTTCGACGCCGCCAGCACCCATCTCACGTACCGGAAGAGCAGCGGGGACCTGCCCCGGCTGCGCGACTCCGCACTGGTGACCCTCGGCCGGACGCACGCCCAGCTGACGGCCGCGCTGCTGGGCACCGCCGTCGCCGCGCAGCTGGCGCACGCCGAGGCCGACTGGGCCGAGCAGTGCGCCTGGGAGATGAAGGCGCACGGCGTCGATACCGCCTGCCAGGCCGCCACCGAGCTCGCACAGCTGCTCGGGGCCTCGGGGTACCGGGCCGACTCGCCGGTCGCCAAGGCCCGCCGCGACCTGGGCGCGCTGCAGTTCGCCGACGGCATCCACGACTCCCTCTACCGCAGCTCCGGTAAGCGCCACACGACTCCGCGGCCGGCGATGACCGAACCCCCGCTGCGGCGTCTGGCCAGGTCGGCGTGACCGCACCCGACCCGCGGGCACGCCGGGCTCCCCGCACGCCCGGCGCGGCCGCTTCCGCACCATCCAAGGAGACCAAGAGCACCATGCATCAGTTCCTCAACCTCAAGAAGTCCGTGCGCATCAGCACCGAGTTCTGGGACGTCACAGAGAAGGCGGGACTGTTCGGCGTCACGGTGGACGGGATCGGCGACGGCAGGCACCGCGTGCGCGCCGACGGCCACGAGTTCGTCAACATGTCGTCCTACTCCTATCTCGGCCTCGACACCCACCCCGGGCTCGTCCGGGCCGCGGCCGACGCCGTGCTCGCCCAGGGGGCCCTCAACTCCTCGGCCTCGCGCCTGAGGCTCCATTTCGGCGTGCTGCAGGACGCCGAGGCCGCGCTGTCGGACCTGTTCGACGTCGAGGCGGTCACGGTCAACTCCTGTGCCCTCGCGGCCTGGACGAGCCTGCCGCTGGTGGCCTCGGGTCTGCTCACCGGCGGGGTCCCGCCGCTGATGGTGTTCGACAAGAACGCCCACTTCTGCATGAACGCGATGAAGCCGAGCGTGGCCGACGAGGCGGAGATCGTCACGATCCGGCACAACGACGTCGAGGCGCTGGAGGACCTGTGCCGGCGGCACCGGCAGGTCGCGTACGTGGCCGACGGCGTGTACAGCACCGGCGGCGCGGCCCCGATCGCCGAGCTGCTGCGCCTGCAGGAGAGGTACGGGCTGTTCCTGTTCTTCGACGAGGCGCACAGCACCTCCACCGTCGGGCGGAACGGGCGCGGCGTGGTGCTGGAGACGATGGGCGGGCTCAACGACCGCACCCTGATCATCACCTCGCTGAACAAGGGGTTCGGCGCGTCCGGTGGCGCGGTCTTCCTCGGCCGCCGCGGCGCGCGGGAGTGGGTCGACATCGCGCTGCGCAGCGCCGCCCCGCTGATGTGGTCGCAGCGGATCAACACCGCGGGGCTCGGCGCCGTGCTCGCCTCGGCCGAGCTGCACCGGAGCCCGGAGCTGACCGGGCTGCAGGACCGGCTGCAGGCCAACATCGACCTTTTCGACGGCCTGGTCGACACCGCCGAGCGCGGCGACGGGCTGCCGATCCGGTTCGTGCAGGTCGGCTCGGAGGCGGGGACCGTCGAGCTGGCGCAGGACCTGATGCGCGCCGGCTACTTCGTTTCGCCGATCTTCTTCCCGGTCATCGGCCGGGGCCAGGCGGGCCTGCGCGTGATGCTGCGCTCGAACATGACGGCCGGGGAGATCGAGGGGTTCTGCGGGCTGGTCAACAGCCTGGAGCGGCGGGAGACGGCCGGGGCGGGGGCGGCGCGATGAAGCCGACCCTGTTGTTCGTCGCCGGCGCCCGCGCCCTTCCCTTCAGCGTGAACATGGCCGAGGCGGTGCTCGCGCAGACCGCCGCCCGCGGGATCCGCACGATCGTCACCACCACCGCGCCCGTCCTGGCGGCCACGCCCTCGATCGTCGCCGCGGCCGACGAGGCCTCGGTCGTGGACTACGCCGATCCGCGGGAGAACGCGGAGTGGGCGCGGCGGCGCGTCGCGGCCGGTGAGCCCATCGCGGCGGTGTTCGCGCTGCTGGAGATGGCCCAGGTCGCGGCGGCCGAGACGGCGGCGGCCATCGGCGTGCCGGGCAACCCGCCCGAGGTGATCCGCCGGATCCGCACCAAGGACGCCTGCCGGACGGCGCTGGCCGCGGCGGGATTCGCCCAGCCCGCCGTCCGGCTGTGCACGAGCGCGGCCGACGCGGAGGACTTCATGCGGGACGCTCCGGGTCCGTGCATCGTCAAGCCGCGCGACGCCATGGGCAGCATCGGGGTGACCGAGGTCTCCTTGTCCGCCGACCTGCCCGCGGCGATGGCGATGCTGCCGGACGCGGGCACGTTCCTGATCGAGGAGTTCGTGCCCGGGACGGAGTTCAGCATCGAGGGGATCTTCCTGGACGGCCGGCCGCACTTCCTGGCCATCACCACCAAGGAGAAGACCCCGCCGCCGCTCTTCGTCGAGACCGCGCACGAGTTGCCCGCGGACCTGCCCGAGCCCCGGCGTGAGGAGATCGAGGAGGTGGTGTCCGCCGCGCTTCTCACCCTGGGTCTGCGCGTCGGGGCCTTCCACGTCGAGTTCTGGCTGACGCCGGGCGGCGTCGTGCTCGGCGAGGTGCACGGCCGCCTCGGCGGCGACTGGCTCTACCTGATGCTCGAGTACGCCATCCCAGGTCTCGAGATCTTCGGGCTGGTCATCGACGACATGCTCGGCCTGCCGCGCGCACCCGGCCCGCCCCGGCCCGCCCGCGGAGCGGCGATGCGCTTCCTGACCCCGCCGCCGGGCACCCTCGTGGCGGTCGAGGGATGGGACGAGGTCCGCGCCCATCCGGCGGTGCTGCACGCGGAACTCCTGATCGGCCCCGGGGCGGAGATCCCCCCGGTGCACAGCTCCCGCGACCGGGCCGCGGTCATCGTCACCGGTGCGGAGACCTCGACGCGGGCGCGCGAGATCGCCGAGGAACTCGCGCTGTCGGTCCGGTTCGTGACCGCGGCCGACGGGGCCGGGCCCGGGGAGTCGGCGGCCTGATGATCGCCGGTGTCGGCGCGCGCCGACGGGCCGCGGGAGTACTCCCGAAGGGCGGCCGTCCCGCCCGCCTGCTCGCGTTCGCCACGCTGGTGAGCACGGTCGGCTACGGCGTCTACCTCACCGCCGGGGTGCTGTACTTCACCCGGGCGGTGCACCTGCCCGCGGCCGAGGTGGGGATCGGGCTGACCCTCGCGGGGGCGGTGTCGCTGGCGGCCGGGATCCCGTTCGGTCACCTGGCCGACCGGAAGGGCGCCCGCTCGGTGTACGCGCTGACGCTGGGGTTGGGCACGGTGTCCATGGCGGGCCTGTGCCTGGCGCGCGGCTTCTGGACGTTCCTGCTGTTCGCGAGCCTCGGCGCCGCCGCGCAGTCGGCGGGCCAGGCCGCGCGCGGCCCGCTCGTGCAGGAGTACGGCGGGGAGCGGCCCGCCGAGTTCCGCGGGTACCTGCGCTCGGTCACCAACGTCGGGATCTCGGTGGGCGCGCTGCTGGCGGGCTGGGGCGTCGCCGTCGACACCCGGCACGCGTACGTGCTGCTGCTCGCGGGCAGCGCCGTGTCGTACGCGGCGTCGGCGCTGGTCGTGCTGTTCCTGCCGTACCTGACGCCGGTGCCGCGGGGCGATGGGCGGCGATGGGCGGCGCTGCGGGACCGCCCCTATCTCGTCCTGACCGTGCTGGACGGCGTGATGGCGATCCAGTACCGGGTGCTGACCGCGGCCGTGCCGCTGTGGCTGGTGAACCGGATCCTGGCGCCGACGTGGTCGGTGACGGTGGTGATGCTGATCAACACCGTCATCGTCGTCCTCTTCCAAGTCCGGGCGAGCCGCGGCATCGCCACCCCCGCCCTCGGCGGCCGCGCGCTGCGCCGCGCGGGCTTCGCCTTCCTGGTCGCCGCCGCGCTGCTCTCGCTCATGGCGGGCGCCCCCCTGTGGATCGCCATGCTGCTGCTGCCGATCGCGGTGATCATCCACACGGTCGGCGAGGTCTGGCAGGCCGCGGCCGGCTTCGAACTGTCCTTCGCGCTGGCCCCGCGGCACGCCGTCGGCCAGTACCAGGGCCTGTTCGGCATGGGCCTCGGCCTGGGGATCACGCTCGGCCCCGCCCTGCTGATCACCCTGTGCATCGAATGGGGAGTGCCGGGATGGTGGCTCGTCGGCGGCCTGTTCGCCCTGACCGGCCTGGCCGTGCCCCCGGCCGTCCGCTGGGCCGAACGCGACCGTCCGCACCTGCGGGGCCGGACGGGAGACCTCGAGCCGACCACGTCGTAGCACCGCCGCGTCCACGCCCGGCCGCTGATCAGCTCTGCAGGAAGTTCAGCAGGTCGGCGTTGACCTGGTCCTGGTGCGTGGCGGTGAGGCCATGCGGGGCGCCCGGGTAGTAGAGGTCCCTCGCGTCCTTGATGAGCCGGGCCGACTTCCTCGCCGAGTCCTCGACGGGGACGATCTGGTCGTCCTCACCGTGCAGCACCAGGGTCGGAACGTCGAACTTGGCGAGGTCTTCGGTGAAATCGGTCTCCGAGAAGGCCTTGATGCTGAGGTAGGCGTTGAGGAGGCCTGACTGCATGCTCCACAGCCAGAACTGGTCGAGGATGCCCTGCGAGACCTCGGAGCCGGGCCTGTTGGCACCGTAGAACTGAGTGGCCAGATCCCGGTAGAACTGCGAGCGGTCCTTGAAGAGCGCCTCGCGCATGTCATCGAAGACGTCGATCGGCAGTCCCTCGGGATTGGCGTCGGTCTTCAGCATGAGCGGCGGCACCGCGGCTATCAGGATCGCCTTGGCGACTCGTGCCGTTCCGTAACGCCCGATGTAGCGGGCGACCTCGCCGCCGCCCGTGGAGTGGCCCACCAGGCTGACGTCGTGGAGATCGAGCGCCTCGATCACGGCCGCGAGATCGTCGGCATAGCCGTTCATGTCGTTGCCCGAGGATGCCTGGCTGGAACGACCGTGGCCGCGCCGGTCGTGCACGACCACGCGGAAGCCGTGCTGCACGAGGAACAGCATCTGTCCGTCCCACGCGTCGGAGCTCAGCGGCCAGCCGTGGGAGAACGTCACGACCGGTCCCTCACCCCAGTCCTTGTAATAGATCTCGGTGCCGTCCTTGGTCGTTATGGTGCTCATGACTGTTGCCCCTTGTAGACGTAGGTCACACGGTCGAATGTCGCACCATTGCGGTACCTATCGAGTCCGTGAAATGTTCCGTTCCTGTCCCCCGGGTCGCAGGGGACTAAACTGGCGCGACCAGGAGCGCGAGAGATCGGCATTGCCGGACTGCAGCGGTTTTGCCATTGCCAAATCGGCTACACCCGCTGCCTGTCATGCACTGAAGGCCGCCACGCGGCATCGGGATCTTCCGCGAGTTGGCGCCAAGTTTCGAAATCCTTTAATCAATCCGATGATTGGCGGTTCAAGGGGCGGGTTCTTGGCCGGGGCGCGAGGACCGGCAACGCCGCCGCTCCGCACACCGGATCGAGGCCGCCGCGGAACAGGCAGAGCGCAACGACGAGGAGGATCAGTCCCTTTGAGCCGTTACGGGAGTTGCATAGGGAAGGCCGCCGCTCGGGCGTAGAGCTTGTAAAGCTTGAACGGGCCCGCGAAGGACAGCCCGCAGGCATTGTTGAGCATGCTGGTCGCGTTCTGGTTGCTCAGCGTCGTGCCGCGTGCTCCCGGATGGTCGATCTGGCCGCCCATGAACAACGCCATCTTGCCCAGCATGTGGTCGCGCTGGCCGGTCGTCATCTCCTGCCAGGAGTGGCAGGTCATCGCGGCGAGCATCGCGTCGTCGAGTTCGCTCGTCTCGGGGTGGCCGGCTTCGCCGGGGGGCGCCGTCCTGGATGCGGCCGGGGCTGTGGCCTTGGGAGTCGTGAACCAGGGACACGGGCCGCCGGGCTTCAGGTTGGCCATGCAGGTGAGCAGTTCGAGCTCGTTGCCCAGGTTGCCGAACCCGATGCTGAGGAAGGGCGCCTTGCCGTTCAGGCAGTCCGGCAGGCCCGTGGGCGAGCTGGTGACGGCGCCGTTGGAGTACCAGCAGTTGCCGGAGTTGCCGGGGAAGGCGTCCCACCAGAAGTCCACGCCGTTGCCGGCCATCCTGTTGCCGTAGAACTGGTTGCGGTGCGAGGTGGACAGCTTCAGCGGGTCGCAGCCCGTCAGGGGCTGGTCGGCGCAGACGAACGCGTCCGGGACGGCGAAGAGCATGGCTCCGCGCCGCCGGTTGTCGCGGAAGCTGTTGTTCCGGACGACGTTGTCGTCACCGCCGGCGATCCACATCCCGCTCCCCACCGGGACCGGCACGGTCGGCACCACGTCGCTGTCCGCCACGTACGGGTTGAAGTTGTTGGAGTAGAAGTCGTTCTTCTCGACGAGGTCGCCCTGCTGCGGGAAGCCCGGATGCCCGGCGGCGGTGAACACGTCGGTGGTGAAACCGAGGGCATTGTCGTAGAAGTTGTCGTGGTGCACCCAGGTGGCGCTGCCGTCGGTGCCCGAGTAGCCGCTGGTGTTGTGGTGCGAGTCGCAGTAGCGGACCTCCTGGCTGTAGCGCGCGGTCGGGTAGACGCCCTCGTCGCGTCCGGCCCCGGTCTTCGCGCCCGCGCCGGGATACAGCCCGGAGTCGCCGTTGCCGGCCGCCTCGCAGTTCTGGATCACGCCGTGGTCCTCGACGAAGGTGAGCACGCCGTACTCGCCCGCGTAGAAGGTCTTGAAGCTGTCCAGCAGGTAGCCGTTGCTCTCCAGCACGTAGATGTCGTGCTCGTCGGCGTGCCGGACGGTCAGGTTCCGCAGCACGAAGCCGTCGGCCCGGTCGGCGCGGATGCCCACGTCCTTCGCCGAGTTGCGCGGGCCGCCGTTGCCGGACGACGGGTCACCGGCGTCCACGACGACGTCGTCAGCGCTCACGCCCGCCCCTTCGAGCTGGAGGTTGCAGCGCAGGCACGACCCCCGGTTGGGGATGCCGTGCCGGTCGACGAGCGGCGGGTCCGGGTCCTTGCCGGTGCCGGGGGTCCGGCCGAGCACGGCGATCAGGTTGGCGTCGTTCTGGCAGGTGTACTCGCCGAGGTAGGAGTACGCGCCCGTGCTCAGCTTGTACCGGTCGCATGCGGGGTCGTGGGTCGGCTTCTTGCGCGCCGTGGGTTCGGTGTAGACGCCCGGCAACACCACGACCCGGTCGTTGTTCCGCGAGTCGTTCACCGCGGGCTGGATCTCCTTGTACCGGCACCGGGCGAACAGTGCCCGGTTGATCCGCTGCAGCTCCCGCGCCTGGGCGGCGCCGAGCGTCCGGTGGTCGTGCGGGCGGACGTCGTAGCCCGACTTCAGCGCCCGCTTGATCGAGGCCTCCAGCCGTTGCGGCGAGTCCGGCCGGCACACCACGCGGGTCGTGCTCCCTGGGACGGTCTGGACGGCCGACGCCAGGCTCCGCGGTGTCGGCACCGTCCCGCCCGCGCACGGGCTGACGGAGCAGTCGGGACCGGGCGAGGGCCAGTACGACGGCCGCTCGATGTGCGCCTGCGCCGCCAGCGCCATGCTGAGGACCAGCACGACTGCGGCCGCCAGGGGCACCCACAACCTCCCGGGAAAGCGCAGCCCCATCCGGTACTCCCTCGCTCAGCGCTCCGCGTTGGTCCCCGAACGCTTGCTCGGTCCCCATGGAAGCACGGTCCTCAAATCCGAGGAAGTCTCACAATGAGACTGTTATCGATCTTCCGCCGCCCATGCCGCGAAGATTTTTCACGGCCGGGTGATGTTCCCGGTGGTCAGGCGGTGGCGTCGAACATTCCTGCGTGGATGGGGGGCGGTGGTCTTTCCAGGGCATGGCCTGCTCCGGCCAGCCGGAGTGCACACGAGCACCTCCCGACCGAGGCCGACAGATCCGGTGGAGGACCCAAGGTCAGTCAGTCGGCGGCCCACATGGCGTGGTACTGCCGGGGGTCTGGTGGGGCGCCCGGGAGCGGGCCGGCGTTGTGGGTTCTGAGGCCGTCGAGGACGATCGCCAGCAGGCGGGACCTGGTCTCTTCCTCGGCGCGCCGGGACGGTGCGGGACCTGGCCGGCTGAACCGCCCGATGAGCAGATGGATGTCCATGGCGGTCACGTCAGTGCGAAGGGCTCCCGCGTCCTGGGCTCGGGCGATCAGTTCGTCGGTGGACTGCTGGGCTTGTTCAGCGGCTTGCTGTATCTGCGGTGTGACATCGATGGTCCCCGCCGGGGGGCCAGAGCACCGAAGCCGAATCGGGCGCACTCGACGATGTAGTGGGCGAGTCCCTGCCACGGGTCGTCGATCGCCAGGCCAGCGTGGGCCGTCTCTGCGAGGCGCTGCATGGAGTCGGCGCACAGCCGCTGGAGCAGTTCCTCCTTGGCGGTATCGGCGGTACAGGCTGCCCATCCCCACCCCGGCCCGCTCGGCGACGGCCGACACCGGCGCGTCGAACCCCTGCCACCTGCGTCCGCGCCACAAGCAACGACCGCACCGGCGACAGCCAACCCGGGGAGCCGGAGGCGGCCACACCGGTCATGTCCCACTGACCCGGGCCGCACGGACCCGGACCACGGGCCCGGGGCCGAGTGGAGACTCCCAAATCACCGCCAGTTTCACTCCAACTGCTTCGTGGAGCCCTGCGGTGCGGCCGATCCCCTGGGTAGGGCCATCAGCACTTCCAACGGACAAGGAAGATCGAATGAACAGCGAAGTACTCGTCGTGATCGGAGCCGGAGGGATCGGCCAAGCCATCGCCCGGCGGCAAGGCTCGGGCCGCATGGTCCTGCTCGCCGACCTCGACCCGACCGCGCTCGCCGCAGCCGCCGAGGCCCTCGAAGCGGCCGGTCACACCGTCAGCACGCACCCGGTGGACGCCGCGTCCCGCGACTCGGTGCACGCGCTCGCGCAAGCCGCCGCGCAGTTCGGCGACGTCGTCAACGTGGTGCACACCGCCGGGCTGTCCCCCGTGCAGGCATCGGCGGAGGCGATCCTGGCCGTCGACCTCGTCGGCGTCGCGATCGTGCTGGAGGAGTTCGGCCGCATCATCGCCCCGGGCGGGAGCGGACTCGTCGTGTCCAGCATGGCCGGGCACATGCGCGCACTGGCGCCATTGACAGCCGAGCAGGAGCACGCGCTGGCGTACACGCCCACCGACGAGTTGCTGGCACTGCCGTTCCTGAGGCCCACCGCCGTCACAGACTCCGGCGCTGCGTACGCGCTGTCCAAGCGGGCCAATCATCTACGTGTGCAGGCTGCCGCCGTCACCTGGGGGGACCGGGGCGCCCGGGTCAACTCGATCAGCCCCGGCATCATCTTGACCCCGCTGGCCAAGGACGAGATGTCCGGGCCCGGCGCGGCCGGCTACCAGGCGATGATCGAACACTCCGCGGCCGGCCGGGTCGGTACCACCGACGAGGTCGCCGACGCCGCCGCCTATCTGCTGGAGGCCGGCTTCGTCACCGGTAGCGACCTGCTCATCGACGGCGGGGTCATCGCCGCGATCAACGCCGGCCGGCTCGGGCTGGGCCAGTAGGACCACAGATCGGTTCTGGGCCGCGGCCTGGCCGCGCGCGGAACGCGCGGCCAGGCACAGGTACTCAGGGCGAGCCGGCCGGTGCTGCGCCGGCTCAGGCAGACGGGCTCCGTCTCATCTGCGGCGACGAGAGTTCGCCCTTCCCGGGATGGGGTCGAGGGCGTCGACGAGCTGCCAGACCGAGCGGGCTCGGGCGTAGGCGGCATACCGGGAGATATTGACGTTGTCGACGAACCAGGCTTCCGGTGTGGCGAACGCGTGGCCCTTGGTCGTGGCGCCGTCGTCGTAGATCCGGTTCGCCACGACTTCACTCATCTTCATGGCCTTGGCGATGAGCGTCCGGTCGCGGGTCCGGCGGCCGATGTGGACGGCGGCCGCGGTCGCCATCCAGGTGGTGCCCGGCCACACGTCGGCGATCTCCGCGACGAAGCGGCCCGGGGACTGGATGTAGTCCATCGGGTAGTGGTTCAGATTCTCGTCCAGGACGATGGGCGGGCCGGTGGGCTTGCCGTCGGCGTCCTTGGGGGCCAGGAAGGCGTCCAGGGTGTTGTGCCAGTGCGTCCGGGCGTGTTGCAGGTCGATCAGGTCCGGCAGCCGGAGTTGGGAGGCGACGCACTGGGCGTAGAAGGAGTCCAGGAAGACCGCGTCCGGCGGCAGTACCGGCTTCTTGTTGCCGAAGATGTCACCGGTCCGGCCGTCGATGCCGCCGGTGCCGTCGCAGAAGCGGTAGCGCCCGGTCTTGGGGTTCCAGAAGATCCGCTCGAACTCGGCCTTCGCCGCCGCCAGCTCGGCGTCGATCTGCTTTTGGACAGCGTGCGTGGCCTCGGGAACGCCGAGGGAGCGGGCGGTGGGGGTGAGCGTCGAGAGGATCTGGAGCGAGAGAAGGTACAGCTGGCAGTTGTAGATGCCGTGGCCGTTGACGATGACCTGGTCGTAGGTGTTCGGCGGGTTGTTCGACGGCGGGTCCGCCGGGAGGTGGGAGCCGGGCGGGCGGAAGAACTGCGAGTGCTGCAGCGTCCTCAGCATCGAGGCGTACCCGTAGGTCACCAGGCTCTTGTCGCCGGTCTCCTTGTACAGCGCGTACACCCGGTAGATGAGCTTGTGGAAGCAGTCCCGGAACGAGTCGCCGCCCGCGGGGTCGAAGAGTTTACCGAGGTCGGTGGTATTGGGAGGCGGTGCGCCGAAGACGGGTTCGGAGGTCGCGGAGGGGGCGCCCTGGTCGGCTGCTGTCGCGCTGATGTAGGGCCCCGTGTCGAACATGATCTGCTGCGGCACCCTCCCCCACTTGTCCTGCTTGGTCAGTTGCAGCCAGGCGCGCAGGCGGCCGAGTTCCAGGTTGGGGAACAGCTTGGCGTAGGACAGGTATCCGAAGCTGTCGACGTCCATCTCGTTGGCGGGTGCGCCGCCGCTCCCGGCGTCGATGGTGTAGAAGAGGTGCGTGCCGGGGATCTCCGCGCCCAGCCGGGGTCCGCCGGGGGCGGGAGTGATGGTGTTGCTGACCAGGCCCGCCTCCCAGAACGAGGCGTCGAAGACCATCCCGAACAGTTCGTTGAGGGCGGCCTTGCGCAGCCACGCCGGGTACCGGGGGTTCGTGGCGATCGGCTTCCACCACGCCTCGACGGCGGCGAGGGAGTCGTCGTGGCGGGCCAGTTCGCGCTTGGCGATCGTGAAGGCCTGCTTGAACGGGTAGGAGTCCGCGACGTAGTCGTTGGTGGGGGTCGACCTGCCACCGAGGAACCCGGTGTACCGACGCATCCAGACCGCGCGGCCCGCCGGTGCGCCGTCGTAGTACACCTGGGGGAAGTCCCACGACAGCGCGTATCGGACCGTGGTCTTCTGCCCCGGTGCCAGCCGCACCTTCACAGCGACGGCGCCTGCGGAGTTCGAGCCGTCGAGCGCGGTGTTGGGCAGCTCGCCCCGCGAGGCGAACGGAGCGTAGATGTCGCTGCCGTCGCCGGCGGCGTTCCACGAGGTGACGTGGGTCAGCTTCTGGCCTGCTTGCGGCAGCGCGGCGATCGTCCACTCCGACTTGAAGGCGTCGGGGGTGTTCGTCGGGTGGTCCGACCCCAGTGTCACACCGGCGACGCCCGACCGGTCGGCGTCGAACCGGCTGTAGAGGCCCGTGCGCGTCGTGCCCGTGGAATGCGGAGCGGCGTTGGGGAAGGTGAACATCACCGACAGGTCGATCGTCTTCGTGGTGGGGTTGGCCAGGTCCACATCGAAGAAGGCCACGGGCATCGAGGTGCGCTCGTCCTCGCCGGCCACGATCGGCGACCAGAACCGCATGGACACCTGCGACCGGAACACGTTGTAGGTCGTCCAGCCGAACGGGTACAGCGCGGCATAGGAACCGTCGCCGGGGCCCAGTTGGTTCCACCGCGGCAGGACCCCGTCGAAGTCCCGCTGCGGAGCGACGTTGTCGTGCCGCGTGGCCAGAGTCTTGACGGTCGCGCCGCCCCCGGTACCGGCGACCTCCTCACGGACGTGGAACGCCGCCTGAGGGAGCGTGCGCATCTCCCACCAGTTCGACGCCTGGGAACCGCCCATGTTCCACGGCCCGAAGGTGCCGAACAGGTTGTAGTGGAAGGAGCCGGCGCCGACGCCGCCGAGCGGGATGCCCAGACCGGGCACGCTCATGCCGCCGGCGATCCCTCGCAGGCCCGAGGGCTGGCCGGTGCCGCACTCGGGGTCGGCCGCCGCTTCGCAGGGGCCCGCCGGCGCGAGACCCCAGTCGCGCACGTACGCCGCGTCCGGGACGTTCCACTGCTTGGGCGGTGCCGCGGCGCCGGGCAGGGCCGACGCCGTGCGGGAGCCGAGGGCGGTACCGGCGACGATGCCGGCCACCGAGGAGGCACCGGCCAGCAGAACCGTTCGCCGCGGGAGGCCCCTGCCATCGTGCGTCGCCTTGGGCTCGGAGCCGTTCTGCCTGGGCAGGGCGCTGTTCGTGGTCTGCTCTGGTTCTGGTGGGAGTCCCTGGCTGTGGTCGCTCACGTTCGGGTCCTTCCAGCCTCGTCGGTTCTGTGGGGAGACGAGGCGGCTTTCGGGGTGGATGGGGGTGGGATGCCGGACAGTGGTGCCACTCACGCGCATTAGTGACGCGCGTTACTTGGTCGTGGCGAGGACGTTATCAGTAGCTAAGGCGATGCCGGCAGGCACGGATGCGCAGGTGCATCGGCCCCTTGGCAGCCAGAGTCTTCGGCTTACCCTGCGGCGGCCGCACGGGTGGCGGTGCGCCAGGCGAGGGCCATGATGGTCAGGACGGGGTTGGCGCCGCCGTTGGTGACGTGGAGGCTGGCGTCGGCGATGAAGATGCGGTCGGTTCCCCAGAGTTTCCCGTGCGGGTCGGTAGCGCCATAGCGGGGCGAGTCGGACATTCGCGCGGTGCCGGACTGGTGCTGGTCACCCGACAGCTCCCTTTTCCGCAACGCGTCCGAAGTCCAGGTGCGGGTGGCTCCGGAGGCGCGCAGCCATTTCTGGGCTTGGACGGACAGGAAGGCGAGGGTGCGGAGGTCTTCGGGGTGCTGGCGACCTTTGAGGCGGGCGACGGGAAGCCCGAGGTGATCGGTGACCGTGGTGGCGGTTCGGACGCGTGCGTCGCGGGTGGGTATCTCCTGGACGGGCGCCCAGACGTTGATGGTGCGCCGGTAGGTCTCGGCGACGGCTCGTCGGGCGCCGGGCACGGTCCGGTCGACGCCTGGGGGCGATGCCGACGGGGCGGCAAGACGCAGCTTCGTCACGAACGGACAACGCGACCGGCGGGCGGAAGGCCCGGCGCTAACGCGCGTTAAGGCGGACCGGTAGCATGAAGCGTGATCGACGGACCGGCGATGAGAGAAGCATGACAGCCGCCAAACGTGTGACCAGCGCGGACGTCGCCCGCGCCGCCGGCGTCTCCCGGACCACCGTGAGCTTCGTGCTCAACGACCGGCCCGGCCAGTCGATCCCCGAAGAGACCAGGCAGCGCGTCCTGGACGCGGCCCGCCGCCTGGACTACCGCCCCCACGCCTCGGCCCGCGCGCTCGCCGCCGGGCGCAGCGACATCGTCCTGTTGTCGGTTCCCGACCTCCCGATCGGTGCCGGAATCAGCCGGTTCATCGAAGAAACGGCGACCGCGCTGGCCGAGCACGGCCTAACGCTGGTCACCCACCTGGCCGGCGCGCATGGACGCCCGCTGCCGGACGTGTGCGCGGCGGTCAACGCATCAGCGGTGATTGGGTTCAGCCCGTTTCCCCCGGACGTCGTCCAGAGCCTGCGTCGGGCGGGGGCGAGCGTGGTGCTGCCCTCCGACGGCGACCAGGCCGCCGCGATGCGGCCGATCGGCCGCATGCAGGGCGAACACCTGCTCGGCCGCGGGCACCGGCGTATCGGCTACGCGCTGCCCGCCGACTCCGGCCTCAAAGCAATGGCCGAAGAACGCCTCATCGGCGTCACCGAAGCCTGCCGCCGGGCCGGCGTCGAGCCGCCGGTGGCGGTGACCACGGCCCTGGAGGCCGGAGATGCCGCAGGAGCCGTGCGGCAACTGGCCGACGAGTCCGTCACGGGCGTGTGCGCTTTCAACGACGAGACCGCGATCGCGGTACTGGCCGGAATGCGCGAGTGCGGCCTGGTCGCACCCGCCGACATCGCCGTCATCGGAGTCGATGACATCCCCACCGCCCAGCTGGCGGTACCGGCCTTGACCACCATCCATTTCGACCTGCGCGAAGTGGGCCGCAAACGCGCTGAGGTCGTCGTGGCGGGCCTGTCAGGCCGCGAACCCGCTCGCCCGACCTGGAGCATCCCCCAACTGGTACAACGCTCCTCCACCTGAGCAAGCCGCTTAACCCGCTGCGGTGGAGGCACTGCTGGTAGCAGGATCGGGCGGAGCTGTCAGGGATGCTGGTCTTCGTGGTGGTGGGTGGGTGTGGGCTGGTCTTGGGTGGCGGCCCAGGTGGCCAGCAGGCGGAGGTTATCGGCGCTGGGAGTGTCGGGTGCGGCGGTGTAGATGAGGAGGGTGAGCGCCGGATCAGAGGTCAGCGTCATGGCCTCGAAGTGGAGTTCCAGGTCGCCGACGGCGGGATGGTGGAATCTCTTGGCGCCGGTGCGGTGGTAGCGGACGTTGTGGTCGGCCCAGCGTCGGCGGAAGACCTCGCTGCGGGTGGACAATTCGCCGATGAGGTCGGTGAGGTTGCGGTCGTAGGGGTTGCGGCCGGCTTCGGCGCGGAGCATGGCGGCGATGTCGTCGGCGGCCTGGTCCCAGTCGGTGAAGAAGTCCTTGGCGGCGGGGTCGAGGTAGATGAAGCGGGCGGTGTTGGCCGGACGGCGCGGGTCGGCTTGCTGGTGGGCCAGGATCGGCGCGTACAGGGCGCGGGCGAGGCGGTTGGTGGCCAGGATGTCGTGACGGTCGTTGCGGATCCAGGCCGGTGCGTCGCTGATCGCGTCCAGCATGTGCTGCAGGACCGGCGGCGGAGGCTTGGTCGGGGACCTGCGGCGGGTGGCGGGCGCGGGGCCGGTGGCCCGGCGCGCGAGCTCGAACAGGTGCTCGCGTTCGGCGTCGTCGAGGTGCAGGGCGCGGGCGACGCCGTCCAGGACGCTGTCGGAGGCGCCGGACAGGTTGCCGCGCTCCAGCCGGACGTAGTAGTCGACCGAGACCCCGGCGAGCATGGCGACCTCCTCACGGCGCAGGCCCTTGACGCGCCGGTTGCCGCCGTAGGCGGGCAGCCCGGCCTGCTCGGGGGTGATGCGGGCCCGGCGCGAGGCGAGGAACTCCTTGATCTCGGCGCGGTCGTCCATGCCCTTCTCGTCCATGCCTTCACGGTATGCGGGTGCCGGCCGGCGAAGCAGGTACTGGCGTTACCTGTAACGACAGGCACTGCCGGGGCCCGGCAAAAGAACGTTTGCTGGGGATGGGCCGCCTTGACGGCCTCGCCCGCTCCGGCCGTGGTCCGGCCGGGTAGGGCTCCCACCAGCAACGATGAGAGCAGAACGAGATGCGAGCGACGTTCATGTACACGGCCGGGGACGTGCGGGTCGACACCGTGCCCGATCCGGTCCTGACCGAGCCGACCGACGCGCTGGTGCGGGTGGTGACCGCCTGCATCTGCGGGTCGGACCTGCACCCCTACCACTCGATGCCCGCCGGTGCCCCGTCGCCGATGGGGCACGAGTTCATCGGCGTGGTCGAGGAGACCGGCGCAGACGTCTCCACGGTGAAGCGGGGCGATCTGGTGATCGCGCCGTTCGCCTGGTCGGACGGCACCTGCCAGTTCTGCCGCGAGGGCCTGCAGACCTCGTGCCTGCACGGCGGATTCTGGGCCCGGGACGGGATCGGCGGCGCCCAGGCCGAGGCGATCCGGGTTCCGCTCGCCGACGGAACGCTGGTCAAGGCGCCGGTCGGTGAGGACTCCGGGCTGCTGCCGGACCTGCTGACCCTGTCGGACGTGTACGGCACCGGCCACCACGCCGCCAAACGCGCGAACGTCGGCCCGGGCGACTCGGTCGTGGTGATCGGCGACGGCGCGGTCGGGCTGCTGGCGGTGCTGTCCGCCCGGCAGTTGGGCGCCGAGCAGATCGTGCTGATGGGGCGGCACAAGGACCGCACCGACCTGGGACGGGAGTTCGGCGCGTCCGACGTGGTCGCCGAGCGCGGCGCCGAAGGCATCGCCAAGGTCCGCGAGCTGACCGGTGGGCACGGCGCCCGCAAGGTGCTGGAGGCCGTCGGCCACATGCCCGCCTACGAGCAGGCGGCCGGCGTGGTCCGGCCCGGCGGGGTGATCTCCCGGGTGGGGGTACCGCAGTACGAGGAGGCGCCGGTCGGGTTCGCGAGCCTGTTCGGCCCGAACGTCACCCTGACCGGCGGGCCGGCACCGGCCCGCGCCTACATCGAGGAGCTGATGCCGGCGGTGCTGGACGGCTCGGTGCGGCCCGGCAAGGTCTTCGACCGCACCGTCGACCTGGACGGCGTTCCGGACGGTTACCGGGCCATGGACCGCCGCGAGGCGCTGAAGGTCCTCGTCCGCCCGTAGCCGCCCGGGGACCGGATCGACCTGTTCACGATCGTGCTGGGAGGCGCGAACCATGAATCTGACCTTGAACAACGGCGTCTCGATGCCCGCCCTGGGGTTCGGGGTGTTCCAGACGCCGCCCGACGCCACCACCGAGGCGGTGCGGACCGCCTTGGCGACCGGATACCGGCTGATCGACACCGCCGCCGCCTACGGCAACGAGCGCGAGGTGGGCGAGGCGATCCGCCGCTCCGGCCTGGACCGCGACGAGGTGTTCATCGAGACCAAGGTGTGGATCAGCGACTTCGGCTTCGAGAAGACCCTGCACGCGTTCGACAAGAGCGCGGGCAAGCTCGGCGTCGACCGCATCGACCTGTTCATCCTGCACCAGGCGCTGCCGACCCGGTTCGAGTCGACCCGGGGCGCCTACCGGGCGCTGGAGGCGCTGCTGTCCGACGGGCGCGTCCGCGCCATCGGCGTCAGCAACTTCATGCCCGAGCACCTCGACGCGCTGATGAAGGAGGCGGGCGTGGTGCCCGCGGTGAACCAGGTGGAGGTGCACCCCTACTTCACCCAGCCCGACGTGCAGGCCGCCGACGCCGCGCGCGGGATCGTCACCCAGGCGTGGTCGCCGATCGGCGGCATCACCAGTTACCGGGGCACCGACGCCGCGACCAGCACCTTCGACGACCCGGTGATCACGGAGATCGCCGAAGCCCACGGCAAGACGCCCGCTCAGGTCATGCTCCGGTGGCACCTGCAGGAAGGACGGTCGGCCATCCCCAAGTCGGTGCGTCCCGAACGCATCGCCGAGAACTTCGCGGTGTTCGACTTCGACCTCACCGACGCCGAACGCGCGGCCCTGGACGCCCTCGACACCGGCGTCCGCCACGGTCCCGACCCCCAGGACATCACCTTGGAGAACTACGGGATGCCCATCCCCGAAGCCTGACAGAACCGCCTCTCCGGCAACGCCGTCTACGCCTCGCCTGGCGAGGAGCACTGGCGCAGTGACGAGGGGATGCACGATGCCGATGGCCTCCACCATGGCCGCGTTGACGGTCGGGCCGGAATCGACGTGGAAACTGCGGGAGGTGCCGGTACCCGAGCCCGGACGGCCGCCAAGACCACACTGCTGCGCGACGCCGGAGCCGACGCCGTGCTCGTCACCGGGAACGACGACCTGACCGAGCAGATCCTGAAGGCCACCGGCGGAGCGGGCGCCGACCTGGTCCTCGACTGCGGGGCGTGTCGTTCGGGTTCACCCGCCCCGACGAGCTCGGCGACGTCATCGCCGCCGCGGGCGAGCAGGTGCTGCCGGCGGTCGCCGACGGCGGCAGCCGACCGGCTCCGCTCCCACCATGCCACCGGGAAGGTCGTCCTCACGCTGCCCTAGGACCGATCACGCCCCAACGCACCGATTTCATCTCACTCAGGAGGACGACATGGCGATCAGTGACGCCGCGCGCCGCAACCACCGAGAGCTGTTCCCCGACGACGTCTCGACGTTGGCGCGGACCGACCCCGAGCTGATCGAGGTCTTCGACAACTTCGCCTTCGACCAGGTCATGGCCGAAGGCGGTTTGGACGCCCCGGAGCGGCTGATGGTCCAGCTCGCCTCGCTGATCGCCTGCCAGGCACTCAGCGAGTACCGGGTCATGCTGGGGGCGGCGCTGACGGCGGGGGTGACGCCGGTGCAGGCCAAGGAAGTGCTGTACCAGGCCGTCCCCTACGTCGGGATGGCCAAGGTGTTCGATTTCCTGCACGCCACCAACGACGTGCTGACCGAGCACGGTGTCGAGCTACCGCTGCCGGGCCAGTCCACCACTACGCCACAGACGCGGGCCGAGCGGGGCCGCGCGGTGCAGGAGCAGATCGTCGGCGCAGACACCGTGAAGGCGCTCTACGCGAACGCACCGGACGACCAGCAGCACATCCAGCGGTTCCTGACCGAGAACTGCTTCGGCGACCACCTCACCCGCGACGGCCTCGAATTGGCGACCCGAGAACTGGTGACCTTCGCGATGCTCATCTCGCTCGGCGGATGCGAACCGCAGGTCAAGGGGCACATCGCCGGGAACCTGAACGTCGGCAACACCCGTGCGGACCTGATCGCGGTCGCCACCCAGTTGCTGCCGTTCATCGGCTACCCCCGCACCCTCAACGCCCTGCGCGTCCTGGACGAGGCCACCCTCGGCTGAACCAGGCGGCGCCCACTCCAGCAGGCCGGTCACAGTACTGACGAAAGGACTTCTTCATGGCATCCCGCACCTGGCTCATCACCGGCGTGAGCAGTGGTTTCGGCCGCGAGCTCACCGAGCAGCTGCTGGGGCGCGGTGACCGTGTGGTCGGTACCGTCCGCGATACCGCCAAGGTCGCCGACCTGGCCGGCGAGTACCCCGGCGCCTTCCGTCCCGAGGTCCTCGACGTCACTGACACCGCCGCCGTCCGCGACGTGGTCGATCGCGCGTTCGCCGACCTCGGCCGGATCGAGGTGATCGTCAGCAATGCCGGATACGGCCTGTTCGGCGCCGCCGAAGAGCTCACCGACGCCCAGGTCGACCACATCATCGCCACCAACCTGACGGGCTCGATCCAGCTCATCCGCGCCGCGCTACCGCACCTGCGCGTCCAGGGCGGCGGCCGGATCGTCCAGATCTCCTCCTACGGCGGGCAGGTCGCCTTCCCCGGCAACTCCATGTACCACGCCACCAAATGGGGCATCGAAGGCTTCTGCGAAGCGGTCGCCGCCGAGGTCGCGCCGTTCGGCATCGGTGTCACGATCGTCGAACCCGGCGGCGCCCGCACACAGTTCCGCTACGGCAGCGCCCAAGTCGCCGACCTCATGCCCGAATACGACGGCAATCCCGCGCATGCCTTCAGCGCGATGCTCGACCCCGCCAACGGGCTGGCGCCCGGCGACCCGGCCCGGATGGCCGCCCGCATCATCGACAGCGTTGACGCCGAACCCGCGCCGCTGCGCCTGGTGCTCGGCTCCCAGGCACTCGACAGCACCATCGCGACACTGCGCCGACGCATCGACGGCTTAGAGGCCCAACGTGACCTGGCCGGCTCCACCGACTTCCCGCCCGGCGAGTGATTACTGCCCCATCTACGCACCGCCGTCGAGGGGTCCCTCAAGCGACTCGGCACCGAACACATCGACCTGTACTACCAGCACCGCGTCGACCCGGGCACCCCCATCGAAGACACCGTGGGCGCGCTGGCCGACCTGGTCGCGCAGGGAAAGATCAGGGCGATCGGGCTGTCGGAGGCGGGGCCCGACACCATCCGCCGCGCCCACGCCGTCCACCCGGTCGCCGCCGTCCAGTCGGAGTACTCGCTGTGGACCCGGGGCGTGCAGGACTCCCCGGCACCAAGCGCGTCAGCCGGGTCGAGGAGAACATCGCCGCCGACAGTGTCCAACTGACCGACGAGCAGCTCACCAGGCTGTCCAACCTCCCCCAGCGGCCGGCGACACCCACAACGAGGCCGGCATGCGCATGCTCGAACGCTGACCGGCCGCCACGGTGGCGGCAGCGCCACCACAGGCCGACCACCACGACCGACCACCGAGGAGAACGACGATGCCTTCGCCCGCAACGACCTGGAACGACGACGAGCTCACCCGCATCAACGGCGCCGACGAACTGCAGATCGCCTCGCGCCGCGACGACGGCTCGCTGAGCAGCCCGCGCACCATCTGGATGGTCGAAGTCGACGGCGACCTGTACGTCCGCTCGGTGAACGGGCCCGGCTCGGCCTGGTTCCGCACCACCCGCACGCGCCACCAAGGTCGCATCCAGGCGGGCGGCGTCACCAAGGACGTCGCCTACACCGACATCGGCGCCGACGCCGACCCGCGCCTCAACGACCGGATCGACGCCGCCTACCGCACCAAGTACCGCCGCTACTCGGCTCCGGTGGACAGCATCACCAGTCCGCAGGCGGCGAGCACCACGATGCGTCTCACCCCGCAGCCCGCCCAGGGATGAGGCGCCGGGCTCCCACCGAGATCACTGATGGTTCGGGTGCATGATGCCGCGGGGATCACCTCTGGCAGGGACGGCCGGTCAGGGGCCGCGCCCGGCCGTCCGGTCGACAGGGGTGTCAGGTGTTCGGGCTAGAGCTGGTGGTGGTCCTCGGAGCGGCCATCCTGGTCTGCGCCGTCGTCGCGTCCCGGCTGCGGGTCGCCCAGCCGGTCCTGCTGCTGATCGCCGGGCTGCTGCTGGGCTTCATCCCCACACTGCGCCAGGCGCAACTGCCGCCCGCGGTCGTGCTGCTGCTGTTCCTGCCGCCGCTGCTGTACTGGGAGAGCCTGACCACCTCGCCCCGGGAGATCCGCAAGTACATCCGCGGCATCGCCCTGACCGGTACCGTCCTGGTCGTCGTCACCGCCGGCGCGGTCGCGGTGACCGCGCACGCGCTCGGGCTGCCCTGGGGTCCGGCATGGGTGCTCGGCGCCGCCATCGCGCCGACCGACGCCACCGCCGTCGGTGTTCTCGGCGGAATGCTGCCGCGCCAGAACATCACCATCCTGCGCGCCGAAAGCCTGGTCAACGACGGCACCGCCCTGGTCATCTACGGGTTGGCCGTCGGCATCACCGTCGGCGAGGAGCAGCTCAGCGTCCCGCACGTCGGCCGGCTGTTCCTGCTCGCCTACCTCGGTGGAACCCTCATCGGGGCGGTCATCGCCTGGCTCGGCGTGCAGGTGCGCCGCCGCCTGACCGACCCGCTGCTGGGCAGCACCACCATGCTGCTCATCCCCTTCACCGCCTACCTGCTCGCCGAGACCGTCGGCGCCTCCGGCGTCCTGGCCGTCGTGGTCTGCGGCCTCATCATGAGCCAGACCGGCCCGCGCATCGGACGAGCCGACGCGCGCCTGCAGACCATCGAGTCCTACGCCCTGGCGACCTTCCTGCTCAACGGCGCCCTGTTCGTCCTGGTCGGCATCGAGGTCCAAACGGCGGTCCGCGGCCTGACCAGCGACCGCCTCGCGCACGCCCTGCTCACCGTCGCCGTGGTGTTCGCCGTCCTGGTCGCCGCGCGATTCGCGTTCCTGTTCGGCTCGGCCTACCTCATCCGCCTCCTCGACCGGCGCCCCAAGCAGCGCCTGCTGCGCGTCAGCAACCGCTCGCGCGTCGTCAGCGGCATCGCCGGCTTCCGCGGCGCGGTCTCCCTGGCCGCCGCCCTCGGCGTCCCCACCACCCTGTCCTCGGGCGCACCGTTCCCCGACCGCGACCTCATCATCTTCGTCACCTCCGGCGTCATCGTCGCCACCCTCGTCGTCCAAGGGCTCCTGCTGCCCGGTGTCGTGCGCTGGGCCCGCTTCCCCCGCGACACCGGCATCGACGCCGAACGCCGCCTCGCCGAGACCACCGCCACCCAGGCCGCCCTCGACGCCCTCCCCGACGTCGCCGGCGAGCTGGACGTCGATCCCGAAGCCGTCGACCGGCTCCGCCGCGACTACGAGACCCATCTGCTGATCCTGAACGCCGACGACGCATCCGCCGACGATGACGCGGCCGCCACCGCCCGCATCGACCACGACTACAACGCGCTGCGCCTGGCCCTCATCGACCGCAAACGCGCCACCGTCCTGCAGCTCCGCGACCAGCGCCGCATCGACGACACCGTCCTCCGCCAGATCCAGGCCCGCCTGGACATCGAAGAACTCCGCCTCTCCCACCGCCCGACAGCCGAATGACTCCGGAGCAGCTGTTTACAAACAGACAAAGGGACCGCCCTAAAGATCACCCGTGCGGTCTTTCCAACCTCAGTTGGCGTGAAACAGCGGGCCTTGTGCAGGATGCGCCAGGCCTTGAATGTGGCGGCGCCCTGCTGGCCCGAGTGCCCGGACCTGGGCTTGGTGCCGGTTGAACAGCTACTTGCGTTTGCCGAGCCGGCGGCGCTTTCGGCGCTTGTAGGGCGCCCCGATCGCGCCGCCCGCACCGACATACCCCTTGTCGGCGATGACGTAGGCCTTGCGTGCCGCGATCCGCATCGCCCCGCGCAGTGACGTAGCGGTGCGCGGGGCGATGCCTACGCCGAACGCGGCGGCCAGACGGGCGAAGGTCCTTGCAGCGGCCTCAAGGGGCCTTGTCTTCCGTCCTAGAAAAGGGTTCTAATTTGATGGGCGGCTCGGGGCGCCGGAAGCAGGTTCGCGGAAGGAGACCCATGAGGCTGAAAGGCGTCGCGATACCGATGTCCGCGCTGGTCGTCGCCGGTGGCTTGGTGCCGGCGCCGGCGTCCGCCGCGCCGAGCACGCCCGCCGTCGTCCGGACGGACACCGGACTCGTCCGCGGAGAGGTACGGCAGGACGACCGGCTCTTCCAAGGCGTACCGTTCGCGCAGCCCCCGACGGGCGCGTTGCGCTGGAGACCACCGCAGCCCGCGCGGCCGTGGAGCGGCACCTACGACGCGACGTTCCCGCGCAGCCAGTGCGCGCAGATCGCCCCCGTCTACGGCGGCGAGACGACGTACGCGGAGGACTGCCTCTACCTGAACGTCACGACGCCGAACCGCGCGCCCAAGGGCCGGCACGCCCTGCCCGTCATGGTGTGGGCGCACGGCGGCAGCAACCTCACCGGCACCGGCAGCGCCTACAACGCCTCCAAGCTCGCCGTCCGCGGCGGCGTCATCGTCGTCACCGTCAACTACCGGCTCGGGCCCCTCGGCTGGCTTGCGCACCCGGCGCTGGAGACCGGCGCCGACCGGCGCTACCAGGCCGGCAACTACGGTCTGCTGGACCAGCAGGCGGCCCTGCGGTGGGTGCGGCGCAACATCGCGGCGTTCGGCGGCGACCCTCGCAACGTGACGCTGTTCGGCGAGTCCGCCGGCGCCGCCGACTCCTGCGCCAACCTCGTCTCGCCGTCCGCCGCCGGGCTGTTCGACAAGGTCATCCCCGAGAGCCTCAGTTGCGCCGCGCCCGCACGGACCGAAGCCGGCGCGGAGGCCGACGGAGCCGGGCTCGCCGACGCCGTCGGATGCGCGGGCAAGGCCTCACCGGCCGAGACGGCCGCCTGCCTGCGCGCCGTACCGGTGCGGACCCTGCTGGAGTCGTTCCAGGCCAAGAACATGACCGCCGGTCCCGTCGCGGGCGGCGACCGCGTCCTGCCGCTGCAACCCGCCCAGGCCATCGCGCAAGGCCGTTTCAACCGGGTCTCGGTGATGCACGGCAACACCCTGGACGAGATGCGCCTGTTCGTCTCCCTCTCCTATCCGCAGCCGATCACGGCGGCGCAGTACGAGGGCATCGTTCACTCCATGTACGGCGCCGATGCCGACAAGGTCCTGGCCCGCTACCCGGCGCGGAACTACCCCGACCCGCGGATCGCGCTGTCCACCATTGAGACCGACTTCGGCACGTCGCTCTCCACCTGCCTGCACCAGGACGCGTTCCAGGCACTGTCCCGTGCGGGTGTCCCGGTCTACGCCTACCAGTTCGCCGACCGGACGGCGCCGCCGCTCGTCGATGTCCCCGGATTCGACGAGGGCGCCGAGCATGCGACGGAACTGACCTACCTTTTCCCCGGCCTGCTCGGCGACCTGAACGCCCAACAGCGGCAACTGTCGGACGCCATGGTCGACTACTGGACCTCGTTCGCCCGCACCGCACACCCGACCGCCGCCAACGCACCGCACTGGCCGCGTTTCCGCTCCCCCAGCGACGTCCTGTCCTTCGCACCCGGCCCCAACGGCATTCACCCGACCGACACCGCGGTGCAAAGCAACTGCGCATTCTGGAAGTCACTGTCGTCCTGAACGGGCACGGCCCTCCGACTCGCAGGGGCGGCCGTGATCGACGAGCGGAGGCACCCGGCTCCCGCGAGTGCTGGTCAGGAGGTTCCATCGCGGGTTGAGGGTTGCCGGGTCCTGGGCGTGGCCGGCGCGCCGTCGGCGGCGAAAAGTCTCCGGAGCGAGTTCAACGGAACGCTGGAGACCATGGATGTCGAAGAGAACGAACCATGGGTGGCGGGGCCGTCCAATGATGCGGCCGACGGCGGAGAAGGACGCGCGCATGCGCGGTGGTGGACGCTGGCGGTGGTGAGCGCCGCGCAGCTGCTGGTGGTCCTGGACGGGACGATCGTGAACATCGCGCTGCCGTCGGCGCAGCGGGCGCTGGGGATGTCGGACGGGAACCGGCAGTGGGCGATCACCGCCTACGCGCTGGCCTTCGGCGGGCTGCTGCTGATCGGCGGCAGGGTCAGCAGCGCGCTGGGACACCGGCGGACGTTCGTCATCGGTCTGGTGGGCTTCGCCGTCACGTCCGCGCTGGGCGGCGCGGCGGTCGATTCCCTGATGCTGTTCGGGGCGCGGGCGCTGCAAGGGGCGTTCGCCGCCGTGCTGGCACCGGCCGGGCTGTCGCTGCTGACGGCCACCTTCACCGAGGGACGCGAACGCGGCCGGGCGTTCGGGGCGTTCGCCGCGGTCGGGGCCGCAGGCTCGGCGGTCGGCCTGATCGCCGGTGGGCTGCTGACCGAGTACACCAGCTGGCGGTGGTGCCTGTTCATCAACGTGCCCATCGCGCTGCTGGCCGTGCTGGGGGCGACCCTGGTCCCGGCGGATCGGCCGATCGGTGGTCGAGGCCGGCTGGACGTCGCCGGTGCGCTGCTCAGCCTCGCGGGGTTCGCCGCGGTGGTGTACGCGTTCAACCGGGCCCAGCCGCTCGGGTGGGGCTCGACGGAGGTGGTGGCGCTGCTGGCCGGCGGGATGATGCTGCTGGCCGCGTTCGTCGCCGTCGAGATCCGCGCGCCTCATCCGCTGCTGCCGATGCGGGTCGTCCTGCACCGCCTCCGCGCCGGCGCGTTCGTCGCCATCACGCTGATGTTCGTGGCGATGTTCGGCTTCTACCTGTTCATGAGCTACTTCACCCAGACGGTCCTGGGCTACTCGCCCGTCCAGGCCGGGCTGACGCTGATCATCAACGCGCTGGCCGCGCTGGCCGGGTCCATGCTCATCGCCGGGAAGCTGCACGGCCGCGTCCCGCCCTCGGCGCTGATCGTGCCGGGTCTGCTCACCGCGGCCGCCGGGATGCTGATCCTGACTCGTCTGACGGCGGGCAGCTCGGACGTCTTCGCCCTGTACCTGGTTCCCGCGCTGGTGCTCACCGGGCTCGGCCTCGGCTGTGTCATGCCGCCGACCGCCGGCCTCGCCACCGAGGGCATGCGCGGGCACGACATCGGAGCCGCATCGGCCGCCTACAACGCCGCCCAGCAACTCGGAGCCGCTCTGGGCACCGCGCTGCTCAACACGTTGGCAGCCAGCGCCGCCGCGACCTACCTGGCCTCCCATCGGACCGCCCCGGCCAACGCTGCCGCCGTGCACGGCTACACCACCGCGTTGACGGTCGCGTTCGCCATACTCCTGGCGGCCGCATGCCTCACCGCTCTGCTGACCATGGTGCGGCGTGCCCGGCGACGCGGACCAGGTCTGCGGGAAGGCGCGGCGCCAAAGTTCAGCAGCCGTCGGTGATGGTGCGCAGCAGGCGGTCCTTGCCTCCGGTGGCGACGGCATGGCGCTGCCGCTGGGCACCGTTGCCCTGGTCCAGGAGCCGGTGGATCTCGGTACTGACATCGGGCCAGGCGGGATCGTCGGTGCGGGAGCCGAGGTGTTCCAGGAGCGCCCTGGTGAGGTCGCGGACCGGACGGGGCCGGTCGGTGAGGGGGGCGGCCAGTTCGGCGTCCAGGCCGTGCCGCGCCGCGAGCCACGTGGTGCCCTGCAGGATCTCGGGGTGGTCGAACCGCCGGTCCGGGGCGCCCTCGGTGAGGCAGGCCGTGGCCAGGGCCCGGGTGAGGCCCGCGAGGGCGACGGCCGTGTCGGGGTGGAGCTGGACGTCCAGCACCCGGACCTCCAGCGTGGGGTAGCCCTCGGACGGCCGTGCGTGCCAGTACAGATGCGATCGGTCGGGCACGACGCGCGCGTCGATCAACCCGGCGACGCGCGCGTCGTAGTCGGCGGCGCTGGTGCAGGCGGGCGGCGGGCCGCTGACCGGCCACCGGCCGAAGATGAGCGTGCGCCAGCTCGCGTACCCGGTGTCGTCCCCTTCCCAGAACGGGGAGTTGGCGCCCAATGCCAGGAGCAGCGGGAGCCAGGGGCGCAGGCGGGTCAGCACGCTGACCGCCACGTCCCTGTCGGGTATGCCGAGGTGGATGTGCATCCCGCAGATGAGCTGCTCGTCGGCGAGGAGGCGCGAGTCGTCGCGCATGGCGTGGTAGCGCTCGGTCGCGGTGACGGGGACGGGCTGCGGCGCGCGGTAGGGGGCGCAGCCCGTGCAGGCCAGCCGGTGCCCCGCCGCGCGGGCCGCCTCACCGACGTTCCCGCGCAGCCGCCGCAGGTGGTCGCTGAGTTGGTCGAGGGTGTCGCACACCGGCGTCGCGATCTCGATCTGGGCCTGGAGGAGCTCGAGCTGGACCTCGTCCCCGGCCGGGTCGCACATCCGGCGGGCGGCCTGCCTGACCCGGCGGCTGTCGGCGGCCGGCAGGCCCGTCCGCTCATCGATCAGGAGGTACTCCTCCTCAACGCCCATGGTCAACACGTAGGCCTCCAGACACTCCGTCGGAGAGCCTGCCCCCGCCGGCGTGCCGGGTACAAGGGGGTCGGCGACGTCGGTGCGGCACGCCCGCGAAGACCACCTGGACCTTGTCCCGCTGGAAAGGGCTCGCCACCTTCCTCTTCTCCCCCTTCTCCCGGAAAGGGACACTGGCCTCACAGCACCCTTGGCGTCACAGCGGAGTAACGCCTCGATTGCCCCGGGTGACGATCAATGGCGGCGGGTGCGGCCTCGGCCATTCGAAGGCTTCCGAGCCGATATGTCCGATTCCATTTGGATCACTGGGCGGATCCTGACATCGGGAGCCGGCGCCGGAAGTGGCCAATATCGTCATTGACACCGCTCGACACGCCGACTTACGCTCATACTCCCGAGAGAGGGCGGAAAAGCGATACCGCAGGAAATTCCGCGACTCCTCTCCGGCCGGTCCAAGGAGGCGGCACGATGCCCGACAATTCCCCTCGCAGCGGTCGCCGGCGCGTATTCCTCACCGACGAGCAGCTCGAGAAGCTGCAATTGTCCGCCGAGGAGCTGTCGCTGGCCGAGCGCGACGCCGGTCACCACCACCACGACGACGAGGCCGAGACCGAGCCGGAGACCGAACCGGCGTGAAGCCAGGAGACCAAGGAGAAAAGGCCGCCGGTTTCGGCGGCCTTCCGGTGGATCCGGTCGCCCGCGACCTCGAAAAGGCCTTCGCGAGCGACCCGGGTTTCGGTGACAGCGCCTACATTCGCGGTCGGCAGCGCCATTCCTACCTGCGCCGCCTGGAGAAGATCGCCACGGAAATCCCGGCCGCCGAGCGGCTCCGTCGAGAACTCGCGGGCACGGACATCGCGAAATTCGACCTGTTCGATGATCCCGTGTTGAGATGCGCGATCCAGCACGCCTTCGCTCGCATCACGAACGGCGCCACGCGCGGCTTGCCCCTGGAACAGTGCGCCGCACTTCTCGAGAGCGTCCGCGACACGGGCGCGCAACCGACTCGCAAGGCAGCGCAGCCGCTGCGGACGGCGAATTTCGGCGGCGCGGTGTGGCGTGAGGACGCGCCCGACGACGCCTTCGGAAGTGCCTTCCGGCTTCTGGTGCGCAACGAGTACGAGGGCTCCCTTTGCACACCCGGCGAAGCCGAGACGGCGGTCCTGGAGGGCGCCGTCCGCCTGCTCGGTGAACTGCTTCCGGAGCTCGCGCGCAGCGCCCTGTCCCACACGCATCTGATCGCGGTGTTCCCTCCCGAGGGCGCTTGGAAGGGGAAGGCGTCCAGCTCGCAGTTCCAGCTCAGCGGCGTCATCTTCCTGAACCGGGCGAAGCTGAGGAATCCCTGGTGGGCGGCCGAGCACCTGTTGCACGAATCGCTGCACCAGAAGCTCTACGACATCCGCCGCGGGCATGCCCTCCTGCGCCCGGGCGCCGCGGCGAAGATCCGGTCGCTCTGGAACACGCCCGGTACCGGCGAGCACAACCTGTGGAACACCGACCGCGCCCTCGCGGCCTTCCACGTCTACGTGCAGCTCGCGCTGTTCGCGCGAGTCGCCGAGAGCGCACCGGCGGCGCTGGACCTGGCCTACGGGCCGCGGACGGCCGCCCCCCGGATGATCGACGCCGGGCGAGCGCTGGCGCGCGCCCACTACCTCGGGGAGCAGCTCCAGGACCGGCCGGACCTCGGACCGGCCGGGACGGTGATGGTCGAATGGCTGCTCGCCCTGCTGGAGGACATGGACCCGGCTCCTCCCCCACCAGGCGCCTTCGTGCATCACCTCTTGGACCGGTATCGCAAGGAGGCCAGGCTCACCGCACGCGCGGGCCCTGGTGGCGGCACCGGCCTCCTCACCGCGCTGGCCGTCGAGGAACTGGACGTCGCGCGCCACATCCTGGCCGCGCTGCCCGGCGCGGAGGACGGGCCGTCCATCCAGGTGCGCTGGCCGGCGGGCGAACTCGGCGGGCATTTCCGCGAGGTTCGCGAACACATCGCCGGGACGCTGGCGGACGCCTGCGCGGACGGGTTCACGCTCGCCGGGCCGGCCTCGCGGGCGGACGGACTGGCGCGGGCGATGATCGAGCGGTCGAGCCGCCGCCTGGGCGCTCTCCCGCCCGTCTGACGCCGTGCGGATCCTCGCGACGGTGTCGAACATGCGCAGCCTCGCCGTCGTCGTGGACCTGCGGACCCGGGAGGTCGGACACATCGACGCCCGGTCCGGCTTCTTCGACCCGACCATCACCGAGCGCGCGCAATGCCGCCCCTTCGGCATCACCTGGAGTCCCAGCGAACTTTTCATCGTCAACAACCGCCAGCTCCTGGCGTTCGAACAGGACCTGAGCTTCGGCCGGGCCGTTCCGGTGCGCCTGCAGGTCAACACGCACCAACTCGCGTATGACGCCGGGCGCGTCTGGACGGTGAGCCCGTGGACCAACTCACTGATCGGGGTCGGCGACGATGACACGGTCGAATTCGACCTCGCCGCACAGGCCGTCCGGCCGTACGTGGAACGCGATGCCTCGCCGGCCGACGACCGGTGGCACTACAACTCCCTGCTGTGGCACGGTGACCGGCTCTACGTGGCGGCCCACGCCTTCGGTCCCGCGAGCTTCATCAAGGTGTACGACCGAGCGACATTCCGCCTCGTGGACGTGCACCCGAACGCCGGGCATTCCATTCACGGGCTGGCCTGCCGCGGCGGGGAACTGTTCTGGATAAGCACCAGGACCAGGGAGATCCGCTCCGACCGGGGCCGCCGTGTGCCGCTGCCCCGCGCCGGGTTCGCCCGCGGCTTCGCCATGACCGAGGACCACTTCATCGTCGGCGTCTCCGTCCCCTCGTCCCGCGACAAGCGGCACCGCGGTGACTCGTGGATCCAGGTCATCGACCGTTGCGACGGCCGGCTGGTCGAGGAGATCTCCCTTCCCGGCACGGGGAACGTGAACGACCTGCGCCTCCTGGACGGCCACGACCACGCCCATCCCGTCCCCCCGTTCTGGACCTGACGGTCCGGTCAGTTCGAGCGGGAGTGGTGCGCGGTGGCGTATTTGCCGGTCCGCCGGTTGTAGGCGACGGTCCACTGGACGCCGTCCGAGTCGACCACGTACAGGGTCTTGGTGAACCCCTGAGCGCGCAGGCCGTCGTCGTCGGTGTTCACCTCGTCCACGAAGGTCACTTCTCCCTCCACCTGGCCGACCGCGGCCTCCGGGGTGTCGTACTGATCGACGACGGCGCCGCCCTCCGACCGCGGCGCGGGACGATCGAGGCGGTCGACCTCGGCCTGGGCCCTCTCCCAGTCGCGCTCGGCGGCGGTCATGCCGGACTCCTCCTCCGGCTTGGCCGCCGGGCTCGGCTTCGGCGCGGGCCTTGGCGCCGGCTTCGACGGGCCGCCGGGCGGCTTGCCGCCCGGCGGGCGGCCGCTCGCCGTCGCGGCCGGTCGCAGGTCGTGGCGCGGTCCCGTCGAGGCGCCCGGCGGCACTGCGGGCCCGCCCGCCGGCGTGGACGGGACCTGGCGCGCCGGGGGCAAATGCGTGTACGTCTGCTGCTCCGGCGGCACGGCGTTCCCCGGCGGCGCAACCCGTGGTTCAAGGTCGCGGCCGAATCCGGCGACGGGCCTGGTCCCGGCGGGGGGCTCGACGGCCGTCGTCTCACCCTGCCGGGACGGCGGCAGGAAACCGATCCGGCGTCGCGTCCCGGCGGGCACCGCGGCCTGCCGGACGGCGCCGGCTTCGGCCAGATCGGTCCGGATCACCACCGATTCCGTGGACGTCACCGCTTTGGCGAGGGCCAGGTCGCCTTCGGTGAGGACTCCCTGGGACCTGAGCGCCCGCCGTTCGAGCATTCCGATCTCGCCCTCCAGTTCGGCGGCGTCCCCCACCCGGTAACCCGCGCCGGTCCCGGCGAAGGCCATCTCGATGGCGAAGATCTCGTCCCAGCCCGCCGTGAACGCGGCGACCGCCTGGGTGACCGAAAGGCCACGGCGCAGGTAGACGCGCATGTCCCGGTTGAAGATCTCGTTCGTCGACACCGGGTACGTCTCGACCACGGCGCGGCTCCGGGCGTCCTTGACGCCGATCCAGACGAATTGACCGGCGACCTCGTACGGGCCCCAGGGCAGGCGCGTGAACGCCTCGCCGCGCGTCATTCCCAGCGCCGGAACGAACTGCCGCTCGTACTCCTTCCATTGGCCGGCCTTCTTCGCCTGTTCGGCCTTCCACGCGGCGACCTCCTCGTCCGTCGCGTCGCCGCCGAGCAGCGCACGGTTCGCCAGGACCCGGCCGTACGGGGAGAGGAGCCCGAGGAAGGTCGCGGCGAAGTCGACGGAACCCTGCTGGACGCGGCTCCGGTAATCACCCCACGACAGTTCCCAGGACGGGCTGAGCAGCGCGTCCTTCGGGCGTCCCGTGAGGTGGAACCCCTCCGGCAGCCCGCCGTCGCGGAAGAGCCATTTCGCCACTTCCTCTTTTCCCACCCACGTGGGGAATTCCAGGTGCCATCTGGAACGGCCTGGAAGCGGGAACACGCGAGCCGCGGGCGGGGCCTTTTCCGGTCGTCCACGCGAATCGCTCTTCGGCGGCCGGGCGGCGCCGCCCTGAGGGGCCGGGGCGGCTTTGGACCCGCCCCCCGCGGGGGCTCGGCCCAGCGGTGTCCCGCTCGCGGTGGACGGCGCCGGCGGCGTGTTCCCCGCGCGCAGGGGCGCTCCGGGCACGGGGTGGCCGGCGTGGTCGGGCGCGGCGCTGCGCACCCCTCGGGCGACGCCGGACAGGACGGTCGCGATCAGGTCGCGGGCGGCCTGCCGGGACCTGCCGTCGGTGACGGCGTCGGTGCCGCCGACGGCGCCGGGGAGGTTGTACTGCCGGTCCATCGAGGTCTCCGTTCGGTCGGCCTGGCCGGGGGTGCCGTCCTCACAGGAACGGGGAGAGCAGGTGCAGGAGCCGCAGCACGACCGAGTTCTCCCGGGAGAAGGCCAGTCGCAGGTTCGACGCGGTCAGGGCGAGGCCGGGGTCGGTCTGCCGCTCGACGACGTGGTCGATGGTGATGACGACCCGCTGACCGTTCAGCATCAGGTAGGGGGCGCCGCCGGCGAAGACGCAGCCCGCGTCCGTGAACAGCGCGCGGGCGACGGGGTCGGCGGCGACACGGCGCCAGAAGCGGTTCCGGTGGAGATCGAAGAGGGCGCGGCTGTTGCCCGCGGTGAGGACGGCGGTGTCGCCGGTGCGCGCCGCCGCGTCCCACAGCCGCGCCAGAACATCGATCGCGCTGTCGGTGAACCTCTTCGCCAGGAGCCGTCCCAGCGCCGTGACCTGGGTCTGCGTGAGACCGGTCGCCGTTTCGGGCGACGTGGTGACGACGCCCTGGCCCGGCGTGATCGCGACGGTGGACGGCGACTCGTCGAACGTCCCCGCCGAGAAGCCCGCGTCGTCGGTGGGTTCGGCATCGGTCCGGCCCGCGCCCGGGACGGTAGCGCCGCCGATGCGCGCGCCCGACTGATCGACCACCGTGACGCCGACCACGCGTGCCGCGGCGCGTCCGGCCTGAGCGGCCGCTCCCGTCCTTGACACCGCCGCCCGACCCGCCGTGGCCGAAGCCGAAGCACCGGTGGCGGGCGCCCGGGCCGCCGAGCGGGTCGCGGACGGCAGCCGGGTCTCCGCCGCGGCGGGCGGAGCCGGGGGCGGAGTCCGCGGCACGGTCGGGGAGCCGAACCCGCCGGGCGCCTCCAGTACACCAGCGGACGATTCGCGTGCCACGAGCGCGACTCCCGGACGTCCTGCCCCGATCCCCGGCACGCCGAGCCCGGAGTCCACGCCCTCCATCACGGCGGACAGCGGCCGTCCGAGACGGCGCGTGGTCAGCGCCAGCTTGAGCACCACCCTCTGCGCGGCCTCGCTGCCGGCGGTCACCGCGATGCGCGAGACGGCCCGCAGCAGCACGCCGCCGAGCTTGAGCGCGGCGTGCGCGAGGAGCAGGTACTCGATCGGCCCGAGCCCCTCGTTGACGAGCCCCTCCTCGCTGTACCAGAGGCTGACGGCATCCCCGTCCGGGCCGTGGATACGGTGCTCGCGGAGCCCGCTGGACCCGGAGACCAGGTAGTAGGCGATGACCTGCGCGCCGTCGAACTGCGGGACGGGCTCCAACTCGTTCCAGTTGGCGACGAGGTACTCCTCGAAGGGCGTCAGCCGTCCTCCGACCATCTGCGTGAGCCAGGCGTGCAGGGCCTCGCGCGTCATCTCCCACCTGTTGTCGGGGACGGAGAAGCGCTTGTCGGCCTGGTCCCCCGGGCCGGGGATCACCACGGTCCGGTCGCGCAGCACGGCTCGGGTCCGGTCGCCGACCGTGATCGGCCTGCGGCGCTCCTCGAAGCTCAGCGTTCTCCAGTAGTCCGGCTCCTCGGGAACCGGGCCGAACAGCATCCGGATGGTGTCCGCGCTGAGGTGGGCCGAAGGAGCGGGGCGAGGCATGCCCGGCACGGGGCGCACTCGGTCGAAGAAGCGATCGAGCCCGGCCCGCCGCAGCCCGTCGAGGAACGCGGCGTAGCCGGTCGTGGAGCCGTACTGGTCCACCACCTGCTTGAGCAGGGCGAGGTCGCGGTCCGAACCGATCTTGAGGAAGAGGATCGCCTCCACCAGCACCCGCACCTCGAACGGCACCGCGGCGGCGGTGCGTGCGCGCGGAGGCCCCGCCCCGGGGCCGGCGGCCGGGGGCACCGGTCCTTTGGCATCCGGCGGACGGGCCGGCGGGTTCGCCGAGCCCGCCGGACGTGGAGGCGCAGGAGTCCCGGCACGAGCGGCACCCGCTGCGCCGGTCGGGCCCCGGGCCCCGGCCGGACTCCCGGTCGAGCCCGCCGCCCCAAGCACGGCCGGCGCGGCCGTTGGCCGGGGTGCGGGTGCCGCGACGGGAGTGGTCGCCGAATGGAGCGGGATTCCCGCGATGCCGGACGGGGCCCCGAGGTCCGGCAGGCGGTCGGAGCCGCGCGGGTCCGGCCCGGCGGGCGCGGCGTGGCCCGAGAACCGCGCCGCGCCGCTGCCCGCGGTGTCCGCGCCGGGCCAGGGCCACGCCTCCGGCTCCGCATGGGAGCCGGGCGGGTGGCGGTCGGCCAGGAGCCGTTCCACCTTCGCGATCCGCACCGCGACGGCCCGTGCCAGGGCGTGGCCGAGCGCGTCCAGCCGGTCCGGCGTCGGCTCGCCCACCACGTGCACGGCGACCGGGACGTGGCAGTTGATCTCCATGTCACCCCCTCGGGCGCGGCCTACAGGTGCAGGTTGATCGACGCGGACGCCGAGCCGGTGCCGCCGCGGGTGTCCGTGGCGGTGATCGTGAAGTCGAACCGGCCGGTGGTCGGCAGCGGGATCCGCGCCTGCCAGGTCGACCAGTCGCCCGCGGCCGCGGTGTCCTGGGCCTGCCCCGAAGGACCGGAGGAGACCGCGTACGACACCCCGGTCACCCCCGACTGCGCGCCGGACGTCGTGCCGTTCAGCGTGAGGAGGAAGGGCAGCGAGGTGACCGTGACATCGGTCGGGAACGCGCCGATCGTCACCGCCGGCGGCGTGCCGTCGTGCGCGACGATCGTGCGGGTCTGGCTCGACGTGCGGCCGTCCGGGTCGGCGCACTGCACGGTGATCGTACGGGGGCCGAGCGGCGCGGGGGCGAGTACCAGCGTCGTGACCAGCCGGGACCCGGTGAACGACTGGGTCGTGGTCGTCCCGTCCTTGGTGATCCCCACCGCGAGCGGGTAGTACTGGTCGGGCCCCGTGGCCAGCTCGACGGTGACCTGGCCGCCGCCGGGGCCGAAGTCGACGACGGTCCCGTCGGCGGGCGACACCCAGTTGAACACCGGAGGGCCGGCCGGGGTCACGTGGACGGTCACCGGCGGGGCGCTGATGTGCGCCCCCTCGTCGGTCACCCCCGCCGCCGTCAGCGCGTAGTCGCCGGGGTGCGGGAACCGCACCGGGTAGGTGCCCCCGCCCCCGGTGTGGTCCCTCATCGACTCGACGCCGGCGACGTCGAGCAGGGTCTCGACGTAGCGGACGACCTGCTCCTCGTCCCAGCTCAGGTCGGCCGGCAGCCACGTCCACTGGACGCCGGCGTCCGCGTTCACCGTGATCGGGGCGGGTGCGGCCGGCGTCACGATGGACGGCGGCCGGATGGTCACGCTCGGCGCCCGGTTGGGGCCGGGCTGCCGCGGCGTGCCCAGCTTCGGCGCGGCCGTCCGGGCCCGCGAAGGCGCGGGCGCCTTGGCTCCGGAAGGCGCGGGCGCCTTGGCCGCGGCGGGCGCGGGCTGCGCGCCGTCCGCCGTCGTCGTGGTGTTCTTCTTGACCATGAGGACTCCATTCGAAGGGGCGGCCCGGGGCCGCCCGGCACGTGCGGGATCAGTTGTTGTAGGTGATCTGGAACGACACGAGGGTGACGGGATCGCCCGTCCCCACCCCGCTGCTCGCCGCGAGGACGTAGCGGAAGTTCGCGAGGTCGACGAGGCTGACCGCGCTGTTGGGGATGGACTGGGCGGTGTTGAGCGGGACGGTGCTGGTGTCGAAGGACGTCACGTTCTGCAAGGTGCCGTCGGACACCGAGATCCGGCTGAAGAAGAAGGCCGTGTTCTGCCCGGCGGGCGGGGAGCCGTGGCCGCGGACGCGGAGCGAGGTCAGCCGGACGTGGTCGGGCAGCGTCAGCGGCACCACCCCGTTCGGGCCGCCGGCCTGCGGCGCGACGGCGATTCCGGAGGTCTGCAGGGCCCACGGCGTCGCGGTCCCGACCGGCTGGAGTGTCGGCGCGACCGAGAGGGTGACGCTGGGCGGGACGGTCGGCACCCGCGCGCCGAGCTGGTCGAGTTCGGTGCCGATCTGCGTGACCACGGTGGACACGCCGTGCAGGTCGCTCTCGATGGTCTCGAACCGGATGTTGAAGCCGTTCGTGCCGCCGGCCTCGACGCGGTCGACGTTGTCCACCCAGTCGAGATGGTGGAATTTCGGCGTGTAACTGAAGTCAGCCACGGCTGTTGCCCCTTCGCGTGGGTGGCGTCGCGCTGCGGACGCGGAACTTGGGAAAGGTGAAGTCGGGGTTGACCGCGGCCAGATCGCCCCGGACCTCGACGGTGTGGTCCCGGATGATCTGGGTGCTGACCTCGATGCCCACCGGGTGCAGGGCGTTGAGGATGTTGAGGATCAGGTCGTACTGGTCTTTGGAGATCACCGTGCCGGGGTCGTCCAGCTCGGGCCGCAGGCCGACCCGGAAGGTGTACGGGGCCGGCAGGTCGCCGAGCAGGTAGTCGGCCTGCACCCAGGCGAGGCCGGCGGCGTCGCCGCGCAGGGTCGTGGACGGCTGCCGGGGGTTGCCGAGGGTGACGCGGGCGGTGTCGAACGCGCCCCTCGCCCAGCCGAGCCTGACCTGGCCGGCACCGGTCGCGGCGCCGGTCAGCGCGGGCTCGATCGTGAGGCCGAGCGTCGCGCCCTCGTCCAGCTCCATGACCAGGCCGCCGTCCGTGCCGGCAGGGCCGCGCACGACGACCAGCTCGCCCGGCGCCTGCCGGACGATCACGTTGGCGCCGTTGTGCTCGACGTGCCCGAACCCCACGGCGTGGGCGATCGCGGCGAGGGGGCCGGGCGCGAGGACGGTGTGGTGCAGGGTCAGCGTCCTGCCGTGCGCGGCGAACTCGTCGCCGCCCGGCTTGAACGCCGAGGTCACCGCGAGCTGCCCGCCGGGTGAGAGCCGGGCCAGTTCGGCGAGCAGGGTGTCCAGCAGTTGCGCCACCGCGGGTTGCATCAGGTGGTTGTTCGGATCGGTGCCGTAGTTCACCTGCTGTTCGTTGTGCTGCCTCAGGAACCGCTGGTCGAAGGACTCGCCGATGTCGCTCACCACCGCGACGGGCGCGCCGAGCGCGCCGTCGCCGGCGATCGTCTGCTTGTCCGGCAGGTCGGGCAGGCCGAGGCGCAGCGGCCGGCTCGCCGCCGCGGTGCGCCTGCCGAGGCCCACCTCCGCCTTGACGATCAGGCCGCCGGGCGCGGTCGCGGTCAGCGTCGTGGTCGAGGCCGGGTTGCCCGGCGCTCCCGTCGTGGCCAGGGTGCCGCGGCCGGGCCCGTCCGGAACGGTGCGCCAGCGCAGCGTGGACCCGGGGGGCGGCGCGGGCCGCAGCGACAGGGTCACCGGGGACCCGACGTCCAGGTCGGCCGGGCCGCCCTGGACCGGGTCGATGTCCACGGCGAAGTAGTCGCCCGGCGCGTTGGCGGCGTAGACCTGCGCCCCGTCCGCTTCGGCGTCGGGTCGGAAGCACACGTAATCGAATCCGGCGCGGTGGGCCAGCGCGGCCAGCCGTCCCGGCGCGATCGTGCCGTGCCCGAGCAGGACGGCGCGCCCGGTGGCCCGCAGGTCGCCCGCCCGGGGGTCGAACGCGACGCTGACGCGCAGGCGCCCGGCCGGGCCCGGCTCGGCGGCCGCGAGCGCGACCAGCCGGTCCAGCGGCGCGGCCAGGCCGACCTGGACCAGGTGCGGGTCGGGCGGGAGCTCACCGGGGGCGAGGTCGCGCGGCGGCGGAGCGGTGAAGTCGACGTCGCCGCGGTCGTAGCGCAGCAGGAAGGCCGGGTCGAACGCCTCCTCCTGCGCCGCGGTGCCGACGGCGTCCGCCTCGTCGACCCGGCGGCGGCCCGCCGCGTCGATGCGCTCGCCCTGGAGGAGCGCGACCGGGCGGACGTGCACGAGCCTGGTGCCGCGCGCCAGCGGCGCGTTGGCGTCCTGGACGACCAGCGGGTCGTCCAGCCCGCCGATCCTGCCGACCAGCTCGTTCAGCGTCGCCGTCAGGTTGGCCGGGGTGGGCAGCGCCCAGCGCCGGAACACCCGCAGGCGCCTGCGGTAGTGCTCGTCCGCCTCGCCGAGCACCGGCGCGAAACCGGTCCTGGCGGTGGCGGAGATCCGGACCTCGTCCACCACGCCGCGGAAGCCGCTGCCGCCCGGCCCGATCCGCAGCGGCGCCGTGTTGTGCACCCCGCCGGACGGGGTGAACTGCGCGCTCGCCCGCTGCACGCCGTCGACGTAGAGCCGGACCGCCTTGGCGGCCCCGTCCACCACGCCGGCGAGGTGGGTGAACGCGTCCGTCGGCAGGCTCACGTCGGCGAACAGGGTGACCGGCGTGGTCCCGTCGGTGACCAGCAGCCGGGGGTTGCGGGCCACGCCCCGGCCGAACGCGCCGACCGAGAGCACCCAGCCCGCCCCCGCGCCGCCCGGGGCCGGGTGCCGGAACAGCACCTGGCCGTCGTCGGCGCCGGCGTCGGGCCGGACGAAGCACTCGAACGTCGCGCTGCCGTTCGCCGCGATGTCGAACGCGGGATCGGTGGCCACCTCCACGACGGCGTCGGCCGAGGCGAAGCCGAACGCGGCGCCGTACCGTCCGGCCGCGCCGAACCGCACCGTTCCGTGCGGCACGCCGGGGTGGCCGGTACGGCCGGGGTACTGGCCGGTGACGTCGCGCGCCTCGGTGGCGCCGCCGCCCGCGTTCCCGGCGGCGTCGTCGAGGTGGTAGAGCGCGACGGTGTCGGCGTCGAACCCGTAGGGCAGCGGCGGGAACCGCGGGACGCCGAGGTCCGCGCCGATCAGGTCGAGGCTGCGGCCCGTCGCCGACGGCAGGTGCCGCTGGGCGACCGTGCGGGCGAGCCGCTCGCGCAGCTGGTCCCGCTCGCCGCCGAGCACCCACAGCACCTTCGCCGTCGTGCCCAGCAGGACGGTCAGCCGCAGCGCCTGGTCCGCGGGACGGTCCGCCGAGGCGGGCGTCACCGTCAGCCCCGTCACCCGGACCCCCGCCGAGGCGGGCACCCCGAGCACGACGGACGTGCCGGCCGGTGCACCCGCCGGGAACGCCGCCTTCGCCTTCCCCGGCGGGCCGCCCTGCTGGGTGAAGGCCGCCTCGACCTGGAGGCCGGCCGGCACGTCGGCGGTGACGGCCAGCACGTGGGCGGGCTCCGGGGTCCGGCCGAACGCGGCCTGGTGGTCGGTGTAGTCGTACGGCGCGACCACCGCCTTCGACGGGTCGGCGCCCGGCGCCAGCGCCAGGTCCAGAGTGTCGGCGCCGCGCCCGAACGGCGTGGTCAGCCGCCGCGCCATCCGGGTCGCGGCGAACGCCGGCGCGGTCATGAGGACACCAGCGTGAGGTCGATGGCGTCGCCGCCCGGCGAGAAGACCGCCAGCTCGGTCGGGCCCATGGGCAGGTTGTCGCCCACCGCGGCCTCGGCGACGGCGCTCTGGTGCGGCACGCCGCCGAAGGTGATCCGGCCGAACGCCGGCGGGACCCGGCGCAGGTGCAGCCGCTGCACGTCCACGACGCCGGGCTGCTCCACGAACGCCCGCACGACCTGCGAGTACAGCACGTCGCCGCCGAGCCGCCCGCCGCCGATGTCGGTGGCGAGCCGCTGCCTGATCTGGGCCAGCAGGGCCGCGCCGTCCGATCCGGGCTGGACGACCACGGTCGCGCGGACGCCGACCTCGATGTGGTCGGCCTCCACGATGTTCGGGTGGATCCCGACCGGCCGCACGGCGTCCACGGCCGCGCGGACCCGTTCGAAGATGCCCTGGACCGGGCCGACGGTCCGCCAGGGCGCGCGGAAGTCGTGCGCGACCACGACGTCGAAGAAGTACGGCTCGCCGATCCGCCTGGCCTCCGAGCTGAACGCGCGCTGGTCGAAGGCGAACGTGGCGAAGTAGCTCTGCGAGACGTCCACGCCGCCGAGCGGGTCGGACAGCACCACGTCCAGGACGCCGCTGACGCCGAGCGCCGCCTGCGCGACCGCGTCCACGGTCCACAGGTTGCGGGCGAGCCCGGCGAGCCGGGCGCGGTAGACGTCGTCGGGCTCGGTGCGGGTGCCGCCGGTCGTCGCGGCGGGGTTCGTCACGGTCAGCGTGGCGCCGCCGAAGTCGGCGAGGAAGATGGCGCGGTACGTCGGATCGACGTCGACGATCGCGTTCTTCGGGACGTCGCCGCCGTGCCCCGGCTCGAAGGCGACCACGCCGACCGGGACGTTCGTGTTGTCGTTGTCGAGCGTCACCGTGGCGGTCGTGCCGAACGCGCGCACCGGCGGCGCGGTGACCACGATGGTGCCCTCGGGCACGATGTACCGCCTGGCCTGCGCCGGGGCGGTCAGCGTGAACAGCACCTCGCCGGTGCTCGGCAGCGACGGCCTGGGCAGCCCCACGTCCTCGCCGAGCAGGTCGAGGTCGTGGCCGAACGCGGTGGAGACGAAGTTGCCGTAGTAGAGGTCCTCCATCCGCTTCCACAGCTCGCCGTCCTCGGCGGCGGTCACCTCGAGGATCTTGCGCAGCGGGCTCGTGTTGGTCAGGTCGATGTCGCCGAAGACCGCGCGGGCCCGGTCGAACGACTCGCCGAGGATCTGGTCGAACGGCTTCAGCACGAAGCCGTCGTCGGTCACTCCGAAATCGGTCATCGCCGGTTCACACCCCCACGTCCACCAGCAGCGTCAACGGGTCGCCCGCCACGGTGTCCAGCGCGACCCGGACGGTCCGGACGCGGCGGCGGCGCGCGTCGTCCGCCGCCGGCGCCAGGGCCGGGTCCGCCGCGAGCAGGTCGGGGTCGTCGTCGAAGACGACCTCCCGGATGTCGCGGACCCGCGGATCGGTGCCGAGGGTCCGGACCAGGTTCAGTTGCACGAGTTGCTTCACCCGCGACACGGGGTTGGCCTGGGTGAACGCCTGCGCGATGTCGAGCCCGTACCCGGTGTTGAACGGGTCGGAGCCGAACGGCGTGAGCACGCGGAGCGTCAGGGCCTGGCTGAGGTTGGCCACCGACTCGACCTCCTGGAGCCGTCCCGCCGTCACTACCAGGTCGCCGTCGTCGAGCAGCAGGCTGCGGCCGAACGAGGTGGTCATGCTGCCTCCAGTTGTGTTTGGCCCGCGTCGGTCGCCAGCCACTGGCCGGCGTTCGTCGACCCCTGCGCGGTCGCCAGCATCACGGGCTGGCCGCCGAGCGCGAGCGTCGTGCTGACGCCCGCCGCGATCACCGTGATCTGCGTGCACGGGACGGGTTTGAGCTGGCAGCCGAGGAACGCGCCCGCCAGCAGGTCGCCCCGCACCAGGACGGCGGCCCCGCCCACCGTCAGCGCGCGCTGGCTCGCGTGCGCGACCAGGACGCCCTGGTGGACGCATTTCACGGTGGACGCCTCGGTCAGCACGGCGCTCGGGAACCCGGGCATCACGTCACCGCCACCGAGGAGCCGTCGAGCTTCATGCTGACGCTGCCGTTGGTGAGCGTGATGGGCTGGTTCGCGGTGCTGATGGTGACCGCGCCGCCGGAGTCCACGGTGATCGTCGTTCCGCTCTGGTGCTCGATGGTGATCGAGTCGTCGGTGGGCGGGTCGGGCCGCTCGCCGACCTCGGGGAGGGCGTCGCCGCCCACCAGCACGCGGAGCGCGGCGACCTGGATGATCCGGTGGCCGGCGGCGTCGGTGAGGTCGTTGGCGCCCTTGCCGCGCGGCAGGCCGTCCTCGCCCAGTTCGGTGGGGAGCGCCAGCCAGTGGTCGCCCGCCTGGTTGGCTGGCCGCTGCTGGACTGGGTTGTCGGGCCAGACGAAACCGGTGACGACCGCGTCGTTGACGTCGCCCCGGTTGTGCGCCAGGACGGCCCGCATCCTCGGGTACACCGGGGTCATCAGCCCGGTGCGGTGGAACGCGAACGGCGACGCGATCGGCTTGCCGAGCAGGTCGACGTCGGTGCCGACCGGGCTCGCGACGCTGGGCGCGCTCACGCCGTCCTCGGGCGCCTGCCCGTAGTGCAGTGAGGCCAGGTGCTTGCCGTCGGCGCCGGGGGCGTACGCGGTCACCTCGCCGAGGTCGACTGCGGGATGGTCGTCGCGCTCGCGTTCGACGGCGTCCAGCAGGCGGTCCACCACGGCCTGCACGCCGGTCGCGACCTCGGCCCGCTCGCCCGGCGCGGCCGCGATCAGCCGCAGCTCGGCGGTGTAGCCGGAGTCCGCCCGGAAGCGGTGGACGACCCGGGCGAGCCGCAGCGGACCCGCCGGCACGCCGGACAGGCCGGTGACGGCGGCGGCCTGCCCGACCCGCAGCCGGGGATGACCGAGCACGGTCAGGTCGAGCGTGGTGCGGACCGGCGGCGTCGGCGCGGGCGCGAGCCCGGACGCCGGGCCGGAGGCACCGCCGGGGCCCGGCGGTGGGAAGGCCGCGCGGACCGCGGTGTCCTCGGCGGTCGAGCTGCTGAGGGAGACCAGGTTGGTGTCCGGGTCGAACACGACCGGCGCGGGGTCGGTGGGCGCGCCGACCGCGCGGCCGAGGAAGACCTTGCCGTCGCGTACCACGAGCGGTTCGCCCGCGCGGGCCGCGAGCGCGCCGAGCGCCTCGAGGACGGACCCGGTGCGGACGGTGAAGTCCGCCAGGTCGCCGCCCAGGGTGGAGCCGTCGGCGAGCGGGACGCCCGCCGACGCGGCCAGCGCCCCGGCCAGCTCGACGGCCCTGCCGCCCGCGGGGCGGTCCAGCTTCGCGGGCGCGTTGCGCAGCAGGTAGCCGCCCTCCTCCTGGCCGCGCAGCACGGTGCGGGACAGGCCGTCGTCGCCGACGCTCCCCGTCACCGACATGACCCGTCCGACCAGCACCTCCCCCGGGCCCGTCCGGGTGGACGGCTCGTCGAAGTAGCCGAGGTGGACGGTGGCGTTCAGCGCCCCGGCCGCGTGCGTGTTCTTGATCAGGTCGGTGATCTGGGCGGGCAGGTTGACCAGGCCGATCTCGAAGGTGTCGGCCGCCGCGCCGTCGGCCATCGTCACCGTGATGTCCGCGTCGATGATCAGCGACCCGCTCAGCACGTCGTTGGACACCGTCAGCGGCAGGCCCAGCCCGGTCCGGCCCGCGACCGCGCCGGCCGCGCCCGCCGGGCCGATCTCGACCTTGTACCAGAGCACGAAGCTCATCCGACCTCCCCCGTCCGCCCGGCGGCGGTCGCCGGGGCGCTCATCTCGGCGCCACCCCGCCGACCACTTCGGACCCGAACGCGCCGGCCCCGTTGAGGTTGCGCGGGTCCAGCCGCAGGGTCGTGAACGTCAGCGCCAGCTCGGCCGCCAGGTACTCCACCCCTGGCACCAGCTTGCGGCGCAGGATCGGGACGGCCCCGTCCGCCTCCTCGCGCTCGACCGCCAGCACCAGGAAGGCCTTCGCCGCCGGAAGCTCCAGCGGCCCGGCCCGCGGGCCGTCGAGGACCTCCTCGGCGACGTTCGCGTACAGCCGGAACCCGTAGTCGCGGCCGGCCAGGGCCAGCCGGAACGCCTGCGGGAAGCCCTCGTCGGCGTCGATCGGCAACCGGAGGAACGTACGCGTCGCCACTGCCGCCTCCTTTCTCGTCCATGTCCTGGACGGCTACAGCGCGCCCAGCACGGTGCGGGCGACCGGATTGGGCGCCACGGACCCGGGCACCAGCGCCGTCCCGGCGCCGACGGCCAGGTCGGCCACCTCGCCGAGGACCGCGGTCAGGCTCGACCTCGGCACCTCGAGCAGCGTGATCGACACGTCCAGGGCGTCGCGCTTGGCGACGCTCTGCGTGAAGTGCAGCTCGGTGATCTGCATGTCCAGGCTGATCGTCAGGCCGGACACCACCGGGATGCCGGAGGGCAGCAGCGCGGCCGAGGTCGCCACCAGCGCCCGGGACGTGAGCGCCAGGGCCTCCAGCAGCTTCTTGGCCGCCAGCCGGCCCGGGCCGGTCAGCAGCGCCTCGATGGCGATCTTCTTCTTGGTGGGCTGGGTGGCCTGCAGGAACCGGCTGCCCATGATCCGCTCGATCTCGTAGCCCTCGGTGATCGTCATGCTCTGCACGAAGAGCAGCGGCACCGGTCCCACCAGTACGGGAACGTTCGTCCCCACCGTCATGCCTCCTCCTCACAGCCGGCTGGCGAGTTCGGTGTCGAGCCGCTGGAACACCAGGTCGGCCAGCCGCTCGCCCTCGCCGTCGGGCAGCGACCCCACCGCGTGCATCTCGACCGGGAAGTAGTAGTTGACGACGCCCCCGGCGTCCGGCCCGGACCCCTGGTCCTCGTCCCGGCCGCCCGCCTCCCCGGTGGCCGCGGCGTCCGCGGCGTCCACGGCGGCTACGCCTCCAGCCCGACGTCCAGCGCCAGGCAGGTGAAGCTGGCCTGCGGGATGCCGTCGATCACCACGTTGCTCGGGTTGGCCGAGGTGACGACGCAGCGGGCGAACTTGATCGAGTTGAACGACCAGTCGGTGCCCTTCTTCTCGGCGACGACCACGGCGAACTCCCGCCCGCTCGTCGCCAGCTCCGTCAGGTCCGCCACCGCCGTGGCGGTCGCGGGCACCGCCATCACGAACGTGAAGGTGAACGGCTGGCGGACGAAGCCGACGTTGTCGGCCTCGATGCTGTGCAGCACCGTGTGCGGCACGTTGAACGTCGGGGTGAAGCTGGAGATCGGCGTGATCGTCGCGTCCCCGAGCTTGACCTCGAGCCGTGTGTTCCAGTCCGGCATCGGTGCTCCCCTAGTCGAACTTCAGCGTGATGGAAAGCCGGTGGATGGCACCGGCGTACTGGATCGCCACCAGGATCTGGACCAGCCGCTGCACCTCGGCGTTGTGGATCTGGTCGGCCTCGGACGGGCTGAGCGTCGCCGGGTCCTTGTCCAGCAGGGCCAGCAGCGGCAGCACGATCTCGAAGCCGTTCAGCACGTCGCTCTGCACCTCGGGGGTGAGGATCGCCTCCAGCTGCGCGATCAGCGCGCGGAGCCCGGAACGGCTGATCCGCACGTTGCCGATCGTCTTGATCAGCTGCGCGTTGATCCGGAAGTTGAGGTCGTCGACCTTGCGCACGATGTCGACGTACTTCTTGCCGCCGGGGTTCGCGGTGTAGCCCTCGCCCAGGTAGACCCCGCCGCCCGGGATGATCGACGGGCTGGTCAGCCAGTTCACCCCGTGCCCGGCGGGGCCGGACTTCGGGTCGTCCTCCGAGCCGTTCAGGGCGTCGATCTGGGCCTGGGTGAACGACGGGCTGGTGATGTTGACCGGCTTCAGCAGCAGCGAGATGTGCGGCTCGTAGCCGGCGATCGTGCCGGCCACGGCGGCCGCGGCGTCCTGCGTGCTGCGGTGGGCGACGTACACCATCCGCTCGCTCGCCAGGGTGCCCGTGACCGGGGCGGGGTCGGCGGAGTCCTTGGGCAGCATGGCCACGCCCATCCGCTGCCTGCCGTCCCCGCCGGTCTCCGACACCGCGACGACGTGCTTGGCCAGCGAGACCAGCGCGCCCTCCGGGGCGTCCACCTTGCCGGTGGTGGCGTTCAGGGGCGTGTTGGCCAGCACGACGAGCTGGACGTCCAGGCCGGCGACCACGTCCAGCGCGGCCTTCCAGTCCGGGGTCTGCTCGTTCACCCGCACGCCGGTCACGCGCGACGGGCCGGGCGACTGCCCGAAGGCGAGCGCCACGGCCTCGCCGAGCTCGCCGGGCGCGCGCCGGCGCGCCTCGGCCGGGTCGGTGAAGTCGACCGGCACGTTCACCACGAGCGCGTCGGACGGGGGCGTCTGGGGCAACGCGACCTTGCCGATCACGGCGACGTTGCCGAATGCCCGCACCGCCGGTGCGAACAGGTTGACCAGCGGGTTCACTCGAATGTAGCGGACCGTCATCTGCCTCTCTCCAATCTCTGTCGAGCTGATGGGCGATGGCGTTCAGTGGGTCTGGCCGGTGCGCCGGGGCTCACGGGGCCGCGTTCAGGAACAGCGCGGCCACGCCCGCCCTGGCGAAGAGCTGCTCGACCGCCGCGGCGGTCGTCCCGTTGTCCGCGGGGCCCGACGCGGTGAAGACGACGGCGAGCGCGTACGGTGCGGTGCTCTCCACCGGGACCGCGGTCGTCGTGGCGCCGGTGAGCGACCTGCTCGCCGCCCGCACCGCCTGCGCCGCGCGCAGGCCGGCGGCGAGGTCGAACGGATCGACGGCCACCGCGGCGAGCGTGACGTCGAGGACGTGCCGGTTGGCCGGGTCGGCCGGGTCGAACGGGCCGGCCGCCCGCAGGCGCACGGTCGTCAGCAGGTACCGGAACGCGTCGCGGAGCTGCTCCACCGTGCTGATGCCGTGCTCGGCCATGAACGCGTCCAGGTCGACGAGCGGGAAACGCCGGCGGAACTCCTCCAGCGTCGCGAACCCGTCGGCCGACTCGGCCGAGACCGACTCGGCGCCCGCCGGATGGGTCTCGCCCACGACCGTCACCCGCAGCCGGGCCAGGATGTCGATCCACGCGGGATCGCGGGTCCTGGCCTCGTCCAGGGTGAGTTCCGTCCGGGTGTAGCTCGGCACCGTCCGCGTCCAGGCGCCCACGGTGCGGTCCGTCGCGAACAGCGGGCGCTGGAGTTCCAGCTCGCCGACCGCCAGGTCCCCCACCTGGTCGATCCGCGCCGCCGACAGGTCGTAGGTCGCGGCCAGCAGCGTGCGGAGCGTCCGCCCGGTGGTGTCCCCGGCGGGCTTCAGCAGCGTCCCGAGCGCGGCCGGGTCGCTCAGTGCCAGCATCACCCGGTCCCGGAAGGTCGTCATGCGCGCGTTCCGATCGGCTCGCCGCGCGTCCCGGGACCGGGACGCGGGCGCGGCACCGGGGTCCGCGGCGGAGCGGCGGGCCCCGGTGAACCGTTCTCGCTCACTGGGGTCCCCTTCTACAGGTGCAGCGTGATGGTCGAGCTCGCGGAGGCGGTCCCCCCGCGGGTGTCCGTCGCGGTGATCGTGAACGGGAACGTGCCGGTCGTGGGCAGCATCACGTTCGCCCGCCAGGTCGACCAGTCGCCGCCGGGCCCGGTGTTCACGGCCGCGCCCTGCGGGCCGTTCGTGAACGCGTAGGAGACCCCGGTGACGCCCGACAGGGCGCCCGGCGTCCGGCCGGTCACGACGAACTCGAAGGGCAGCGACGCCACGGTCATGGGGTCGTCGAAGTGGTCGATCGTCACGGTCGGCGGCGCGCTGTCGCGGCCGACGACCGTCCGGGTCTGCGTCGTCGAGCGGCCGCCCGGGTCGGCGCACGTCACCGTGATCGACCGCGAGCCCGCCGGCGTCGGGCCGAGGGCGATCGTCTTGAGGTACCGGGTGCCGCTGTACTGCTCCATCGTGGTCACGCCGTCGCGGGTGATGCTCACGTTGAAGGGGTAGAGCTGGTCGGTCCCGGTCGCCAGCTCCACGGTGACCTGGCCGCCGTTCGGCCCGAGGTCCACCGGGGCCCCGTTGGCCGGCGCCACCCACGTGAAGGCCGGGTTGCTGGGGGCGGCCACCGGCACGTTCACGGGCCCCTGGGCGTGGATCTGGGTTCCGCCGGTCGTCACCCCGGTCGCCGTCATCGTGTAGGTGCCCGGGTTCGGGAACGTCACGGGGAAGACCACCCGGTTGTTGTTCACCGAGGCGCTCTGGTCGTGGATCTCCTGGTAGTTCTGGATGCTGAGGATCATCTGGTTGAACGCGACCGCCGGGACCGCGTTCCAGGTGTTGTTCCTCCACTGCCAGGCGGTGCCGTGGTCGACGAACACGGTGACGTTGGCCGGCGTGCCCGTGACGGTCGGCCCCGTCGGCCGGTCGAGGGAGATCGACGGGGGCACGTCGTCCGGCGGCGTCGTGATCGACTCGTCCGGGATCGTCGCCGTCTCGTTGCCGAGGTGCGGCAGTTCGTTGATGGTCACGGATGCTCCATTCGGCTCACGGCGGCCGGTCACGACGCCGCCCTACTCAGGAAGGCGTTCCATCCCGTTCCATCCCGGTCCACCCGGTGTCACATGAGCAACGCGGCCATGTCCCACGACCGGAGCGGCTCCCGCGCCACGCCGGCCCGCGGGCTCTACGCCCGCACCGCGGGCCTCCCTTTGCGCCGACCGCGGCCGTGCCGTCAGGTACTGGTGAGCATCGGATGCGGCGGGCCGGCGGTGGCGGGGAAGGCGGTCTGGGTGCTGTCGGCGTCCGGTGCGCCATTTGCCGGGGGTCGCAGAGGCCGGCGGAACCAGACGGCCTTCCCGGTACTGGTCAGGTACCAGCCGCAATCGGTCGACAGTGCCACGAGCAGCGCCAGACCCCGTCCGCCTTCGTCGTCGGCCCCGGCGCTGCCGGGCACCGGTGGGACGGGGCTGGTGTCGCCCACCCCGCACACCAGCTGGCGGTCGTCCAGTATCAGCTGCACGGTGACCGGGCCGCGGCCTCCATGGCGAACGGCGTTGGTGACCAGCTCGCTGATCAGCACCATGCAGACGTCACCGTGGCCGTCCAGACCCCTGTCGCTCAACGCCGCGCGGACCAGCGCCCGCGCCCGGGCGGGCAGCCGCTCCGCCTGGTCGGCGGGCCGGTGCTGGGACAGTTCCCACCGCCATGACGCCACCGTGCCGCCGGCCGCCGGGGCCGTCGGCACCGCGGCCGCCGCGTCGGGCGGCGGATGCTCCGGCGGTGCTGCCGCGTCCTGCGGCGTCGCCTGGCTCTCGTGCGGCGCGGCGGGGTCGGGCGCGGCGGGGTCGGGTGCAGCGTTCAAGTCGTGGTGGACGCGGACCATGACCGCTTGGCGCAGATAGGCCTGCACGCTCATCGCGCTCAACGCCGCGGCCTGGACCAACGCCGCGAGCTGCGATCTGGAGACCGGGATCGAGGTGGCGTTCCCCCGCTCGTCCTCGGCTCGGACCGGGGCGGGGGCGGTCGGCGTCGTGGGGTGATGTTGGCGTCGCATATCAGCAGCCCAGTGGAGGGAGCGCGGGAGCCACCGGGGTCTGGAGCGATCACCCACCGCAGCATCACGCCCCGCCATCCGGCTTCGATGGCGGACAGGCATGCGTGGTGCCGCCTTGAGCCGACTCTACGCCGCCTGGCGGCCGGTGACCGAACTCGAGGGAATATCGGTCCGTCCGTTCCGCCGACCGCCCCGTCGGGCGGTGGATCGGGGCCCGCGGGCGTAGGTTGGGATGCGGGTTCCTCCAGTCAGGGCAGGCGGTCGATGGTGTGGTGATCGGCGGTGACGAAGCGAGGGTGTGGGCGCTGATCGCCGAATCCGCGCGGCGGCGCTCCGCCGTGATCTCGGCGCAGGACGCCTGCGCTGCGTGCGCGCGGGCGCTGGCGCCCGGCGGCGTGGGGGTGTCGCTGATCGCGGGCGGCCGGCTGGAGCCGGTGCATGTGGCCGGAGAGCTGGGCCGGGAGTTGCTGGAGGCGGAGCTGACCAGTGGTGACGGGCCGTGCGTGGACGCGGTGGCCACCGGTGGGCCGGTGCTGGTGGCCGATCTCGCCGATGCCGCCAGCGGCCGGCGGTGGCCGATGTTCACCGCGACCGCCCGGGCCGCGACGGTGCGCGCGGTGTTCGCCTTTCCCCTGGTCAGCGGGGCCGCTCGGCTGGGGGTGCTGGTGTTGTGCCGGGACCGGCCCGGCGGGCTGGAGCCGGGCGAGCACACCGATGCGCTGATCTTCGCCGATGTGATCCTGGCGCTGCTGTTCAACGACCAGGCCGGGCTGAGCGGGCGGCCGCTGCCGTCCGAGGCGCTGGCGCTGGGTCCGGAGATCCACCAGGCCGCCGGGATGGTGTCGGTGCAGCTCGACTGCGGGATCGAGCAGGCGCTGGTGCGGCTGCGCGCCCACGCCTTCGCCCACGAGGTCGCGTTGACCGAGGTGGCCCGGGAGGTGGTGGAACGCCGGCTGCGGTTCACGCCCGACGTCTCCTCGCAGGGATGAGCACCGGGGTTGCCGCCATGCGGGTTGCGGCCGCAAGCCTGAGCCGGAAGGGCGTTTGCGACCGTGCGGTGTGCCTGCTCCAGTGGTGGCCGCGGGCGTAGGCTGCGGGCATGGACACAGATACGGCGCCCGCTGCGCCGCGGCGGGTGGCGCAGGCGTTCGTCGCACTGGCCGACACGCTGGTGTCGGAGTTCGATGTCATCGACTTTCTGCAGCAACTGGCCGAACGGTGCGTGGAGCTGCTGGAGGTGGACGCGGCCGGGATCCTGGTGACCGACCAGCGCGGTCATCTGCGGTTGATGGCGGCCTCCAGCGAGCAGACGCGACTGCTGGAGCTGTTCCAGCTGCAGGACGAGCAGGGGCCCTGCCTGGACTGCTTCAACGGCGGCGTCGCGGTGCACTGCGCGGATCTGCGTGGTGAGGATGCGGTGCGGCGGTGGCCACGGTTCACTGCCGAGGTCGGCCACAGCGGGTTCGCGGCGGTGTCGGCGCTGCCCATGCGGCTGCGCGCCGAGGTGATCGGCGCGATGAACCTGTTCCGCGCCCGGCCCGGCGCCATGCCCGAACAGCAGATCGAGCTGGCGCAGGGGATGGCCGATGTCGCCACCATCGGGCTGCTGCAGGAACGCGCGCTCCGCCAGAGCCAGATCCTGACCGAGCGACTGCAGAGCGCGCTCAACAGCCGGGTGGTGATCGAGCAGGCCAAGGGCGTGCTGGCCGAACGGCACGAATGCTCGATGGACCAGGCGTTCGCCGCGCTGCGCCGCCACGCCCGCGACCGCAACCGGCTGCTGACCGAACTGGCCCATGCCGTGGTGACCCGCACTTTGGACCCGGCCGAGCTGGATCATCTGGCCGCGCGCTTGCCCGGCGGTTCTCCAGGCTGAACGGTCACCGGCACGCGTCCGTCGGCAGCGCGGTTCGCCCACGGCGGCCGGCTCGCCCCGGCGCGGTCACCGTTCGGACTCGGGCTCGTGGCCGTCTTCCAGCATCAACCGGCGTTCCAGGACCTGCCGGGCCAGCTCGGTGAGCGGCCGGTCGTGCAGGAAGGCGTAGGCGCGCAGCCGCACCAGCGCCTCGGCCACATCGACGTCCAGCTGGGCGGCCAGCATCCCCGCCGCCTGATGCACCGCAGGCGGGAAACCGTGCGGCGGCTCGGCACCCGACGCGGCCGCCGGCGCCGTCGGTGTCGGATGCGACCGGAACGCCACCCCCGCGGCCACCGCCGCGAACGCCTGCGCATCCCTCATCTCGTCAGCGGTCAGCGCACCGGTCCGGCGGCGGTAGAAGTCGATGGCGCCGACCCGTATCCCCGTCACCTGCAGCGGGAAGGCGAACACCGCCCGTATTCCCAGGCCGGCCACCGACGACGCGAACCCGGGCCACCGTCCCGCCCCGGCGTCCAGATCATCGACCAGCACCGCGACGAGGCCGGTGTAGGCATCGGTGCACGGGCCCTGCCCGCAGGTCAGCTGCGCCTCCTCCAGCAGGACGCCCACCCGGTCCGAAGCGCACGCCAGCTGCCGGATCCCCGGCGCCGACACCAGCGTCGTCCCGAACCCGTCGGCGCCGATGGCCGCCGTGCCCGCCGCGCACACCGTCTCCAGCGGCACCGGCCCGCCACCCGCCGCCGACTCGGCCGCCTGCCGCCACGCCCACTCCTGCCGGTCCATACCCGAACCGTAACCCTGCGCGGCCTCCGCGTCCTGGTACCCGAAGGCCGCAGGGCGGTCACGCCATACCGGAATGAGGCAGAAGGCGGTGGCGCAGGCCGGTGATGGAAAGTATCCGCCGCACAGCGGCCGAAGGATCGGCCAGCCGCAACGCGATGCCGTGGTTGCGCGCCCGATTCTGCAAGGCGACCAGCGCGCCCAAGCCGTGAGCGTCGATGAACGACACGCCGCCGGTGTCGATCACCACCTCGTCGACGGCCCCGCCGACCGCCGCCTGATCACCGCTGCGGTCGCCGCGGGGGCGCGCCATTTGGATGAACACCGCGTCCAGGCAGGCCAGCAGTTGCCGGGAGGTGGCGATGTCCAGTTCTCCGGTCACGGCGATGGTGAGCGTGCCGTCGAGGTACCGGGTCGCGAGAGTCAGGACGACGTCCATGTCGAAGGTCCCATGCGCTGGTGAGCAGTCAGGTCACCGACCGCCGCCGGCACCCCCGCGCACAGAGGCGCGGGAAGGCGTGCGGCCGCCGGGTTGTCTCTGACGTGGCGCAGGGTCTGGACGACACGAAAGATCGCGATGCGGTTCTGCGGAACACCCACAGTATTTACTTTTCGTGTTCACTCTCGTACATACGGCAATGTACCGAAGTGGACGACGCCGCCACAGGCGAACACGGCATCCCCGCCGAGCCACCTGGTCCCCGCGACCAAGCGGCAGGCGACTTCGAGCAGCTCCGTCGCACGGTTGGAACGGGCCGGAAGGCGGTCGTGGAACGGGCTGGAACGCCTTCCGGGTGACAGGTCCGGCGGGTTCATGGCCCCGCAGGACGCCACCGACGAAGTCCTGCGAGGCCGGCGCTACCCCGGCCTACCCGTCATGACCTGCAACATCGGCTGACGGCGTCTCCTGCGGGCCGGACGCGACAGCGTGTCCGACGTCCGCGCGCTGTGCGCCACCCCCCGGCCCGTGCCGGTTCCGGCCACATCCGACCGCGCCGCGGGCTGAACCCGGACGAGATCGCCGCCGTGCCCTAGACATCGGCGGTCTCGCACGGGGGTGCAGCTGTGAGGACATTGCTAGAACCGGGTCCGGTCGTCGCGGGGAACGATGACCTGGACGACGGTGGTACGGAAGACGGAACGGCCTCCTTACTGGCAGGCGAACGGGCACTGCTGGTGGACGGCGACCCGTGGACGGCCCGCGGCCACTTCGCGGCGGCCTACGGCCAGGCCGAACGCGGCGGCGACCCGCACATGCTCGCCCGGGCGGCGCTGGGCCTGGGCGGGCTCTGGGCGCAGGAGCAGCGCACGGTGGCGGACGCGGCGGCGACCCGCACCCGGCAGCGCGCGGCGCTGAGCCGCCTGGACCCCCGGTCCGTGCTGGCGCTGCGCCTGCGCATCAGGCTGACCGCCGAGCAGGCGTACCGCACCGGGGATTCCGGCCCGATCCTCGCGCAGGTCGCCGAGGCCCGCGTCGTCGGGGACCCGGTCGCCAAGGTTGAGGCCCTCACGCTGGCGCACTACTGCACCATGGGTCCCGGGCACGGGCCGCTGCGGCTGGAGCTGGCCCAAGAGCTGATCGGCGAGGCGTCCGGGACGGGCCGTCCCGGCGACCTGCTGGTGGGGCTGCTGCTGCACACCGTCGACCTCTTCCTCGACGCCCACCCGCACGCCGCGCGCAGCCTGGCGGAACTGCGGGAGCTCCTCGCGAGCCACGAGCACAAGGCCGTCCGGGCCGTGGTGGAGGTGATCGAGGTGATGCTGGACATCCGCGCGGGCCGGCTGGCGGCGGCAGGCGCGCAGGCCGAAACGTGGGCCGAGCGCGGCGCCATGGCCGCGGGCGTCAACGCCAGGGCCTGGTACGGCGGGCAGCTCGGCACGATCCGCTGGTTCCAGGGCCGCATCGCCGAACTGCTGCCGATGCTCTCGGACCTGGTGGACTCCCCCACGCTCAGCGAGACCGACTACTCCACGTACGCGTCCCTGGCGCTCGCCGCGGCTTCGGCGGGCGACCGCCCCCTGGCCACGAGCATGCTCGCCCGCCTGCGCGGCCGCGGGCTGGCCGCCCTTCCGGAGGCGGCGAGCTGGCTGCTGACGATGTACTGCGTGGCCGAGACGGCCTGGCTGCTCGGGGACGCCGCGGTCGCGGCCGAGGCGGCGGTCCTGCTGGCGCCCTACGTCCGGCTCCCGGTGATCGCGGGGCACGGGATCACCTGCCTGGGCTCGGTCCACCACTCCCTGGGGATGGCCGCCCTGACCACCGGCGACGCCGACGGGGCGACCGGGCACCTGCGCGCGGCCGTCCACGACAACACCTCGCTCGGGCACCGGCCCGCCGCCGCGCTGTCGCGCGCCCGCCTCGCCCAGGCGCTCGCGCTTCCCGGCCGGTCGCAGGACCTGGCCGCTGCCGAAGCGGAGCTGGTCGTGGCCGCGAAGGAGGCCGCGGAACTGCACATGCCGCCGCCGCCCGGCATCGAACGAGGCACCGTACGTTTGCGGGACGACACCGGCGGCGCGCCCGGCCGGGGAACCACGGTGGTGTGCCGGCGCCGCGGCAAGCGCTGGGACGTCGAGCTGAGCGGACGGGTCGCGGCCGTCGACCACTGCGTGGGCCTGGAGTACCTGGCGGTGCTGATGGCCAATCCGGGCCAGGAGATGCCCGCGGCCGAGCTCGCGGCCGGCCACGGCGGGCAAGGGCCGGCGGGCTCCGCGACGCCCGCCCAGCCGCTGCTGGACGAGGCCGCGAAACGCCAGTACAAGCAACGGCTGGCCGAGTTACAGGACCAGGCCGACCAGGCCGACCTCGCCGACGAGCCGGACCGCGCCGCGGAACTGCGAGGCGAGCGGGACTGGCTCATCGGGGAGCTGGCCTCGGCCACCGGGCTCGGGGGCCGGGCGCGCCGGTTCGCCGACAACGACGAACGGGCCCGGATCGCCGTGGGAAAGGCGATCCGGCGCGCCCTCGACCGGGTCGCCGACTCCGACCCGGTCCTCGGCGCCGAGTTGCGCGCCCATGTGCGGACCGGGGTGCGGTGCTGCTACCTCGGCCCCCGGGCGGAGCACACAGGTGGTCGTCCATGAGAAACGGCGGGCCCTGCCGGATGCTTCGCTTCATGTAACGGTGACGGAGGCTTCGGCAGGTCCACAGTCGGGGGCGGAGGCGCGGAGGTGGATCTGTCCCGTTCCGGTGGGGCGGAGGATGGCCAGGGCACGGCCTTGGTAGGTGTGGTGTTCGTTGGCGTCGAACCGCTCTTCGGAGGCGGGGCGGGCGCTGCCGAAGCCCAACAGGACACCGTCTCCGGAGACCTCCAGGGTCACCGGCCGGTCGGCCGCGGTGTGGGGAATGCCGTCGAGGTCGGCCAGGGTGAGGGTGACGTAGGCGAGGTCGCCATGGGCGGTGGTGATGGCGAGGCGGTCGACTTCGGCGCACACCTGGAGGGGGCCGCTGGCCGAGCGCAGAAGGTGCCGGCCGGTCTCACTGCCGTTCTGGTAGGCGATGGCGAGCAGTTCGCCAGGCTCGTAGACAGTGTCGAACTCGGCGCGGAACCGGTGTTGTCCACCGGCCGGTTCGCGGCCGAGGGACCGGCCGTTCAGCAGCAGTTCGACCTCGTCGGCGGCGCTGTAGACCTCGACTTTGATCGGCTTGTCCTCGAACCCCGGCCAGGTCCAACTGGAGAGCGTGTCGCTCCAGGTCCACGGGGTCGCGGCCCAGGTCTCGCCGTGGTGTTCGGGGTTCTGGACGGCGATGTAGGGCGCGGTGCGCAAGCCGAAGACGATCTGCCGGTAGTAGGAGGCGGGGCGGCGGTGGCCGGTGATGTCGATGTCGCCGCACCCGGCCAGCAGATGGGGGTACGGCGCGAGGAAACCAGGGGGCGCGTCGGCCGTCCGGTACTGGGGGCGGCCGATGCCGACCTCGCCCAGGTAGTCCCAGCCCGTCCAGGTGAAGTCGCCGATGACGTGGCCGTACCGCTTCACCAGTTCCCAGTTGGCATCGATGCGGGTGGGAAAGGTCTCGGTGCCCACGATGATCCGGTTCGGGAACAGGTCGCGGTCCAGGGCGTAGCGGCCGTCCGAGTAGTTCATCCCCGCGACGTCCAGCACGCCGTAGGACTCGGCGGTCCGCTCGGTCACCAGTTCCGAGGCGCCGATGAGGTTCATCATGTCCCCGGCGTCGGCCATGAGGGCGTTGATGCCCGGCTCCTCCTGGTCCTGCGGGCCGGTCTGTGCCAGGTCCGGCAGCACGGCGAGCAGGTTGTTGATCCCGTTGGTGACGTAGCGGGTGCCGTCCAGGCGACGGACCTTCTCGGCGAGCCTGCGTCCCAGGGCGGCTCCTGACGGTGAGCCCGTCTCGGGGATCTCGTTGCCGATGGAGTAGCAGATGACGCTGGGGTGGTTGACGTCCTTGGCGACCATCGCCTCCAGGTCGCGTTCCCACCATTCGGGGAAGGCGAGGCTGTAGTCGAAGCCGCTCTTGGCCGAGGTCCACACATCGAAGGCCTCGTCCATCACCAGCATGCCCGAGCGGTCGCAGGCCTCCAGCATCGCCCGGCTCATCGGATGGTGGGCCATGCGCAGGGCGTTGAATCCGGCGTCCTTGAGGATCTCCACCCGCCGCTGCTCGGCGCGGGCGTGGGTGGCCGCGCCCAGCGGCCCGTTGTCGTGGTGGACGCACGCGCCGCGCAGCTTGACGGTCTCGCCGTTGACGCGCAGCCCGGACCGGGGGTCGAGCTGGAGCGAGCGGATGCCGAAGACGACGGTCTCGGCGTCCACCACGGTGCCCTGCTCGGTGAGCGTGACGTGACACGAATACAGGGAGGGCGACTCGGGACTCCACAGTGAGGGGCCGAGGACGTAGAGACGCCGCCGGCCGGTCGCGGGCTCGCCGGGCAGCACCGTGACCTTCGCGGTGTCGGTGGCGACGACGTCCCCGGCGGCGTCGCGGATCTCGGCCGCCAGGTCGAGGGTACGGATCTCGATCGAATCGTTGTCGATCGTGGCCGCCACCTCCACCACCGCCCGGTCCTCATCGATGTCGGGGGTGGTCACGCGCAGGCCGTCGGGGGCGATCCGCACCACTTCGCCGACGAGCATCCAGGTGTCCCGGTAGATGCCCGCGCCGGTGTACCAGCGGGAGTCCTGGTGGACGCGGGCCTCGACGCGCACCTCGTTGTCCTGCCCGAAGCGCAGGAAGCGGTCGGTGTCGATGCGGAACCGGGAGTAGCCGTAGGGGCGCTGGCCGGCGTAGTTCCCGTTGACGTGCACAGTCGCGTCCCGGTAGACGCCCTCGAACTCCAGGAGGATCCGCTTGCCCCGGTGCTCCGGCGGAACGAAGAAGATCTTGCGGTATTCGAAGACGCCGCCGGGGAAGTAGGCGCGGGCCCCGGCCTCCATCGCCTGTGCACCGTCCGGGGCCGTCCGGTCCTGCTCGATCATCGCGTCGTGCGGCACCGTGACCGGCCGGAACGGGACGGCGGGACCCATCAGCTCGGCGAACGGGTTGACCCCGGCCCGGACCTGCCAACCGTCATTGAAGGTCGTACGGATCATGGGACTTCCCTCTCGTCCGGCATCGCCGCGGAGACCGTCCGCGGGGCGGCGGCCGACCCTTATCTACCAAACCGTAGATAAGCTAGGCCGGTAGCATGACCGGCGTCAATCCCCGTCCCACAGGAGCCGCGCACGCATGCCCCCCGCCTCAGGCCGCCGCCGGCTACCGCTCAGCGAACGTCGCGAGGAGATCCTGAAGGCGGCCACCGAGCTCATCGCCTCCGCCGGCTTCAACGGCGTCCCGCTGGAGGCGTTCGCGGCCGCCTGCGGCATGACCAAGGCCGGCATGCTCCACCACTTCCCCTCCAAGGACGCCCTGCTCATCGCGGTCCTCGAACGCCGCGACGAACTCGATCTCACGACCGTCGCCGGCACGCTGGAACCCGCACCGGACCCGGCCTCCGCCCGCGCCCTCATGACCGCCTTCGTCCAGCGCAACCTCACCCAGCGCTCGATCCTGCGGCTGTACGCCGTGCTGGCCGCCGAAGCCCTCAACCGCGACCACCCCGCCCACGGCTACTTCCAGCAGCGCCTGAACGACGGCCGCGCCATGCTCCAGCATTACCTCCTGGCGTGGCACCCCCGCCCCGACCTGGCCGCAGTCGAACTGATCTCCTTCCTCGACGGCCTGCAACTCCACTGGCTCGGTGACGACCGCATCGACTTCCTCGCCCAATGGGAACTCTTCGCCGACCGCTTCTTCACCACATGACGGAAATGCCAGGCCGCGGGCGTGGCAGGCCCGCGGGCCCGGTCCGCCCGCGCGGCTTCATGGGCGCTCGTCAGTGCCGGAGACCACGCCGAGCGCGTCCAGCGCCGCGGACACGGACGTCGCGACGACCACCCCGGGCGGGAGGCGTTCGCCGTCCCAGCCGGGCCCGCCGACCACGATCCGCAGCGCGGGACGCGTGACGGGCAGGCCGGCGAGCCAGGACGGGTCGCCGGTCTCGGCGGTCTGCGACCAGACGAACACCGAGTGCGCCGCGGCCCGCTCGATCGCGGCCGCCAGGGCCGGCGCCGGCACCCGCGCGCCCAGCATGAGCCTCGCCGCGCCGGCCTCCGCCAGCGCGGCGGCCAGCGCGAGGAGCGGCAGGCTGTGCTGCTCCTCCGGAGCGCACGCCAGGAGCACCGGCCTGCGGCCCTGCCGGCCCGGGAACCCAGCCTCGGGCGGCGCCACCGCCACCAGGCAGCGCGACACCACCGCCGACAGCAGGTGCTCGACCTCGACATATCTGCCGGTGGCCGCGTGCTTGCGCCCGATTCCGACGAGCACGGGCACCAGCACCTGGTCCCACGCCGCCGCGACGCCCCCGGGCCGCAGGGCGGAGCGCACCGCGTCGGTCATCGCGAGTTCGTCCAGCGCCATCGCCGCGCGCGCCAACTCCCTGACCTGCTCTGCCCGCGAGGCGTCATGCTCGGCGGCCGGGGCGTCGAACGGGATGCGGTCGCCGTCGGCATCGTGGGCGTGCGGCGCCGCGGGTTCGTCGGACGGCGTGTCCAGGGCGGCCACCGCCGCTTCGGCCGGTCCCGTCCCGGCGCGGACGAGCCGCCGCATCGTCTCCAGCCGGGCGACGTCGGCGGAGGTGTAGCGCCGGTCCCCGGCGGGACCGCCGCCCGTCGGCCCGACACCGTACCGGCGGTCCCAGGTGTCCAGAGTGGAGACCGCCACGCCCAACCGGCGCGCCACCGCGTCCGTTCCGAGCCTGGCCTCTCCGTCTGCCGCATCCCCCATGCCCACCCAATACCCCGGCCGAGCAGGTCCACTAACGGCTCCGACACGCTCTTGGCCGAGGTGAGGACCACTCCGTCCACCGATGCTGCCCTCTTCCCAGAGCACGCTGCTGATCCGTACCGACTTCTCCGACCAGGACGCTTGGGAGGCTCTGCGCACGGCCGTCCGAACGCCGAACGAGGACGGTTTCACCGCCGAGGCGGCCTTCATCGACGACCGCGCCTACCAGGGCCTGGAAGCGCAGGAGATTCTGCCGCTCGTTCCGGAGAACAGAGGTCACCGTCTTCTGGCGTTGGCGGACGGGATCACGCTGGCCTCTCCGGAGATGCCCCTGCTCGTCATCGACCTCGAAGGCGAGCCCCCGGGGCTGATCCGGGTCGTCACCGCCGAGTTCTGGTCGATCGAGAACAACCTCTCGCTCTACAACATGGACTTCGATGAATTCGCCGGATCGGTCGACGCCGACGGCACCCACCGGGGCTTCTGACATCACCGCCTGCGGCGACGGCCGAAGCCGGCATCACCTGACCCAGTACGCTTTTCGGATGCGCATCGTCGCGGTCGCCGACACGCACACCTTCCATCGCGAACTGGCCGTCCCCGACGGGGACGTCTTCGTCCATGCGGGCGACCTATGCCGGCGCGGCGATGACCTCAGGGAACTCGAGGACGCCGCCGACTGGCTGCACGCCCTCCCCCACCGGGCGAAAGTCGTCGTCGCGGGCAATCACGACCGGATGCTCGAGAACCGGCCCGGCCAGGCCCGCGCCGTCCTGGCCGAGCGCGGCGTCCACTACCTGCAGGACAGCGGAACCGCGATCGACGGCGTCACGTTCTGGGGCAGCCCCTGGCAGCCGGAGTTCAACGACTGGGCCTTCAACCTTCCCCGCGGCCGCTCCCTGGCCGAGAAATGGTCCATGATCCCCGACCGGGTCGACGTCCTGGTCACGCACGGCCCCCCGCTGGGCATCGGTGACGCCGGTGCCCTGCCGGGCCGCCACGGCTGCGCGGACCTCCTGGCACGGGTGCGGCAGGTGCGCCCCAAGCTCCATGTGTTCGGCCACGTCCACCAGGACGGCGGCCTCTGGCACCACGGCGGGACGGCCTTCGCGAACGTCACCACCTGGGAGTGCGAACGCGGCCCCACCGTCATCCGGCTGGACCCCTCGGGCGCGGTCGGCGAGGTCGTCCCCGCCGCCCGCACCCGCTGAACACCGCAGGGCCCCTTCTCAGATCATTGGGAAAGGACGTCCTGCGTGAGGTAGAGCGGCATCGAGTCCTCCCACTGGCTGTCGGTCAGCAGTTTCTTGTCGGAGCCGTCCGCCTTCATGCTGAAGATCTGGCCGTAGGGCTGGAAGGTGTTGTCGTACAGCGCCGCTTCCTGCCGGAAGCCGTACATGCCGCTGTTGTAGAGGATGCGGCCGTCGTAGTTCCAGACGGCGTGGCCGTCGTTGGCACCGCTGCTGGTGAGGACGCGAAGGCCGGTTCCGTCGGGGCGGATGGTGCACACGTCGAAATTGGTCGCGCTCGTCTTGCGGGTGAAGAGGATGAGCTTGCCGTCCGCAGACCAGTCGGGCAGGTTGTCGAACTCGTTCGTCAGGACGCGCGTCGCTCCCGTCGTCAGGTTCAGGATGCGGAGGCCCTTGTTCTCCGCGCCCCACACGCGGTAGACGATCTCGTTGCCGTCGGCCGAGTAGCTCGGGAAGCCGGCGTTGGCCGTGCCGTCGGTGAGCTTCTCCCAGGTCGATCCGTCGCTGCGCACCCGCGCGACCACGGCCGTCATCTCCGCGCGTTCCTGGAACCAGCCGCCCAGGCCGAAGGCGATCCACTCGCCGTCCGGCGACCACGCGGGCCGGAACGCGCCGGCCAGCCCCTTGGCGATCAGGACCGGGTCGAGGCCGCTGGTCGCGTTGTCGAAGACGACCCGCCGGTCCGTGCCGTCGGGGCGCAGGGTGACGATCGAGGAGTTGCCGAGCTGCTTCTCGGTGATCGCGAGGCGGCCCTGCCTCGACAGGACGGGGAACACGTCGCAGTGCCGGTACTCCCAGTTGGAGTCCCAGCTGTAGAGCGGCGTGTCGATCGGACGCGGGGTGAAGCCGACCTTCTGGTAGATGACCGACTTCCCGTCCGGCGTCCAGACGGGCGAGCGCAGTGCCCGCTTGACGGCCGGCCGGGACCCGCCGGTGTAGGCCAGGCCCTCGTCGGCCCCGCCCTTGACGAGGTAGCCGATCTCGGTGGCGCTCACGTACTGGGGCGAGACCTTCAGGTTGGGCCCGGAGGTGTGCTCGACGCGCGCGCCGGTCGCGACGTCGACCGAGACGATCTGCGACTCGACCTTCCCGATGCCCTCCGGGCGGTGCGCGAGCCAGGTGCCCTCGGTCGTGATCTCGTAGAAGACGATCCGGCCGCCGTCCGGCGACCACTTCGGCGAGCCGAGGCAGTACCCCGCCTTGGCCGCGACCTGCCGGAAGCCGCTGCCGTCGGGCCGGATGACGTAGACGCCGAGCTCCTGCGTGTGCTCCCAGCCGCGGCCGTCGTCATGCCCTCGCCACGCCGTGCCGCGGTCGCTGGAGAAGGCGATCCACCGGCCGTCGGGCGACCAGGACGGGCGGAAGTGGCCGTCGGGGAGGGCGGGGTCGCCGGCGACCGCGGAGCCGTTGGTCAGGCAGCGCAGCGCGCCGGTGCGCAGATCCATCACCCAGATGTGCGCCTTGTGGTCGCCGCGAGTGGACACGAACGCCAGTTTGGTCCCGTCGGGTGACAGGACGCCGGAGTCGTTCATGGCCGCGTCGACCACCAGGGGCTCGATCCGCGTGCCGTCGATACGGGCCCGGTAAAGGCAGGAATTGCCGTCACCGGTCCGTTCCGAGGTGAAGACGACCGACCGGCCGTCGGCGGAGACGCCGGCGTTGTAGTCGTATCCCGCGGTCGCCAGCAGTTTGCGCTCGTTCGCGCCGTCGCTGTCGGCGATGTAGAGGTCCGACGTCGACGGTCCGATCCGGTTCATCAGCATCACGCCCTTCCTGCCGGCCGCGGCCGCCGCCACGGAGAAGGGCTTGGGCAGCAGAGTGGCGCCGACCGTCGCCGCACCGGCCGCCAGGAACGTCCTGCGCCTCATGCTGGTGTCCATCGCTCTACGCTTCCTTTCGCTCGCCCCCCGAGCTTTCTTCGGAATGGCGGACGGGCCGTTCCCGCCGCCGCTCATCTCACGATTGGCCGCCGGCCGGCAGGTACTTGTTGGTCCAGTTCTCCGAGGAGACCTCCGCCCCCTTGGGCAGCGCCCCCAGCGAGTTGACGAAGGCGAGCGTCTTGTTCCATCCGGCGGCGTCCATCGAGCCGCTCTTCGGCCACTCGACCAGCGCGACGCTGCTCCTCAGCACCTCGTCCGGGACGCCTTGCTGCACCTTCCTCGCCACGTCCATCACGGTGGGGTCGCTCTGGTGCGTGGCCAGGTAGTTGTTCGCCTCCTGGACGGCCGCGACGAACTTCTTGGCGGCACCGGCGTGCCCCGACAGGTAGCTCTTGGTCGCCACGACGACCTCTCCGTAGCCGGCCTGCGCGGCGGCCCACATGGGCGCCTTCTTCGGGTCGGCCACCACGATGCCGTCGCCCTCGTTCTGGACCTGGAGCGGGATCGGCTCGGAGGTGATGAACCAGTCGATCTGGCCGCTGCTGAGCGCCGCCTTGTCCGCGGACGCGCTCGGCAGCGTCACCCACTTCACCTTGCCGGGGTCGACGCCGTTCGCCTTGAGGAACAGGCCGGCCTCGGCCTTGGTGTTGGCGGAGCTGACACCGCCCTTCGAGTCGGACAGGGCCTGGGCCACCTGCGCGGCCGGGGTCTCCGCGGTCAGCTTGTGCGCCGCCGCGAACTTCTTGCTGACGACGAGGCCGAGCGGGTTGCCGAGGCCGGACACCGCGATCGCGACCTCCGGGACCTTCTTGGCGAGCGCGGAGGTGAAGCCGGTGGGGCTGTTGTTGAGGAACTGGACGGAACCCGACTGGAGCGCCGAGGTCCCGGTGGACGCGGTCGTCGTGACGAACTTGACCTTCAGGCCCTGCTTCTTGAAGTAGCCGGCGGAGTCCGCCAGCTTCAGCGGCATGTCGAAGATGTTGCCGTTGCTGCCGACCGTGACCGACGTCAGCCCGTCCGAGTCCGAGGAGCCGCCGCACGCGCTCAGCAGCGCCGAGCCGAGGAGCAGAGCGGCCGCCGGCGCGAGGACGCGCACGGGCCGGCGGGTGGGGGACGTGCCGCCGGCGGGGCCGGGAAGTGTGTTGCGGTGTGCCATGAGGATCTCCTGTCACCAGGGTCGGGGGTGGGAAGCGGCGTTCTTCAGGTGGTGGGTCGCGCGGCTCGGGGGAGGCCCGGGCGGCCGCGGCCGGTCCGTACGGTCATCCGTCAAGGAAGGTGAGGCATGCGGGCGCGGGGAAGGCGACCGGGTCGCCGGCGGCGGTGAGGGCGCCCGTCCGGCGGTCCACGGCGAAGACCGTGACGGTGCCGCTCGCCTGGTTGGCGGCGAGGAGCCACCGGCCGCCGCGGTGGAGGGTGAGGCTCCACGGTTTCAGTCCCCCGCTGGGAACGCGCTGGACGAGCCTCAGCCGGCCGGTCCGCTCGTCGGCGGCGAACACCACCAGGACGTTCTCGCCCCGGCTGGAGGCGTAGACGAAGCGGCCGTCTCCGCTCAGGGCGAGCTCGGCGCCGCTCTTGGTGCCGGTGAAGGCGTCGGAGTCGAGCGCCAGGCGCTGCCGAGGCGTCAGGATGCCGTCGCGCCAGTCGAGGGTCTCCAGGTCGCCCGACAGCTCGTTCAGCACGTACGCCGTCCGGCCGCGAGGGTGGAACAGGACGCGGCGCGGCCCGGAACCCGGGGCGGACGCGTACGACCCGGTGCCCGGGGTGATCGCGCCCGTCGAGCGGTCGAAGCCGTGGACGAAGACCCGGTCGGCGCCGAAGTCGGCCACCAGGGCGTGGCGTCCGCTCGGGTCGATCGTCACGTGGTGGACGTGGGGGCCGTTCTGGCGGGGGTTCGGTCCGCTGCCGGTGTCCCTGACCACCGAGACCGGCGGTCCCGGCACGCCCTTCGGAAGCGGCAGCGAGGCGGCCAGGCCGGCCTCGAAGTTGGCGACGAGCAGCGCCCGCGACGGCCGGTCCACGCCGAGGTGGGAGATGCCGCCGCCGGCCGTGCCGCCCTCGTCGGTGCGGACGGCGGTGCCGGTCCGGGTCAGGGCGCCGGTCGTCCGGTCGATCGCGTAGGTGTGGACGATGCCGCCGTCCTCGCTGCTGCCGACGTACAGCAGGGGCCTGGCCGGGTGCGGCGCGGTCCAGTTGGACGGGGCGTCGCCGACCGGGCCGAGCGAGGTCAGGGTGCCGCCGTCCGCGTCGAAGCGGGCGCCGTAGATCTGGGTGCCCTTCCATGGGCTGACGAACAGCAGGTCGCCGCGGCGGGCGGCGGCCCGGGCGGCCGGGGCGCCGGCCAGCAGGGGCGCAGCGGCGGTCGCCGCCACCGCGCCCAGGACGGTCCGGCGGGTCGGGTGTGATTCGGGCATGACGGGACTCCCAGCCGCGGCCCGCGGGCCGCGCAAGGTGATGGTGGGGTGGGTGCGAGCGGGCCGGTCGGGGTCGGCCCGTCCACGGGGGGGTCGGGCCTCAGCCCTTGCGTCCGCGACGGCGGCCGGCGAGGCCGAGCCTCCTCAGGGCGTACGCGTCCAGCGAGCTCAGGATCCCGTTGAGGATGAGCGTCATGACCACGAGGACGATGAGGCCGGCGAACTCGTTCGGCGCGTCCAGGTTGCTGGCGGCCACGAACAGCTCGTGGCCGACCCCTTCCGCGGACGCGATGAACTCGGCGCCGATGACGCCGAGGATGGCGAGCGGCCCGCTGGTCTTCAGCGCCGCGAAGAACGGCGCCGCCAGCGTGGGGACGGTGACGTAGCTGAGCACGTGGTGCCTGCGGCCGCCCATCACCTGGACGACCTCGACGAGCTCTCGCTCCCGCAGCCGCAGGCCGAGATAGATGTTGTAGAAGACGACGAACGCCACGCCGGTGACCGCGATGGCGATCTTGGACCAGATGCCGATGCCGAAGAACAGCAGGAACAGCGGGGCCAGCGCGATCTTGGGAATGCCGTTGACCGCGGCGATCAGCGGCTCCAGGACCTGACCGGCGAGGCGGAAGGAGCCGAGCACCAGGCCCGCCACCGTTCCGAGCGCCACCCCGATGCCGAAGCCGGCGAGGATCTCGATCGACGTCGTCCTGATGTCGGTCCAGCCCTGCGCGGACTGCAGGAACGTCCACAGGGCGTCGACGACGTCCGTCGGCTTGCTGACGGCGTACTCGGGCAGGACGGGCCCGCTCAGCACCTGCCAGAGGACGCCGGCGACGGCGATCACGGCGACCCGCAGCAGCACCACGGTGGCCGTGCCCCGCCACCGTTCGCCCTGCCCCCCGGGCTCCGTCTCCGCCTCGGTCGCGCGTTCCGCACTTCTGGTCGCGGTTACCATGGTCCGCTCCTCCTCTACCATGTCCGGCAGCGTGACTGCAGGTACTCGTTGGTCCGGTCGTTCCGATCGGTCCGGTCGGGTCCGGTCACCGGGCGTCTCACCAGGCGTCCCGGGTCTGGAAGAAGCGCTTCCAGAACGCGAGCCGGGGCGGTTCGGCGAGCGGGATCGGCCCGAACCCGCCGCCGACCTCCATCACCGCCTCCGAGTCCGGCGTGCAGGCCGGCCAGTGCGGGACTCCGGGGCCGTTCGGGTCGCCCGAGGCGACGAAGTTGGCCCAGTAGGTGGACATCGTGTCCGCGATCTCCCGGTCCTCGGCGGTCCATCCGGCGTCCTCGGGGGCGAGGTTGCCGAAGACGAAGTCGATCTCGGAGCCGTGGGAGGCGCGCCGGTAGTCGCGGCCGGGGGCGGCGGACCGGTGCGTCCAGAAGTAGGTGCGGACGGGCCGGGTCGCGTGCCGCGACCAGTCCGCCGCCCACAGCCAGGTCGAGATGCGGGCGTTGTCGCGGATCGCCGCGCTGCTGGCCCGCGCGGCCTCCTGGTCGGTCGCGGCGGGGTAGAGCGCGAGGAACTCCGCCGCGAGCGGGCCGAACTTCTCGTGCGCCGCCGCGACGAAGGCTTCGAGGGTCACGTGCACCGCCGGCATCCCCGGGCGGCGGCTCCGCTTGCTCTCCGAGCGGTACGCCGCGAACATGTCGTCGGGCACGGCGCCGCTCTCGTCGAGGTTGTTGCCGGCGAGGTAGTGGACGTCGTTCTGCAGTCCCCTGCCGTAGGTCTCGTCGTAGCCGGCGGGGAGCACCCAGCCGTCCACCACCGGGCGGAACAGCGGCGGCTTGCCGGAACTGCCGGTGTGCACGGCCGTGTCGACGGCCCCGCCGCCCATCAGCTTCTGCCACGGCAGCTCGCGCAGCTTGGCGAGCGTCCCGGCGCCGCGCTCCTTGGCGAAGTCGGCGCCCGCCTGCTCGGCGTCGTGCAGCAGCCGGTAGGACGTCGAGAGGTAGCGCAGCTCCGGGTCGCGGGAGTAGCGGGCGTGGCTCTGCGCGATCGCCCGCTGGAACAGGCCCCGGGCCGGCGGCGACATCGCCAGGAAGTTGACCGTCCCGGCGCCGGCCGACTGCCCGGCGATCGTCACCCGGTCCGGGTCGCCGCCGAACGCGGCGATGTTGCTCCGCACCCACTTCAGGGCCGCGATGCAGTCGAGCAGCCCGTAGTTGCCGGACGCGCCGTGCCCGGACTCCTCGCTCAGCTCGGCGGTGGCGAGGAAGCCGAACGCGCCGAGCCGGTAGTTGAAGGTGACGACGACCAGGCCCTTGCGCGCGAGGTTCACGCCGTCGTGGCGGGGATCGGCGCCGGTGCCGAGTCGGAAGCCGCCGCCGTGCACCCACACGAGCACCGGGCGCCTCTCGTCGGGGGACTCCGCGCCGGTCCACACGTTGAGGGTGAGGCAGTCCTCGCTCATCGGCAGGTCGAGGCCGGCCAGCTCGCCGCTCGGCGGCTGCGGGCAGACCGGGCCGAAGGCGTGCGCCCTGCGGACGCCCTCCCACGGCTCGGCCGGCCGCGGCGGCCGCCAGCGCAGGTCCCCGACCGGTGGGGCGGCGTAGGGGACGCCGCGGAAGACGGTCACCGACCGGTCCCGGCTCTGGATCCCCTCCACCGGCCCCGACTCGGTCGCCACCGGATGTCGCATCACGTCGTTTCCCGATCAGTGGTGGTTTCAATGGCCGATTCCCGGGCCTGGAGCAGCAGGGCACGGCGGGCGGAGGCCACGTGGTGGCGCATCGCGGCGACGGCCGCGTCCGGGTTGCGCGTCACGATCGCCAGGAGGATGGCCTGGTGCTCCTCCAGCGACCCGCCGCGCGGATGCCGCGCGGACAGGTTGCGGTACTGCCGCATGACGAGCGGGTACAGCAGGGTGTCGTACGCCCGGGCCAGCGTCTGCTGGTGGGCCGCCTCCTTCACCTGCTGGTGGAACCGGCGGTTGCACTGCGAGTAGGCGGCCTGGTCGCCGCGGGCCTTGCAGTCCGCCATCTCGTCGAGGATGCGGCGCAGCGCGTCGATCTCCTCGTCGGTGGCCCGCTCGGCGGCCTTGCCGGCGAGCGCGGACTCCAGCGTCTCGCGCGCCTCCAGGATGTCGAGGGCCTCCTCGACGGTGAAGCTGCGCGTGCGCACGCCGCGGTTGACCTCGCTGGTGACGAAGCCCTCCTGCACCAGCCTGACCAGCACCGCCCGCATCGTGCTGCGCGAGACGTTGAACATCCTGGTCAGGTCGGCCTCGGTGAGCCGCGTGCCCGGCGCCATGCTGCCGGACAGCAGCAGCGAGCGCAGCCCCTCGTACGCCTGGTCCTGCCGGGTCTGCGAGGTGCGGCCCGGCTCGGCCACGTCGTCGTATTCGCTGGAGTCCATCGTGATCATCCGTTCATTTCCGCCTGCCGGCCGCCGCCGGTCCGATACCGCCCCGAGTAGGGGACGCTCCCATACTCGGAGCCCGCGTCCGGATCAGTGAGCGGCCTTCCCGAGCGCGGGGTACAGGCGGCGCGCCGTGCCGGCGAAGATCTCTGCCCGATCGTGCTCGGGCAGGGGCGCGAGGACGTCCTCGGCGAGCGCCAGCAGCTCCGGCAGCGGCTGCTCGGCGGCCGGGCAGTTCGACCCCCACGCGATCCGGCCCGCGCCGAACGCGGCGACGACCGGTTCGAGGAACTCGACGGCCCGCTCCCCCACGTCCCGCAGCCGCTCCAGGTTCCGGTGCGTCAGCTTCAGGTGGAGGCGCTCGTGCCTGGCCAGCGCGGCGACCTCCTCCCCCGCCTTGGCCGGGGACGCGGCGATGTCGGGGTAGCCGATGTGGTCGAGCAGCACCCGGACGCCGGGGAACCGGTCGAGGACCTCCTCCGCCTGCGCGGTCGCGGGGCCGAGCCGCATCTGGAGGCAGACGGGCACGTCCAGCGCCTCGGCCTGCTTCCAGAACGCGTACGACTCGGGCGCGGCGAACCACTCGCCCTGGGTCTGCATCGTGCTGCCGGTCGTGAACAGCCGCACGCCGGAGAGCCCGCCCTCGCCGACGGCCTCCGCCAGCGCCGCCGGGGCGTCGGGCCGCAGCGGGTCGAAGGTGCCGACCGCGACGAACCGCCCCGGCTCCTTGCGCGCGCTGTCCAGCACGTACGAGTTGTCGTAACCGTAGTTCGTGGTGGCCTGCACGAGGACGGACTGGGCGATGCCGGTCTCGTCCATGCGGGCCACCATGCCCTCGGCCGTCACCGGCCGGGTCGCGGCCCAGTCGGACTGCTTCCCGCCGAGCGGCGCCCTGGGGTAGGCGGCCGGGTCGGCGGAGATGATGTGGCAGTGCGCGTCGACGACGTCCACGGTGGTGTCTCCTTTCGGGTCAGGCGTCCGGGTAGTCGCCGGCGGCGAACAGCGCCTTCGGGTCGGCGGGGAAGTCGGCGTCGAGCAGGCCCTGCTCACGGGAGTAGCGGACGAGCGCGGCGAGGGTCGGCTCGTTGCGGTCGATGCCGTAGGGGGCCGGGTCGCCGTCGATCTGGGCCGCCTGCTTGGCGAAGCGCTTCTGCGCGGTCCAGCCGGGGTCGGCGGCGACCTGGCGCCGCTTCGCGTCGGCCAGCGCGGCGTAGAGCCTGGTGGGCAGCTCGGGGTCGCGCTCGACGAGTTCGGTGCGCAGCGCCACGACCGAATGCAGCGGGTAGATCCCGGTGCGGACGTAGTGGTCCACGCCCAGGACCTCGGCGTCGGCGAACAGCGGGTACGGGCCGTCCCCGCCGTTTCGTGAGCTGCTGCTCTCGGGCTCTGCGGCGGCGGTCCAGCCCGCGCGGGGGGCGCCGGCGCGACCGGTGCCGGCGTTGCCGGAGAACGCGGCGTCGATCTCGCCGGCCCGCAGCAGCTCGCCGAGCGAGCGGCCGTCGGTGACCCGCTCCACGTTGGCGGGAGCGCGGCCCTCGATGTGGTCCTCGTCGTCGACCACCCAGGTGATCGCGCCGACGTTCACTCCGTACTCCTCGGCGAGGATGCCGCGCACCCACACGCCGGTGCTCACCGTGTACGCCCGGACGCCGACGCGGCGGCCCTCCAGGTCGCGCGGCACGCGGATCCCGCTGTTCGCGGCGCACTGCACGTCGCCGTGGTGGAACCGCCGGTTGAGGAAGACCGGGACGGCGGTGAGCGGCACGCCGGCCTGCACCGCCATGAGGTACGAGACGGGCGCCAGTTCGCACACGTCGAACTCCAGGTCGCGGATCATCCGCCGGTAGGCGCCGATGATCGGGCGTACCTCGACCGGCTCGACGTCGTAGCCCGGCACGTCGAGGCCCGTCGCGTGGGGGTAGTCGCCGAAGGCGACCGTCAGCTTGTCCATTGCGGTACTCCTAGGAAGTCAACGGGGAGGTCAGCCGCCGAGCCGGGCCGGGGGGACGCCGAGGGCGGCGCAGGACGCGTCCACCAGCTCGTCGAACTCCACCGGCCGCGGCAGCACGCCCTGCTCCAGCGCGTACGCCGCCGCCCGCGCGACCACGCCGCGCATCGCCGCGAAGCCGACGGGATTCATGTCGACGGGCTCGGTGCCGCGCGGGAGGGACTCGACGGCCTTGCGCATCGCGTCGTACGCCGCGCAGACGGCGCCGGAGTGCTCCCGCGCCGCCTGCTCGGTCACGGCGAGCACGTGGTTGACCGGGGCGAAGCCGTTGGCCCGCGACCACTCGGCCGCGGCCTCGCGCGCGTCGGGGACCGCGGTGCGGATCCGGTCGTCGTCGGGGAGCTCGTTGCCCATGATCCCGAAGTCGAGGCGTCCTTCCAGGAAGTCGGCCTGGAGCTTCGCGCCCTCGGGGGCCCGCGTCACGAAGCCGGGGTCCCGCGCGCCGTCGACGTGGGCGCCCTCGTAGGTCGTCCAAGCGACCTTGCGCAGGTCCACGCCGTACTGCTCGGTCAGGAAACCGCGCATCCACACGCCGGTCGTCTGGCTCCACGACCGGACGCCCGCGCTGCGGCCCTCGATGTCGCCGACCGTCAGCTCCCCCATCGTCACCAGCGTCTGGTGCTGGTAGCGGCCGAGCGCGGTGACCGGCAGCAGCACGACCGGCCGGCCGTGCGCGACGGCCTGGAGCAGCGTCACGATCGCCAGCTCGGCCAGGTCCACCGCCTGGTCGTTCACGAAGCTCTTGGACGCCCTGTGCACCGGCTTCACCGCGAGCCGCTCGGCGCCCGTGGCCTCGACCGCGGCCCGCGCCAGGTCGTCCCGTCCGATGACCAGTTTCATTCGATGCCCTTCAGTGCCTGTGGAAGCGTTCGTGGTGCTGCCGCAGCAGGTCGACGCCGTAGTCGTTGCCGTTCGGGGTGCGCACGATGGTGTGGATGTGGTGCCGCATCGGCTCGTCGTTGTCGAACATCACGCCCCACTGGTGCTCGAACTCGACGAGGAGCACGGGGCTGTGCAGGCGGTAATAGAAGACGTCGCCGGGGTCTCCGGCCCACCCGAAGAAGGTCTCCTGTCCGAGGACCTCGGCCATGCGCAGCTCGGCGTGGCCTTCGCCCGCCCGGCCGACGTAGAGGCCCAGGAGGTCGACGGCGGTCTCCCGCTGCTCGACGGTCAGCTCACTGAGCGGCAGGCCCGCGTAGTCCAGCTCCCAGTTGTCGCGGAAGGCCCCGGCGTACAGGTCGGGCGGCAGCTCGTCGGCGAGGACCGCGCGGTTCTGCTGGGCGTCGGTGAGCCCGGTGAACAGCGCCCGGCCGATGGCCTCCTCGCGGCGGAACGCGGCCGTCCCCGCGTACTTCCCGGACCTGGCGATCACCGGCTCGGCGCCGAGGAAGGTCGGGGTCAGCACCATCTGGTCGCCGACGAAGACGCAGTTGACGTTCACGTGGTGCCCGTCCAGCTGCCAGCCCCACGGACCGCCGCTCTCCGGCTCGCCGTAGACGCTGAACCAGTACATCCACTCGTTGAGCAGGTGCTCCTCGCCGCGCAGCTCGCCGATCGTCAGGTTGAGGTGCATGAGGTCGACGACCTGCCGGTAGCCGTACGGGCTGAGGCTGCGGCGCAGGATCGTCATGATCGCGCGGCGCTCGGCCTCGCCCAGGTCCTCCATGCACAGCCCGTGGCGCAGGAAGTAGCGGGCGCCGTTCGCCCAGTGCCGCCACGTCACGTCGTCCATCGGGAACCGGCCCTCGGCCAGCTCCTTGGGCGCGAGCAGGGCGAGGTAGTCCTCGGCGGCCTGCCGCTGGGGCTTCACGTCGAGGCCGGTGGCGCGCAGCGGGAACAGGCCGCGCTGGATCCCGTCCGAGGTCGCCACGCCGCGGAACGGCTCGGCCGCGGCCTCGCGGCGCCACGCCACCTTCTCCAGCAGCGCCGGCGTCCACTCGTCGGGCTTGCGCGTGTACGCGCCGGTGCGGTGCCTCAGTCCGACCATCGGGCTGCTCCTCTCTCGATCTCGGCGATGTCGACCGGTGTGCGGACGAGTTCCTGTTCGGCGGCGTACCGGCCGCCGATCTCCAGGGCCTTCGCGAGCGGCTCGCTCCAGCCGGCCGCCACCGGCGGCTCCGCGCCGGCGGTCGCCTCCTTCAGTGCCGCGTAGAGCGCGTCGACCGCCTCGGGGTCCTCGTCCAGCACGGCGTTCCGCACGACGACGACGTGGTTGACCGGGATCGTGCCGTGACGCTCCACCCAGGCGCGGCCGGCCGCCTCGGCGTCCTCGATCAGCGGGACGAGGCCCGCCCCCTGGCCGCCGGCGGCGCGCGGGCCGAGCACGGCCGCCGCCACGTCGCCCGCCTTCAGCAGGTCGCCGACCTTCTCCGCGGCCGACCGCTCGACGTACGGCGGTTCGGTGTACTGCGCGACGTGCGGTTCCTCGGTGGTGACCCAGGTGACGTCGGCGGCCTCCACCCCGTACTCCTCGCGCAGGAGGCCGCGCACCCACAGGCCGGTGGTCTGGCTGTAGGAGCGGACGCCGACGCGGCGGCCCGGCAGGTCGCCCGGGGAGAGCGGCGGAGCGTCCGGGAGGCGGGTCAGGGAGCGGTGGTGGGTGCCGCCGATCATCACGACCGGGAGCAGCGTGACCGGCACGCCGTAGTCCCTGGCCTGGAGGTAGGTCGCGAGCGCCATCTCGCAGACGTCGAACTCCAGGGCGCGCACCATCCTGGCGAACGCCGGCGGCAGCGGCTTGAACTCGATGAACTCATGGCCGGGAAGCTCTTTGACGGCGCGAGTGTGCGGGTGGTCGCCCAGAACGATCCTCATCAGACGTCCTCGCCGTACCAGAGGCGCCGGTAGGGGACGCTCAGCACCTCGCGCGAGATGCGGACGTCGATCACGAACGGGCGCGGGTCCGCGACGTACTCGGCGACGGCGGCCTCCAGCTCGGCCGCGCTCCGGACGGTGGCGCCGCCGCCGCCGAGTGCCTGCGCGACCCCGCCCAGCTCGGGGTTCGGGATGACCGCCAGGTCCTGGGCGAGGCCCTTGGCGCCCAGCTTGTGGTACTCGGCGCCGAGGCCCTCGTCGTTCATGACGACGACCAGCATCGGCAGGCCGTAGCGGCAGGCCGTCTCGAACTCCGGCAGGTGCATCAGGAAGCTCGCGTCGCCCTCGACCACGAAGGCGGGCCGTCCGGTCGCCACGATCTGGCCGATGGTGAGCAGCGGGGCCTGGCCGATCGCGCCGAACATGCCGTAGTTGGACGTCACCTGGCGGGACCGCTGGAACAGCATCGTGCCGAAGTCGGTCTGGTGGCCGCTGCCGAGTACCAGGTCGAACTCGCGGGGCATCGCCGCGTCGAGCACCTTGACGGCCTCGCGGGGGTCGATCCGCCCGGGCTCGTCGACGTAGTCGATCGGGGCTTCGAGCCAGCCGGTCAGCCGGCCGCGGGTCTCGGCGGTGTGGAAGCCCTCCAGCCGGGTCGCGCCGAGGGCCCGGTTGAGCTCGGTGACGGCGGTGACGGCGTCGGCCTGGATGTAGCAGTCGGCGACCCGGCCGTTGCCCATGACGATGTTCGGCGCCGAGTCGATCTGCACGTAGCGGGCCTCGGGGTAGAGGTAGCCGTGCTCGGTCGTGTAGTGGTTCAGGCTCGCGCCGACCGCGATGACGCAGTCGGCCTCCTGGAGCAGCTCCTGCGCGGGCTTGCTGCCGAACAGCCCGGACAGGCCGACGTGGAACTCGGTGCGGTCGCACAGCCAGTTCTTGGCCTGGAGCGTGGTCGCCAGCAGCGCTCCGGTCTTGGCCTGGAGCTCGAGGATCTCCTCGCCGGCTCCGGCGCGGCGGGCGCCCCGTCCGGCGATGACGACGACGCGCTTGCTGCCCTCGATCAGCTCGCGGGCCGCTTCGATGCGGGCCGGGTCGGGCAGCGTCCGGGACGGCACGAGCAGCTCGTGCGACGGGACGTAGTCGCCGGGCTCGTAGTCCTGGGTCTGCACGTCGAACGGGGCGCTCAGCATGATCGGCCGGTTCTCGGTGCGGGCGAGGTAGAAGGCGCGCTGCACGGCCTCCTCGGCCTGGTCGGCCTTCGACAGGTGGACGAAGCCGCACTCGATCGCGGCGGCGAACCGGCGCTGGTCGAGGTACTGCACGGCGCCCTCGTCGCCCCACGGCGTCTCGCCGCAGAACGCGACCAGCGGCGTGCCGGCGCGGCTCGCGCACAGCATGGACGTGGCGAGCTGCGAGACACCCGGGCCGCTGGTGGTGGTGACGACGCCCGGCCGTCCCGCCGCGCGCGCCCAGCCGTCGGCCATGCCGAGGCCGGAGCCCTCGTGCCGCACCTCGTACAGGCGCACGTTCCGCTTGGCCAGCGCGTCCATCCAGTGCATGTTGGCGTCGCCCATCATGCCGAAGACGTCGGTCGTGCCTTCCTGGACGAACGCCTCGGCCATGGCCTCGTAGGCCTTCACTTGGTGACCCCCCTGGTGTTCAGCCGGCTGAAGACGCGCAGCGCGTTGCCGCCGTACACCGCGTCGCGGTCCTCATCGGTCAGGTCGATGCCGTCGAGCAGGAACTTGACGTCGTCGAAGTTGCGGCCGGTCTCGGGGTCCACGCCGCGCACGGCGCCGATCATCTCCGAGGCGAACAGCACGTTCTTCGCCGGAATCACGTCGAGGAGCAGTTCCAGGCCGCGGCGGTGGTAGACGCAGGTGTCGAAGAAGACGTTGCCGAGCACCGCCTCCTCCAGCGGCGGCAGGCCCTTGTCCTGCATGAACCCCCGGTAGCGCCCCCAGTGGTAGGGCACCGCGCCGCCGCCGTGCGGGATCACGAGGCGCAGCTCGGGGAAGTCCTTGAACAGGTCGGACGTGCACAGCTGCATGAAGGCGGCGGTGTCGCCGGCGAGGTAGTGCGCGCAGGTCCCTTGCAGGGCGTCGTTGCGCGACATCGCCACGTGGATCATCGCCGGGACGTCGAGCTCGACCATCTTCTCGTAGAGCGGGTAGTAGACCTTGTCGGTCAGCGGCGGCGCCTGGTAGAAGCCGTCCGACGGGTCGGGGTTGAGCAGGCAGCCGACGAAGCCGAGTTCCTCGACGCAGCGCTCCAGCTCCGCGGCCGAGTTGCGGATCGAGGTCTCGAGGCCGTCTCCGGGAGACTGCGGGAGCTGGCAGGCGCCCACGAACCGGTCGGGGAACAGGCCGCAGACGCGGGCGACCAGGTCGTTGGCGACGCGGGACCAGTCGAGGCTGGTGCGCTCGTCGCCGTAGTGGTGGGCCATCTTGCCCGCGCCCGGCGAGAAGACCGTCAGATCGGTTCCGCGCTCGGTCTGCAGCTTGAGCTGGCCGTCCTCGATGGCCGCGCGGATCTCGTCGTCGCTGATCTCCAGCTCGTCCGGGCTCACCCGGACGCCCTCGCCGAACGCCTTGATCTGCCGCTCCCGCCACGCGCCGAGGGCCTTCGGAGCGGTGGTGAAATGGCCGTGGCAGTCGATGATCATCAAAGTCCTCCTCAGGCGCGGCCGGTCAGCTCGCGGCCCCGGTCGAGCCCCGGGTACGAGCGCACGGGAAGGGTCATCAGGAAGCGGTAGCCGTCCTTGACGACCTGCTCGACGTTCCCCGCCGTCACGTGCGGGTGGCCGACGGCGACGCCGCGCTCGCCGCAGACGTCGAGGACGCGGCGCTTGCATTCGAGGAGCTTCGGGTGCTCGTACTGGCGGGGGATGCCGAGCTCCTGGCTCATGTCGCCCTCGCCGACGATCACCAGCCCGATACCGGGGACCCGGTCGAGGATGTCCGGCAGGTTCCGGATGCCGAGCTGGTCCTCGATCATGAGGGCGACGAGGATCTCCCCGTCCGGGTCCAGCGGCCAGACCCCGCTTCTCGCGTAGTACTCGTCGTTCGTCAGGCCCCAGTAGCGGGCGGCCGCCGCGGGGCTGTCGCCGCGCACGCCCGCCGGCTCGTAGCGGTCCGCGTCCGGCAGCCGCGGGTAGCGGCAGGCGGCGACGGCGTTGTAGGCCTCCTCCACCGTGGAGATGTGCGGCCAGACGATGCCGTAGGCGCCCAGGTCAAGGGCCTGCTTGGCATGCCACTGCCCCTTCTCGGCACCGTTGGTGGGGATCCGCACCAGCGGGGTCACCGCCGGGGCGACGTCGCCCGCCGCCGCGATCTGCCTGCGGTTGAGCAGGTACTGGAGGCTGTCCTTGAGGCCGACGACGTCCCAGGGCTTGTGCTCCATCTCGAAGATCAGCCCGTCGTACCTCGCGGTGCTGAACTCCAGGGCGGCCGCCGGGTCCGGCGGCGCGAAGGACGCGAACGCGTGCTCCCCCGCCTCCAGTGCCCGGATGACCCCGTTGAGCCTGGTCACGCCGTACCTCCTTCACTGGTCCGTTCCGAACGCCTGTTCCACAGCGCCGCCCACCAGGCGCGAATGCGGGCGGCCAAGGTGGCCGGCCTCTCCGGCGCCACCGCCGCCGAGGCCGCCGCCGCGGCCGGGGTCTCCGGCTCGGCGGGCCCGGCGCACAGCCCGACCAGCCGCGCCGAGAAGTCCTTGGTCATGCGGGAGACCACGACTCCCGCGCCCGCCTCGATCAGCGAGGTGAGCTTTCCGGTCAGCCGGACCTCGCCGTCCATGGCGACCTTCGAGCCGGTCCCGTCCTCGACGACGCGGAAGCCCGCCTCGGCGGTGAAGCGGGTCGCCGCCTGGCCGTCCTTGCCGCGGGCGGTGAGCCGTCCCGCGAACTCCGCCTCGTCCAGCTCCAGGTGCACGCGGGCGCCGAACCGGACCCGGACCGCACCGAACTTGACGACGAGCGTCCCGTCGAAGGAGCCGTCCTCGTGCTCCTCGCCGAGCTCGGCCCCGGCGATGCAGGACACGACGTCCGCGGGGCTGGAGATCACCTCCCACACCCGTTCGCGCGGGCTCGGGACGGGGATCGTCTCGGTGATCGTTATCAACGTTGAACCTCGGTCTCTACGCGGTGGCGTCGGACATGTGCAGCTCGGACTTGAAGAGGCTCCACAGGTCGTTGTAGAGCTCCGCGAACTCGGGCGACTCCACGAGGGAGCCGATGCTGCGGGGCCGCTCGAACGGCACCTCCAGGACCCGCCGGACCGTGCCGGGGCCGCTGGACATGACGACGACCTCGTCGGCGAGGTAGATCGCCTCGTTGAGGTCGTGGGTGACGAAGACGAGCGTCCCGTTCTGCTCCTCCCAGAGGTTGAGCAGGTCCTGCTGGAGCTTCAGCCGGGTGATGGCGTCCAGCGGGCCGAACGGTTCGTCCATCAGCACGATGGACGGGTCGTAGATGAGCGCCCGGGCGATGGAGACGCGCTTCTGCATGCCGCCGGACAGCTCGCGGGGGTAGTGGTCCTCGAAGCCGGTGAGCCCGACGAGCTTCACCCAGTGGTCGATGCGCTCGTCGCGCTCCGCCTTCGGCACCTTGCGGAACTTCAGGGCGAGCCCGATGTTGGCCCGCACGCTCAGCCACGGGAGCAGGTTGGCCTGCTGGGTGACGTACGCGGCCGCGGAGTTCACGGCGTTGACGCGCTCGCCGGCGAAGTGGACCTCGCCCTTGGTGGGGGCGAGCAGTCCGGCGGCCAGGTTGAGGATCGTGCTCTTGCCGCAGCCGGACGGCCCGATCACCGCGACGAACTTGCCGCGGCCGACCTGGAGCGAGACGTCCTCGATCGCCGGCCGGCGCGCGCCGGGGAACCGCAGCGTGACGTTATCGAAGCGGAGGGCCTCCGCATGTGGGTTGGTCGACATCGTTCCCCTCCCTGACCCCAGCCGGATTGTCCGACAAGCGATGCGAGGAACGTAACATGCCGGACACCTCCCAGCAAGGATTCAGCAGGAAGACAGAGGATTGTCCAACAAGCCAGCCAAGGGTTCATCGGGGATTGTTAGACAATGGGGCCGAGCCCACGGGCGGTCGCCCCGCACGGGGCCGCCTGCCCGCAGGGGCCGCCGGCGCTACGCCAGGCGGCTTCGCGCCCTGAACGTGAGGTACAGCGCGAGCGACGTGGCCGTCAGGGCGGCGGCGACCAGGAAGACCCGACCGGTCCCGACCACACCCGCGACGGCGCCCAGGCCCACGGCACCGACCGCCTGGGACAGGTACATCGCCATGAAGAACGTCGAGTTGGCCCGCCCGCGCCGCTCCCTGCCGGCCACCAGGACGGCCAGGGCGTTCAACGTCGGCTGGGCGGCCCCCATCCCCAGCCCGTACGACGCGCCCGCGAGCATCAGCACGAGCAGGTTCGGGCACCACCAGACGCCGACCTGGCCGAGGACGAGCAGCGCGATACCGGGAGCGAGGACCCACACCGTCCCCCACCGCCGCTCGATGCGTCCGGCCGTCAGCCTGGACACCGCGAGCATCAGGCCGCTGGCCACGAAGAACAGGCCGGAGTTGCCGATGCCGCGTCCGAGGGCGTAGGCGGCCATGAAGGTGTTGATGCCGGCGGTGCCGAACATCAGCAGGAACATCACCGACGCGGGCCGCCAGGCGTCCCGGTCGACAATGCGGGTCCACAGCGGCCGGGACGGCTGGGCGCCTCGCTTCGCCGGGCCGGCGTCCTCGGCATCGCGCCGCGGAGCGGCCGCCACCCGCCGCGCGTCCACCCGGGCGGCGGCGGAGCGGAGCGGGATGCGGAGCAGCACGTTGACCAGGCCGCAGCCGAACGCCACGGCGAACGCCCACCGGTACCCGCAGGCACTGCGCAACTCCAGGGCCAGCCACGGCCCGAGCAGCTGGGCCACGGTCTGCTCCACGCCGAGGTAGCCGATGCCTTCCGACATCCGTCGTTCCGGAATGAGGTCGGTGGCCAGGGTCATCACGGCGGTGCCGTTGAGGGAGAACCCGACGCCCTGCAACGCCCGTGCGGCCAGCAGCGCCCAGACCGGCAGCGCCAGTACGTACAGGCCGGACGCGGCGCAGTACAGCACGGAGCCCACCACCATGACCGCGTACCGCCCGCGGTCGTCGACCAGGCTCCCCGACAGCGGCCGCAACATCACCGCGGCCATCATGTAGAAGGTGGTGGTCAGCCCCGCCACCGCAGGCGACGCCCCCTGGTCGAGCGTGTACAGCGGCACCAGCGCGATGAGCATCTGGGTACCGGTTCGCAGCAGTCCGTTGGCCGCCATGAGGAGGACGAACGGGAATGTGAAGATGCGTTCCCGCCTCACGTCGGCCATCGCCTTCCGCGTGTCCGCCACCACGTCCCCTTCGCTCACGCCCTCGGCCTGTCTCGCAGCAGGCGTCACGAGACAGGCCCGCGCCCGCTCCCACGTCTCATCGGTCTTTCGCAGGTTCACTGCCGCCTCGGGCGGCGACCGGCGGCTCGCCGTCGGCGAGGATAACTCATTAGTTTCGTTAACAAAATTCCTCGCGCGCACCGACGGGTCCGGCAGCCGCCGGACGGCCGCACGACCGTTGCCTACGACCGCTCGGGCATGTTCACCGTCCCCAGACACGTCACCCGACTGCCCGGAATGGGGCGGAATGGGCGTTCGCATGACAGCCCCGAGATGCCGTGATTTGCTGGAATGGCGCCATTTCGGGTGCGCGGATCGCGCATACAGAAGCCCGAGAGACCGCATAAGCGAAAGGACGCCCTGCCGTGGAGTTCAAGCTCGAGCTGGTACCGATCCCCGTGTCAGACACGGACGGTTCGATCGCCTTCTACACCGAAAAGCTGGGCTTCGAGCTGGACCACGACATCAGCCCCGCCGACGGCCTCCGGATCGTGCAGGTGACGCCGCCCGGTTCCGCCTGCTCGATCGGCTTCGGTGAGGGGTGGGTCGGCACCGCACCCGGCTCGATCCAGAACCTGCATCTGGTGGTCTCCGACATCCACTCCGTCCGGGAGGAGCTCGTCAAGCGCGGACTGGAGATCAGCGAAGTCGACGAGATGTCCGCGCCCGGGAAGCCCACCGTCTCCTACGCGTACTTCCAGGACCCCGACGGCAACAGCTGGGCGCTGCAGGAGATCAGCGGCTGACCGCTTGGAATGTCGGTGCCGGCGGGCACACTGTCCGCATGGCGACATGGAGGCAATTCGAAGAGGAGGCGGCCGATCTCGCCGCGACGGTGCGGGCCCGGTTCGAAGCCCAGAAGACGCACGTCCTGGCGACGCTGCGCAGCGACGGCTCGCCGCGGGTGAGCGGCTCGGAGGTCGACTTCCAGGGCGCGGACCTGTCGTTCGGCTCGATGCTGCACGCGGTGAAGGCCCACGACCTGCAACGGGACGGCCGCTGCGCGATCCACGCGCATCCGGCCGACCCCGAGCACGGCGGCGACGCCAAGGTCGCCGGCGTGGCGATCGAGATCACCGACCCGGAGGAGAAGAAGGCCTACACCACCGGCGACGAGCCGCCCGGCGACTTCCACGCGTTCCGGCTCGACCTGCGGGAGGCCGTGCTGACGTCGGTCGAGGACGACGAGCTCGTCATCCAGAGCTGGCGGCCGGGCGGGGGCGTCCGCACCATCCGCCGCAAGTGACCCCGGCAGCGGAGGCCACCGCCCGCCTCCGGCCACTCCGGACCGAGCTTCCCAGCCGGCTTTCCCACGTGGGCGGAAGCGCTGCCGTCCACCCGGTTCGTGGCCCCCACCGATCACCGGCGGACGCCACGACCCAGGACGGCCACGTCGCCGGCTTGGACGACGGTCAGGACCTTGAGTCTCTGCCGATGCCCCCTTCGGCCGTGACCTGCACGACGGCGGGCGATGCGCACGAGCCAAGGGTCGTCTGCTGGCGTCAGGATGCCCGGTTGGCGGCTTCTGCGAAGGCAGGGAGGAGGGGCCTCTCCGCGCGCCTCATAGATCATGCCCATGCCGACGGCGCCGACCTTCCCATGAGGTCGACTCATGGACGGCCGGGCGAAGTCCGGATGATCTTACGGAATGCGAACGGCCGCCCAGCTCAGCCGCCTACCGGCGGGTCACCTCCATAGCCTCGTACCACGCGGGCACTCCGGGACGGCCGGGCTCCGCACGGTGTGAGGGGAACGAGGATGAGCACAATCGTCGTCGAGGCACGCGACCTGCGCGTCGGCTGCGACGGCCGGGCGGCCGGGGGCTTGTCGTTGGCGGTGCCGGAAGGCGGGATTCACGCGTTGCTCGGCCGCCCGGGTGCGGGCAAGACGCTGTTGCTGGAGGCGCTGGCCGGACTCCGGCGGCCCTCCGGCGGACGTGTTCGGCTCCGGGGCGCCGATCCCTACGCCGAGCGGGGCGGGCTGCGGATCGGCACGGTGTGGCGGGACGGCGGGCTCTTTCCCGGCCTCACCGTCACCGAGATCATCGAAGGCTGGCGCCGCTGGACGCTGGATCCGCTGACGGCGGACGAGGCGCTCGCGCTGACCGGCCTGGAGAGGGTCGCCGGGGTGCGGTTCGAGCGGCTGACGGCCGGTGAGCGGCGACTGCTCGACCTGTCGCTGGCGATGGTGGACCGCTCGGACGTGCTGTTCCTGGACGAGCCCACGTCCGGCCTGGATAGTGGAACGGTCCAGCAGGTCTGGGCGACGCTGCGGCGCCTGTCCGCGGCCGGTACGACCGTGCTGCTCACCACCCGCGACGCGGCCGAGAGCCGGTGGGCCGACCACGCCGGCGTCGTCGGCCGGGACCGCTCCTTCGCAACCGGCTACCACCTCGGCGCCGCCTGACCGACGGCTGTTGAGCGCGGAGAGGTCGCTTCGGCGAAGCATGCCGTCGTTGCGCTCCGAACGCGCCTTCGGATACATCCGGGCCCGGGACTCTGACGAAGGACCGGCGGACGCCCCTGACGCGCCGCCGGTGCACCGCCCTCGTCGCCCCGTGCGCCGCGAGCATCCTGGCCTGCTCCCCGCCGCCTGAAGGCACTGGCCGTGGACGCCGAGCAACCACCCGGCGGCGAAGAGCGGTTCCCGCCCGACAGCGGCTTCGCCGCGCGCTGTAGCGGCGCAGCCCGCGGGCACCACCGACTAGCTGACCGAGACCGACGCCAGCAGCGTCGTGCTGATGCCCGTCTTCCTCGACGGCGCCGTGGCGGCAGCGGTCACCGCCCCAGACGCGGCGACCGCGTCCGATGGGACCCGACGACGTCGCCAGGCCCAGCCGAGACCGGACCTCAGAACTGACGAACCGGGCAGGAAGGCCGTGGCCGGATCCGGCCGTCTCGTAACCCGATCGCTCAAGATGGATGTCTTCGTCCAAGAGGCGGACAAGGGGGACCTATGGCGAGGACGGAGCTGCCCGACGACGTGCAAGCCGAGACCCGGCGACGCCGCAGACGGTGGCTGGCGCTGCTGGCCGTGCTGCTCGTCGCCGCGCTCGCGCTGGCCAGCCCCCAGTATCAGCTGGCGCGTCTCCTGGGGGCCGCCGCCGCCCTCTGGTCGGTGGCCGGGCTGGCGTGGGTGAACATGCCCGCCATGGACTTTCGGAGAACTGAGGCGCGCATCCGGGCCGAGGAACACATTCGAGGCCGCCAGGAGTAGAGGCCGGCGAGGGCCGCACCGCGTTCACCGAATACTTCGCCGCCCTCCAGTAAAAAGTCGGACAGCCCCTCGCATCTTAAGAGCGCTCCAACACTTGCAGGCCGATCACGCCGACGACGATCAGAGCGAGGAACGCCAGCCGGGCCGGCGACGCGCTCTCACCGAACGCGACCATGCCGACGAGCGCGACGCCGAGGGCCCCGAGGCCGACGAACACCGCATACGCCGTCCCGACCGGCAGCGTCCGAAGCGCCAGCGACAGCACGACGACGCTGAGCAGCGCCACCGAGAGTCCGATGACAGTCGGCCAGAGGCGCGTCAGGCCGTCCGACTGCTTCAGCGCCGCCGCCCACACCAGCTCCGTCAACCCCGCGATCAGCAAGAAGATCCAGGCCATCAGGCTGCGTACCCCCCGTCCACGGCGATCGCCGCACCGGTGACACAGTCCCCGCCCGGGCCCGCCAGATGCGCCACCATCGCGGCGGTCTCCTCCGCGCGCCCGTACCGACCGAGTGCCGTGAACCCGCGCTCGAACTCGGCGTCCGGGGAGCCGGCGGGGTTCATCTCGGTGTCGGTCGAGCCCGGCTGCACCACGTTCGCGGTGATCCCGCGCGGCTTGAGATCGCGGGCCAGGCCCCGGGTGAGCCCGGTGAGCGCCGACTTGCTCATCGCGTACAGCGTCCAGCCGGGGTAGGGGACGCGCTCGGCGAGGCTGCTGCCGATCGTGATGACACGCCCGCCCCGCCCGAGGTGCCGGGCCGCCGCCACGAAGGCCGCCCGCACGTGAATCGCCAGGGTCAGGTCAAGCTCGGCGAGCGACACCTCCTCCAGCCGCCCGTAGGGCGCGATCCCGGCGTTGTTGACCAGGATGTTGAACCGCCTCAGCTCGGCCGCCGTCCGGTCGACCGCCGCGGGGTCGGCGGCGTCGGGGTCGGCGGCGATCGCCGGCCCCCGCCCGCCCGCCGCCTCGATCTCACCGACGACGCCAGCGGCAAGTTCCGGAGCCCGCACATAGGTCACCGCGACGCCCGCGCCGTGTCGCACCAGTCGCCGCGCGATCGCCGCGCCGATGCCGCGTCCGCCGTCCGTCACCCGGGCCGCCCGCCCCGCCAGAACCGCCGTCATCCCGACTCCTCGCCACTAATCGGAGAAACTTCCGCTTACCGAGCTTAACCGGAGAGGTTTCCGGATACAAACCCGTTACGCTGGTAAGCCGTGCCGAGAGGGGGCTGGATGCGGGAGCTGCCCGTCGTCGGGCGTCCGCCCGCCGAGCGCGCGGACGCCGCGCACAACCGCCGCCGCATCCTGCGCGCCGCCGCGGAGGTGATCGCCACCCGCGGGGCCGAGGCCGTCTCCATGGACGAGGTCGCGCGGGCCGCCGGGGTCGGCGTCGGCACGGTGTACCGCCGGTTCGGCGACCGGGCACGCCTCGTCTACGCCGTGATCGACGACCGCGAGCGCGACTTCCAGGCCGCCTTCATCCAGGGCCCTCCGCCGCTCGGCCCGGGCGCCGCGCCTTCCCAGCGCGTCCGCGCCTTCCTGCACGCCCTGGCCGACCGCACCGAGGCTCAGGCCGACCTATTGCTGATGGCCGAGTCCGACCCGCCGGACGCCCGCTTCCGCGACGGTTCGTACGGCCTCTACCACCGGCATCTGGCGATGCTGCTCCGCGAGATCCGCCCGGACACCGACGCCGCCTACCTGGCCGATGCCCTCCTCGCCCCCCTCGCCGCAAACCTGTTCCTCCACCAGCGCCGGACGCGCGGCATGCCCCTCGACCGGATCAAGGCAGGCCTGGACGCCCTCGCTGGAAGCCTCACCGCACGACCCGGCGCTGCGCCCGCCGAGTGACCGGGTTGATCATCCATCGGAGTGCCCCGTCCGCGCTGTCGGTGAACTCCGGCGGACGCCGGCTCACAGACTTGGCGCCGGCAGGGTGCGCCTGGTCGATGAGTGCGGCGCGGTCGGCGGTGCCGTCCCAGCGCAGCCACTCGCGGGCGGCCGAATCCGAGGGCGGCGCCCGCGGCGGTGGTGAGCACCGCGGATCGGTCGTTTGTCGCCGAGATCGCCGAGACGGACCGTCGTGATGGCGTGCCTGTTCAGTGGGCCGGTGCCTGGCTCATAGCGATGACGTCGCAGGTGCCGAGGTAATGGCCGAAGTCGCCCAGAGTCCCCCCGCGCGGGTCAGGGTAGCCGTTCCAGTTCGACACCGGCCCGGTGTTCAAGTAGTAGTCACCGATGAAACCGGAGCGCTCCCCTCCGTTGTTCCAGACGACCCATCAGACGTAGGGGTCGCCGCCGACGCCGCATAGGCCGGAGGTGTCCTTTCCCCAACTGTCGATCGCGACATTGTCGCCGTTGTGCAGCGTCACCACGACGTTGAAGTCACGGTCGAGCACCTGAACGCCCGATGCTGGAGCCGAGGTGATCGTCGTGCAGGCGTAGGTGAAGCCGTTTCCCGGGGAGCAGTTCCATATCCCGGCGCCGGTCGCGTTCGACACCCCCGATAACCCCGACGCCGTCAATGCCGTCGCCGCCACCACGGCCGATACCCGCACGAATCGACGTCTTCGCGTTGTCATCTTCTCTTTCTTATGGAGGAGGCGCCGGCGGGGAGCTGAGCGTGGCCTTTCGCCTGCGCCGTCCCCACAGCGTGGCACGCGCCGGACTGCTCGACGGCGACCGGATACGGTCAGCGGCAGCACCGAGCGCGGGCGGTGGTGACGGGCCGGGGGTACGCCGGGCGGGACGCTGGTGAGGGCGTGCTAGGACCCCGATGGGGCCGTGCTGGACTCGCCGTTGGCAACTGGAGGGCCCGTCGTTACGGGGTCGGTCAGAATCGGGGTGACGACTCAAGATCGGGAGCCGGGCCCCAGGGACGAGCGCGGTGAGCCGGTGCAGCGGACCTGGCACGTCGACGTAACCGCCGCGGTGCACGACACCGCCTGGCTCAACGTCGACTACGACGGCCCTGCCCCCGAGGCGCTCTGGACCATCCGCGATCGGCTCCACGACATGCTGCGGTTGCAGGACGATGTCGGCGTCAGCGCGGCGGGCCCGGCCCGGCTGCGTCTGTCCTTCACGATGGCCGCCCCCAGCCTGCTCATGGCCACCGCCGCTGGCACTGACGCGGTGTCCAGGGCGTTCGACATGGCCCGGCTCTTCCCCGGCGAGTTGGTGGCCATGACCGTCATCGAGGTCGGCGAACTGGTGCCGGAGCTGTGGTGACCAGCGAACACTCCGGCGTCCTCTCCCCCGCGCCGCTGCTCTCCGCAGCTGGAGCGGAGAGCAGCGAGGCCACGCCCGATGCTCAGCCCGGCGCGGTCCCGGCTGACGGCCCGGGCGGCGACCCGCCCGGGGTCCGGACGTGCTGGAGGGCGGCGTCGTCGAGTCCTCGGCCCGGCGGCCGCCACGGCGACCAACAGGGCCGGCGTCCCCGTCGGCGGGGCCCAGGCGGCGCGGTCCGCTGAACAGCGTCCCGGTCACCGCGGTGCTCGCCAAGGCCGGCGACAGCGCCGGGTCGGAGCTGACGTGGCTGGTGGCGGGCTGGCTGCGGCCCTACTCCTCGGCCCACACCCGCGTCGCCTACGCCCTCGACCTGGCCGAGTGGCTGGACTTTCTGGCCGCGGCCGGCGGCGACGGTCCGCGCGACCCGCTGGCGGTCCGCCGCGCGACCAAGCCGCCGCGCTCGGACGGTGGCAAGACCGGCGCGCTGGCCAAGCCGCAGACCCGGGCGCTGTTGCGCGCCGCCGACCGGATGGTCGCCGACGCCGACGCCGCGCTAGCCGCGCGGCCGGACTCGCTGCGGCGGGCCAACCGGGTGCTGTACGCGCTGCGCGCCGGTCTACCTGCTGGCCGGCCTGGGCATCCGCGCCTCCGAGGCACGCACCCTGGACCTGGCCGACCTGGCCGACCTGGCCGACCTGGCCGACCTGGACGAGCACGACGGGCAACAACGCCGTGCGCGCATCACCCTCAAGGGCGGCAAGGAGCATCTCCGGTCCCTCCCCGCCCGGCTGGAGGAGGTGCTGGGCGAGTAGCTGGCCGTCAGCGGCCACCACCACCGGCCTGGCGGGCCGCCGCGCGCACGCTCGGCCCCGGGTCACGTCCCTCGTGGCGGTGTTGGGATCAGAGCAGGCAAAGACAGAAGGGGTGGCCTGCCGGGTCCAGGAAGACCCGGTAAGACGTGCCGGGCTGCTCCGGGTGTTTGGTCGCGCCGAGGTCGATCACTGCCCCCTCAGCGGCATCGAGGTCGTCAACGATCACATCGAGGTGCATTTGCTGGGGCCGCTCCTGGGTCGGCCACGCTGGTGGCGTATAACCATCCACCTTGTGGAAGGAAATGCACTGACCGAACTCGGCGCAAGCCGCTGCCCGGTCGACGGAGACGTCGATCTTCCAATCCAGCATCGCGCCGTAGAATCTGGCGAGCGCACCAGGATCGGGACAGTCGATAACGATGAGGGGCATGCGGGCGATGGCCATGTCGGCCACACTATCGACGATCGCGTTCCCAAGGCCTCACCATTCGGGGGATGTCATCCGGGTCTGTGGTGAAGGTTTTTGGTGGGGCGGGCCGTGGGGTTGGGCGGACAGATGCGGCTTTGATCGGGGCAGCGGGCTGCTAGCCCTCGCGTGGCTCCGGGCTGCCATGCTTGCCAGTGTCAGAAGGTCTGTGTGGCCGCTTCTGATGAGTCACAAGCGAGGTGGCGCGGCGGCTGGGGCACTCGGTACAGGGCCACCTGTGGGCCAAGAGGGCGCGGGCGACGGCTCCTGACCACGTATCCCCTGGTCATGCCCATGATCGCGGCGCCTTGAACGTTCACCATAGAACGACGTTCCAGCGCGCCGCCGGGTGGCCGGCGGGCAGCCTCGGTCCCATGCCGATGACGACGCGCGCCAGGACGCCGAGCACCAGGAGGAGCGCGCCAGGACGCCGAGCACCAGGAGGAGCGCGCCGCGCCGCGCGGACGGCGCCGAGCTGGCCGACCTCGCGCGAGCGCTGGCCGCACAAGGGCCGGGCCGGGGCCGGTAGTACCGGTGTCGCCGTCGCGGGCGGCCCGGCCCCGGGCCGCCCGCACGGCGACCCCGACGACTCGCTTACGCCCGAAGGGCGTCACAACCGGCTCCCCAGCCATGAACCACAAGACGGCGAGGGCAGCGGCGGGTCTTGAAAGGTCAGACCTGCGCCAGTCTGGTTCGGGCGGTTGATTCATCGCGGACCCGGTGCCGGTAGCGCAGGGGTGACTCTCCCACCTCTCGTTTGAACGCGGTGCTGAAGGCGCTCTCGGACGCGTAGCCCAGGTCGGAGGCCAGCGACGCGATGCGGACGTCCCGGTCGCGGAGAGCGCGTTGGGCCAGGAGCATCCGCCAGCGGTTGAGGTAGGTCAGCGGCGGTTGGCCGGACACCGTCCGGAAGCGTTCGGCGAAGGACGTTCGTGACATCGTCGCGGCGCGTGCCAGCTCAGGCAGGCTCCAGGGCCTTTCGGGTGCGGCGTGCATGAGGTCGAGCGCTGGGCGCAACCGCTCGTCGGTCAACAGCCGTAGCCATCCCGGGGGAAGTTCGGATTGGTCGATGTACGCGCGCAGGACTTCGAGCAGCAGGAGCTGGCCGTACTGCCGGACCGCGAATCTCGAGCCGATCCGATCTGCGGTGACCTCATCGAACAGCCGGTCGAGACCATCGCGCAGGTTGGTCGCGGTGGCGGCGGATGCCCGGACGTGCCCGACCGGCGGGAGTGCCTGCAGCAGCAGTGCCCGGCCCGCCGGGTTGAGATCGACCGCGATGCCGATGACGACGTCGTCGGTGCCGCGGTCGGCGCCGGCGAGCCGCGTGAAGGTCTCCTCGGGCACGATCTCCCGGCGCGGTCCGTCGCCGGTGCCGCCCTCCTGTTCGAGCCGGGACCGGTTGTTCAGGATGGCGACGTCGCCCGGCTCCAGTTCGATCGGCCCGTCGATGCCGTCGGTGGTCAGCCGGGCCCGGCCGTGCACCATCGCGATGAACTTCAGCGGGTCCTCGACCGGGGCGCGCGCCACCCACGGGCCTCGTGCCGCGAACCCGCCCGACACCAGCCCGCGAATTTCGACGAGGTCGAAGACCTCGGATAGTTGATCACCGGCCACGTTCGTACTCTCGCACAAGAAATACGCACTATCAATTATTCAGAGTCTGCTTACCTGGGCCCAGGCTGAGGGCATGACACACAAGCAGCACCCCATTGGATCCGGTTTCACCGCGGCCTCGACCACCGGTGACGTCCTCGCAGGTATCGACCTGTCCGGCAAGAACGTCATCGTCACCGGCGGCCACGTCGGGCTCGGCTTGGAAGCCACCCGTGCGCTGGCCAGGGCGGGCGCCTCGGTCACCGTCGGCTCGCGCCACCCGGATCGCTCGGCACCGGCCCTCGCCGGCATCGAGCGCGTCGAGATCGGCCGACTCGACCTGCTGGACCCAGCCTCGATCGACGCCTTCGCCACCCGCTACCTGGACTCCGGCCGTCCGCTCCACATCCTGCTCAACAACGCCGGGATCATGGCACCCGCCGAGCGGACTCTGGACGCACGCGGCTACGAAGCGCAGTTCGCGACCAACCACCTCGGCCACTTCCAGCTGACCCTGGGCCTGCTGCCCGCACTGCGCTCGGCCCACGGCGCCCGCGTGGTCAACACGACCTCGGGCGCCACGCGCATCTGCGACATCCGCTGGGACGACCCGCACTTCGCCACCGGCTATGACGGCCACCTCGCCTATGCCCAGTCCAAGACCGCCAATGTCCTGTTCGCCGTCGAACTGGACCGCCGGTGGGCCGAGGACGGGATCCACGGCTACGCCGCACACCCGGGCGTCATCGTCGGTACGAACCTGGGCAACTCGATGCCCGCCGACCAGGTGCAGGCCATGCAACGGGCCGTGGGGCTGGTCGACGAGTCCGGCCGGCCGATCATCGACCCCGGGAGCGGGAAGAAGACACCGCAACAGGGAGCCGCCACCATCGTCTTCGGGGCGACGAGTCCCCTGCTCGCCGACATCGGCGGCGTCTACCTCAAGGACAACGACATCTCGCCGCTGGACGACGCCCCCGATCCGGGTGTCCAGGCCGCCGACCTGATCCGCTCACAGAACGTCGTGCCGCATTCCATCGACCCGCGGTCCGCACAGCGCCTCTGGGAGCTGAGCGAGCAACTGATCAAGGCATGACCTCACCACTGTCCCGTCGAGATGTTCCGCCACCCGGCGACGCGGAGAAGGAGTCATCAATGTCATCGCGACCTGCGGGCAACGCCCGCACGATCGTCATCACCGGCGGGAACGCGGGCCTGGGTTACGGATGTGCCGCCGCACTCGTGAGCTCGACCGACGGGCCGTGGCACGTCGTCGTGGCGAGCCGGAACGCGGACCGTACGCGCGAGGCCGCCGGCAGGCTGGCCGATACGGCAGGCGCAGGGCACACGGCGGAGGCGATGTCGCTCGACCTCGCGTCCCTGACCTCGGTCCGAGCGTTCGCCGCCGAGCTGGCCGACCGAGTGGCCGCGGGTACGGTCCCCCCGCTGCAGGCGCTGGTGTGCAACGCGGGCGTGCAGGCCGGGACCAAGCAGACCCGGACCGCCGACGGCTTCGAATCCACGTTCGGGGTCAACCACCTCGGCCACTTCCTGCTCGTCAACGAGCTGCTCCCGGCTCTGCGGGCACCCGCACGGGTGGTCGTGGTGGCCAGCGGCGTCCATGACCCCGCGCAAAAGGCCGGCGTGCCCGTTCCCGCGTGGAACACCGCGCCCGCACTGGCCCACGGCGAGCTCGGGCCCGACGCGGCCTCCGACAACGCGTTCGTCGCCGGTCAGCGCCGCTACAGCACCTCCAAGCTCGCCAACATCTACTTCACCTACGCCCTGTCCCGCCGCCTGCCCCACGGCGTCACCGCCAACGCCTACGACCCGGGCCTGGTCCTTGGCACGGGGCTGCAACGATCGGCTCCCGCCCCGCTCCGATTCGCCGCCAAGCACGTCCTGCCCCGTGCCAAGCCCCTGGTGCGCCGGTTCCTGACGGACAAGGTCTACACCGCCGAGGAGTCCGGAGCCGCACTGGCCTGGCTCGCGACCGCCCCCGAACTGGCCGACACCACCGGCGCGTACTTCCACCAGCGCCAGGCCATTCGTTCATCGGACGACTCCTACGACGTCGCACGCGCGGATCAGCTATGGGAGGACAGCCTGCCGCTTACCGCCCGACCCAACTGAACCCCGACGTGGCTACAGCCCGCTCCGCCAGATCGGCGAGGCGCTGGCCGCCGGGCGGGGCGTCCACTCCGGTTCGCTCCGGCCAGCAGGTTGGTCACCGACCTGCTGGCCGTTCGTCGGACGGATTCTGACCCGCGTGGTCGGCTTTCGGTATCGCGCGCCCTGTACTGCGAGGTCCACATACCTGGACGGAGCGGCGGCACGGTCCCGGTCAGGCACATTGACTCTGTCGCAAACCGTGTGATTTCAGTTCGGCAGTAGCGTGCGCTTCCGGAGACAGGTTGAAGTTTGCCCGGCCGAACATCTGGCGTTTGAGCATCTTGACGCGGTTGACGTGGCCTTCGACGGCGCCGGAGCTGTAGGGCAGGGATAGGCCGTTGCGCACAGCTTCCAGGTCACGGCACAGGTTCCGGGCAAAGGAGACGAGCGCGGTCAGTGAGTCGTTCTCGACCGTGCTGATCCAGTCCCCAAGGCGGTCGCCTGCGAGCTCGGTCATCATGATCGAGTAATGGTTATAGCGCTACTATAATCCTTACCTGGAGGTGCGGTGAAGATCCCGATTGATGACTACAGCTGGGGGGTGGTGGTCGCCAACGACCTGGTCGCCACCTCACCCACCGTGCGGACCGGCGGAGACGCGCTGCCCGATCCGATCGCGCTGGCGGCCTTCCTCGCCACGCACCGGCTGCGACGCGAGGGCCCGCTCACCGATGAGGACGTCCGGCAGGTGCACTTCCTGCGCCGCGAGGTGCGGGGAATCATCGAGACCGAGACCGCCGACCAGGCGGTCGCGGGCGCGACCGTGCTGATCCGGCGTGCCGGGCTGGCCCCGACGCTGGAACGGCGGGACACGGGCCATTGGGAATGGCTGATCCCCACCGCGCCGGGAGCCGGCCTCGCCGACGAACTCGCCGCGCTTGTCGCCACCGGCATCCTGGGCGTCGTGCGAACGCTGGGGCACCGGCGTTTCCGTCCGTGTGCGGCCCCTGGCTGCCGAGGCGTGTTCGCCGACATCAGCCGGGCCGGAAGGCGCCTCTACTGCATGCCCGACCTGTGCGGCAACCGCGTCAACGTCGCCAACCACCGCGCACGCCACCATGAAAGGGGCCTGATCCGATGAACACTTCCCTGCTGCAGGGGGCCGTCCGCCTGCCCGACGGCGCCTACATCCGCGGCCGCGGCCTGCGCCGTCCGCTGCCCGAAGGGCCCACGCCCGACGTCGGCCTCTACCTCGGGTCCGGCCGGTTGCGCCGCCGCCACGAGGCCTCGCTGTCCTGGCCCCACGTCTGGATCGACTGGCCCGACTTCCTGCTGCCCCGCGACTCCGACGAGGCCGTCCGGCAGATCCATCACCTGCACGAACAGGCGCGTTCCGGTCTGTCGGCCGAGGTCGCGTGCGGCGGCGGCGTCGGCCGCACGGGCACGGTCATCGCCTGCCTGGCCATCCTGTCCGGGGTGGACGCCGCCGACGCGACCGACTGGGCCCGCGCGCACCATCACCCCAAAGCCGTGGAAACCCCTTGGCAGCGCCGATGGGTGAGCCGTTTCCCGCAGGCCGTCCCCGACCGCTGACAAGGCCTCGGACACGGTCCGCGTTTCCGGTGCCCGGGCCGTAGACGGTCCGGCGCCCCGGGTCTGTTGCCCTCGGATCCGAGCGTGCTGCAGGACGACGGCCAGGGCTCCGGTGCATGTCAGCGCACCATCGTCGGGCCCGTACGGGGCCGGGAAGGCAGGCCGTCCGAGAACGCGCGCCGAAGACCTGTCGCCCCAGCGTCCGCGACAGCCTCGGGCTGAGCGACTCGGTGGTGTCGAAGCACGCGAGCGCGCTGGAGACGGCCGGCTACGTCGAGATCCGCAAAGGCTACGTCGGCAACCGCCCCCGCACCTGGTTCGAGCTCACCCGCCAGGGCCGCCGCGCGTTCGACGAGTACGTCGCCACGCTCCAGCAGATCGTCGGCCGGCCCCTCGCCGACACCCCGGCCGAGAACGACCGCTGATCGCGCGAGCCGCCGGAGAAGCCGGCCCGCCCGAGACAGCTGAGGTTCGCAAGATTCAGGAGGAGATCAGGAGAGAGGTTCGGGTGCGCAGTGCGGCGTCAAGCGCCGAGAGCTCGGCGGTGTCGCGCTCGCCGAGGTGACCCTGGTCGCGCTCGGCCCGCGTCATCACCCGCACGACCCCGACGAACTCCAGAACCAGCGGCGACGAGCGCGCCGGCGGGACCGCCCGCCCACGGCCCGACGAGCAGGAGCGGCCCCCGCACTGGCCGCACCAGGTTGACCCGCATCGTGGCCCCGTGCACCACCCGGGCCGGGTGACGCTCTCCGCGCGCATGGTCGGTGAGCTCGGCAAGTGCGTCCCCCGGACATGCAGCCGCCACGGTCGACCATCGGTGCCGCAACCGAGCAGGCGGGGTGTTCACCGTCATCCGCCGATCCGAACGGCACATCGACTCGCAGGCGGGGGGCGGACATCGCGGCTCGCGCTGGCGGGCGTGCCCGCACTGGCGCTGGCACTGTTCGGGCTGACGCTGCTTCCCCTCGCCGAACTCGTTCTCCCCGAGCGGCGGGCCGCGCTCGCCCTGCCGTCGGCCCTCGCGCTCGCCGTCGCGCTGGCCGTGACCGGGATGACCGCCGAGACCTACGACCAGACGCGCCCCCGCCGCACCCACCTGGCCTACGTGATGAACGCCGACAGCGACACCGCGCACTGGGTGAGCGGTGACGCCGATCCCGGCTCCTGGACCCGGCGGTACGCCTCCGGCCACGACCAGGGCGGGCTCCCGCCCGGATACGCGCGCAACCTGCGCTGGACGGGTCCGGCTCAGCCGATGCGGGCGGCCGAACCCAGCGTCCAGATCGTCTCCCGCGACGGCGACCTGCTCCGGCTGCGGGTGAGCACCGGACGCGGCGCCCGCTCGGTGACGCTGCGCTTCGACCGCCCGATCACCGAGGCGTCAGCGGCCGTACCGGGCTCCAGGCCCGCACGCGTGGCGGTCGACGGGACACGACCCAAGACCTGGCCGGGCGAGGTCCGCTTCCGCGGCCTCCCCGCCGGCGGCGCCTCGATCACCGTGCGCGTACCGGGCGGCCGGCGGCTCACCGCGATCGCGGAAACGACCGGTCTCACGACCGTGCCCGGCTTCGTGCCGCCGCCACGCGATCTGGTGCCCTCCACGCGTGAGGACGGCGACCTGACCGCCGTGACCCGCACCTACAACCTGCGGTAAAGCGCTTGCCGGCCGCCTGGGCGCTCTCAAACCAAGCAGGCCCGCCTGGGCAACCACCGCTCCCGGCCCTGACCGGCAAACCCCGCCGGGAATCTGTTACAGCGCCGTTCAACCTTGCGGGTGCCGAAAATATCATCCACGCAAGTGAGAGCCCATGCGGCTGGTGCAGTGCTGCTGGTCGTTCAGCTGCGAACGGCCGTACGGGAGGTGCTCGCCGCGCCATGATGGTCGGCTGTGCTGTTGCGACTGGCCTACCTGACGGTGACGAACACCTTCCGATGATGCGCCTGATTCCGATGAGTGATGGGGGCAAAGACACCGATATTCTGGTGCTGCGTCATCAACTCGCGGTATTGGAACGTCAGTTGAGCTGGCGATCAGGCGACGAAGTTCTTGGAGTTGCAGTAGGGCTCGATCAAACCGTTGCGGTCGCTCAGGCAGACCGTGAGCCGCACCGGGCTGCCGTCCTTGACGCTGACGACCTTGTACTGGATGTTGCGGCTCTTACCGCTCTTGTTCTCCATGGTGGCCAGGACCAGGTCGGGACCGTTGCGGATCAGGTCGAGTTCCACGTACACCCACTTGTGGTCGCCGCCCTGATTGTCGCGGGCGGCGATGACGGACTTGTTCTTGGGCTGCGCGCCGTTGCCGTCGTACCAGAACAGGCCCGTGCCGCCCTTCGGCCCCGAGTCCCGGGTGTTGACGGACCCGCTGGTGCCATGCGCCAGCGCGCTGATCTCACCCGCATGAGCCGCCGTAGCCGACAGCGCCGGCACCCCCAACGCCATCGGAACGATCATCGCCGACACAGCCAGCCGCTTGTTCATCGTGACCTTCCTTCTGCTCATCGAAACTCCTACGAGAGTTGAGAGCTCTCAGCCATCCCGGATGTGACGTCTACGGCGGTAATGCGACGTAGGTCACACCTATGAAGGTCGCGTCTGACAAAGGTCATCGTCGTCCACCCTCTCGACGTCGAGGCCACGCTCACCGAGTACGAGCAGGCCCCATCCCCCATAGCGAGCCTCCACCGCCTGCGTCGCCGTCTTCCAACGGACCAACACCGTTTGAGCGGCACGTCGCCGGACCCATCTTTAGGACAGCCCCGATGGCGGTGGCGGTTACTGGTCGTCCGAACGTTAATGGGCTCATATGGTGCGCTAGGTTTCCGCCCGCGGAGTCTGCTGGGTCTAGATGGGTCGCTCGTTCCAGCAGCTCGCAGAATGCCGGATGTTCAGCTGGGGTGAACGCATCGGTAAGCGTTCGCTCCAGCACGATCACCTCCTGAGAGGCGTGGGCCAGCAGTTGCCGGCCCTCCTCGGTCGGTGTGGCGATCATGACCGTGGCATGCACCGGGGACGGCCAGCGCATGATGAGGTCGTTGTTCTGCAGGGTGTTGTGCTCCTCGTGGTTGCTGGTGTCATAACCGCGGGCGTCTGCTGCCCTGGGCAGGGAGCCACGGGAGCCGGAGCGGGGAGCCAACGGGCTCGAACCACACACGATCTCTTGCTACCCCATCAGTGCATCACTGCAGGTAGGAGACTCCCCGATCGACCCTCTCCGACGTGGTCGGAGGTCTCGCTTTTACCCGGGAGGTAATGGACGTGGTGACCGGGTGATCGAGAAGGTGGGCCGGGGTACGTTCCGAGGAGGGAATCGATGACGACCGGACTCACGCCCGACCAGATCACCGACGCCATGCCGTTCGCCCGCGCGCTCGGGGTGGAGATCGACGAGGCCGCGCCCGAGGAGGTCACCGGTCACCTCGACTGGGCGGCGGACCGCTGCACGGCCGGCGGGCTGATGCACGGCGGCGCCCTCATGGCGCTCGCCGACACCCTCGGCGCGGCCTGCGCCTTCCTCAATCTGCCGCCCGGCGCGTCCACGACGACGCTGGAGTCCAAGACCAACTTCTTCCGAGGTGTGAAGGAGGGCCGGGTGCGCGGCGTGTCCCATCCGCTGCACACCGGCCGGACCTCGATCGTCGTCCAGACCGACCTCTATGACGGCACCGGGCGCCGCGTCGCACAGGTCACCCAGACTCAAGCGGTGCTGCGCACGTGAGAGGGAGTTTCGGCCCGTATCTGGTGGAGGGCTCCTCGGCAGCGTCGGTCATTGGCCGCGCACCGTACGGCCGGAACTAGGGCTTGGTGAGGGGTTCGGCCTCGTAGGCTTTGTGGAGCAGGTCCACGAAACCGTGGGCTTCGGGGACGGGCGCGGAGCCGATCCGGTGGACGGCGATGCCCGGCGTCCAGGAGTTCATGACCACGGCGCCGGCCAGCGACGGCACGTCGGCGAGCGTGACCTCCTGGACGCGCTGGGGGACGCCGAGCCGGTCCAGTTGCCGCCGGACGATGCCCATCGTCGTCCCGACCAGCATCGGGGCGTCGGGCCACAGCACGGCGTCGCCGTCCCAGAAGGCGAGGTTCCAGATCGTGGCCTCGCTGAGCCGCCCGCGGCGGTCGACGAACGCGGCGTCGTCGAGGCCGTCCCGGACGGCCTGTCGCATGAAATAGGTCTTCGCCACCTCACCGACGTGCTTCACGGCGGGGAGGACCCGTTCGTACTCGACCGCGGCCAAGGCCAGCGGCCCCGCCGGGCCGGACGCGGGCGGCCTGGTGCGGACCAGGACGTCGAGCTCCGCGGCCCCGTCCGCGCCGAACTCCCCTGGCGCCGTGTACACGGTGGCGGTCAGCGAGACGTCCGCAGGACTTTCCTGCAACGCCGTCCGCAGGTAGGACCGCACCCGGTCGTCGGGCAGCGCCCGGCCGAACAGTTCCACCGACGCGGACCGCAGCCGCTCCAGGTGCAGGTCGAGGCCCCGAATCCGGCCCCCGCGCACCTGCATGGCAGTGAAATGGGCGTAGCCCGCGAAGGCCAGCGGCGCCAGTTCCCCGGCGGTCGCCGCGCGGCCGTTGCGGTGGGCGAGTGTGGTCATCAGTGTCTCCAGCAGTGCGTGAATGGTCGCTCGCGGTCGACGTTAGCGCCTGATCCGGGACTCGGTCTTCGAGTTGTCGATCTTGTTGTTGAGCGGGTGGGCGGCCGTTGGGCGAGCGGGAGAAGAGCTGGTGCGCGTGCGTGTGCTCAGGTGGTGGGCGCTTCGGTGAGAGTGGGCCCGCGTTGCGTAGTCGCGGATGTTGCGGCGTCTTACGAACCCCCCGCCTTTACGTTGTAGATTTTTGGGCGACGTGCTCGTCGAAGAAGGCGAAGATGCGCTCCCAGGCGTCGGGGCCGTTCTCGCGGCCCTTGCCCAGCCCGAAGGCGATCTTCGAGACGGGGCCGAGCAGGCCCGGCATCTCGGTCTCGGTGAGGAAGCTGTGCCCGCTGCCCGGGTACTCCTTGACGTCGTGCGGGACGTCCGCCGCGGTCAGGACCCGGTCCAGCTTCGCGGCGGCGCCGCGCAGCGTCCGGTCCTCGCCGCCGTAGCTGGCGACGATCGGGCACGTCCCGCGCAGCGCCTCCTCCGGCCTTCTCGGCAGGATGCCGTAGTTCACCGCGGCGGCCGCGAAGTCGTACTTCGCGGCGGCGACCAGCGCGAACCCGCCGCCCATGCAGAAGCCGCAGACGCCCACGTCGCCGGTGCAGTCGTCGCGGGCGGCCAGCCACGCCCGCGTGGCCTCCACCGCGTCGTAGGCCGGGCCGCGGCCGGCGCGCATCTGCAGCAGCGCCTTGCGGACGCACCGCAGCCACGGCGCCCCGTCATACAGGTCCGGGAGCACCGCCAGGTAGCCGCGGGAGGCGAACCGGTCGGCCTGCGCGCGCATGTCCTCGTTGGCGCCGAGCGCCTCGAACACGATGACCACGGCGGGCCACGGCCCCTCCCCCTCGGGGACGGCGAGGTACGCGGGCAGTTCCCGCGCGCCGGCGGGAATCATGATGTCGGCCATGGCCCCGCATCCTGCCGCAGGCGTACGCCGTACGTACAGAGCCCGGCCGCAGCCGGTCTCCGCGGGCCGTCAGACCTTGCGCCACCGGGGCACCCAAGCCCCGTCCTCGATCTCATAGTCGCCGAACAGGTCGGGCGCCTCCGTGCGCATCAGCTCGCCGATCTTGCCGAAGAGCAGGCGGATCTCCTCCTCGGCCCCGGGCGCGGTGCGGTTCTCCAGGGTGTGGCGCAGGCTGCGGACGTTGGCCGTCCAGACCAGCCCGGTCCCGACGCCCTCGGGGGCGAAGCGGCGCATGAAGGAGGTCTTGTGCTTCTTCTCCTTGAAGGGGGTGCCCTCCTCGTCGAGCCCGAAGTGCTCGGACATCCACCCCTGGAACTCCTCCATCTGCTCCAGCATGGCGGTGGCGCGCTTCATGAGCTCGGCGTCCTCGCGGGCCCACTCGGGGAACCAGAAGGGGATGTCCTGGAGGCGGACGTAGCGCAGGGACTCCTGCGAGATGGCCACCCCCGGCCGGTGCCGGACGAGCTCGTGCGTCAGCACCCGGCTGACGTTGTGCAGGACGAAGCTGAAGCTGACGTGCTCCAGCACCGAGCCGTGCAGGCTCCGGAGGATGTTCTCCAGGTAGGCGGAGGAGTCGGTGCGGACCTTGGTCACGTTCGGGTTGAGGCCCGGCTCCCAGGAGCGGTAGCACAGCCGCCCGGCGAACTCCGCGAGGTTCTGGGGGTCGTTCAGCTCGCCGTCGAGGTCGCCGCGGTCGAGCCGCTCCAGCCAGCTCTCCCCGCCGACGTCCCGCAGGTACCGGGCGACCTCGCCGTAGTCCAGCTCGGGCCGCGCAACGAGGAACACCTCAGGCTCGACGCTCTTCACTCTGCTCCCCCCACGGGTCGTCTCTTCGCCTCATAGGAAACCACCCCGGCGGGGCCGCCGCGACCCGCCGCGGGCGCCAGAGCAGGTGTCATGGGTGAATTGTGGTGATGGTCATGTGGTTACCTCGGAGACCTGGCCATCGACGCGAACGGGAGGACGGATGGCGGCCGAGCTGAAGGTGCTGGGGGCGTGCCCGCTGGACTGCCCCGACGGCTGCTCCTGGGTGGTGACCGTCCGGGACGGGAAGGCCGTCCGGCTGCGCGGCAACCCCGACCATCCGTACACGCGCGGGGCGCTGTGTACGAAGGTCAACCGGTGGCTGGAGCGGGCGGAGCAGCCCGACCGGATCCTGTACCCGATGCGGCGGGTCGGCGCGAAGGGCGAGGGCCGGTTCGAGCGGATCACCTGGGACGAGGCGCTGGACGAGATCGCCGGGCGATTGCGCGGCGTCATCGGCGAGCACGGCGGCGAGGCCGTCTGGCCCTACTGGGGCACGGGCACGCTCGGCTACCTGCAGGGCTGTGAGGGCTACGGCGGGCGGCGGTTCTTCAACGTGCTGGGAGCGTCGGCGCATGCCGTCGACATCTGCTCGGCGGCCGGCGCGGCCGGGATGAAGGCGACGGTCGGCTCGGCGGGCGGCATGGACCCGCAGGATCTCGCGCACGCCCGGCTGATCCTGCTGTGGGGGACGAACCCGCTGACCAGCGGCCACCATGTGTGGAAGTTCGTCCAGGACGCGCAAAGCCGGGGCGCACCTGGTGGCGATCGACCCGGTGCGGACGCGGACGGCGCAGCAGGCCGACGAGCACCTGGCCCCGCTGCCCGGCACCGACGCGGCGCTCGCGCTGGGGCTGCTGAACGTGATCGTGGGGCTCGGCGCGCAGGACGAGGAGTTCCTCCGCGACCACACGCTGGGGTGGGAGGAGTTCCGGGAGCGGATCGCGGAGTTCCCGCCGGAGCGGGCGGCGGAGATCACCGGCGTTCCGGCCGCGGACATCGTCGCGCTGGGCGAGCGGATCGCGCGGACGCGCCCGACCGCCATCCGGGCGACGCAGGGCCTCCAGCGGCACTCCGGCGGCGGGGCCGCGCTCCGGGTACTGGCCGGCATCCCGGCGGTCACCGGGGACTGGCGGCGGCACGGCGGCGGCCTCGCGTTCTCGACGTCGGGCCACATCAAGCTCGACAAGGCGGCCCTGTACCGGGACGACCTGCGCCCGGGCCCGGTGCGCACGCTGTCGATGAGCCGGCTGGGCGAGGGGCTGCTGGACGTCCAGGACCCGCCGGTCAAGGCGCTGTTCGTCATCGCGGCGAACCCGGCGGGCAGCACCCCGCACCAGAACAAGGTGCGGCGGGGCCTGGCGCGCGAGGACCTGTTCACGGTGGTGCTGGAGCAGTTCCCGACCGACACCGTGGACTACGCCGACATCGTGCTTCCCGCGACGGCCCAGCACGAGCACGCCGACCTGCACGAGGGGTACGGGCATCTGTACCTGACCTGGAACGAGCCGGCCGTGGCGCCGCCGGGCGAGTGCCTGCCGACGTCCGAGACGTTCCGGCGGCTCGCGCGCCGGATGGGCGTCGAGGAGCCCGCCGTGTACGACTCCGACGAGCGGCTGGCCGAGCAGCTGCTGGCCTCCGGCCATCCGTGGATGGCGGGGATCACGCTGGACCGGCTGCGCAAGGAGGGGTTCGCTCGGCTGGCGGTGCCGGACCCGTTCGTCCCGTACGCGGACGGTTTTCCGACGCCGTCGGGGCGGCTGGAGTTCCGGTCGGCGCGGGCCGCGGGGGGCCGGCGCGGACCCGCTGGCCGGCTACGTCCCGCCGGCCGAGGTCGCCGACGCCGAGCGGGCCGGGCGCTATCCGCTGGCGCTGATCTCGGCGGCGTCGCACGAGTTCCTCAACACCCAGTTCGGCAACAACCCGGAGCTGCGGCGCCGCGCGGGCGAGCTGACCGTGCGGGTGCATCCGGACGACGCGGCGTCCCGCGGCCTGGCGGAGGGGCAGCGTGTGCGGGTCGGCAACGAACGCGGTTCCTTCGAGGCCGTCCTTCGGGTGACCGACCAGGTCAGGCCCGGTGTCGCGGCGACCGCCAAGGGCCACTGGCCGAGGTTCGCCGGCGGGGCGAACGCCAACGCGGTGGTGGACGAGCGCGCCACCGACCTCGGCGGCGGCCCGGTGTTCCACGACACCCGGGTGGAGATCACCGCGGCCGGCTGACCGGCGTCCCGATACGGTATGCGCCGTACGGAGGGATCGATGACGTTTCAGGCGATGCTGGACCGGGCGCGCAAGTACGAGCGGCAGGGCCGTTCGGCGGAGGCCGCGGAGGCGTACGCGTCCGCGGCGCAGGACGCCGAGGCGCGCGGGGACCGGCCGGCGGCCGCCGCCGTGCGGGCCCGGCAGGCCCGCGCGCTGGCCGCGGCGGGCCGGGTGGACGAGGCGCTCCGGGTGCTGGACGGCGCCGAACGTGCTGCGGCCGCGCTGCCCGGCGGGCCGCAGGTCCGTGCGGCGCTGGACGGGCAGGCGGCGCACGTGCTGGCCGCCGCCGGCAGGACGGGCGACGCGGCACGCCGGGCGTGGGGCGCGATGGCGGGTTTCCGTTCGCTGCAGGACCACAAGCGCGCCGACGTCGCGGGCGTGCACGCCGCGCGGCTGATCGTCAAGGACGCGGGGCCGCGCGGGGCGCTCGGCCCGCTGCGGGACCTGCTGGCGACGATGCCGCCCGGCGGCGACGGGCACCGGCAGGTGGCCGTGCTGCTCGCCGAGGCCGAGCGGCGCCCCGACCGCGACCATGACGTCCTGATCACCGATCCGGACCGCGCCGCGTGGGGACGGCTCGCCGCGGCGCTCGGGGTCGGCGCGCATCTGGCGGTCGGGAACGGCGTCCCCTGGAACACGCTCGCCACCCCGGACGGCGCCCGCGACGACCGGGTCCTGCTCGAACGCGACTGGGGCATCACCGACACCGCGGGCTGGCGCGAGCAGATGGACCGGCTGCTGAACGCCGAGAACAGCGACCCGGCCGTCCAGATGGTCCTCGACCGGCGCGGCCGGGGCACCGACCCGCACGCCTGGCGGTCGGCGATCGTCGCCTGGTGCCGCGAACGCGACATCTCCGACGACACCATCGGCGAGGTCGTCGCGCTGGCGGAGACGATCCGGCGGTACGAGGCCCGGTTCCGCGCGGACGGGCTGCTGGCGCCGGACGGCCTGGTCGAGAGCGTCTACGGCTACGACTTCGGCCGTGCGGTGAACATGGCCCGCTGGGGGCTGAACGCCGGGTACTGCGACGCCGAGGAGGCCGAGAAGTGCGTCCTGCGGGCGGGCCACCACGCGAACCGGGTCTACCCGTCGTGGACGTCGTTCTCGGCGGGGTACATCCTCGGCCGCATGCTCCGGTTCGACGAGGGCGAGTTCGGTGAGTGGTACGACCGGTCCCTGACCGGCCACCGCATCCTCGCGGACGATCCGGCCAGCCCCTGGCGCCGCATGGCGTGGGGTTAGCCGGCGGCCAGCGCGTCGATCTCGGCCGTGATCTCCCGCCGTCCTTCCTCGTCGAGGGACGACGCGGTCACGGCGTTGCGGGCGAGCGCGGCGAGTTCGGCGCGGCCGAGGCCGAACACCTCGGCGGCGACGCGGTACTCGCCGGTGAGCGTGGTGTCGAACATGGGCGGGTCGTCGCTGTTCAGCGTGACGAACAGGCCCTCTTCCAGCATGCGGGGCAGCGGGTGCTCAGCCAGCGACGCGACCTGCCCGGTCCGCAGGTTGGACGTGGGGCACACCTCCAGCGGGATCTGGGTCTCGCGCAGGCGGGCGGTGAGGCGCGGGTCGTCCAGGCAACTGGTGCCGTGGCCGATCCGCTCGGCGCCAAGGCCGTCGATGGCCTCCCAGATCGTCTCGGGGCCGGTCATCTCGCCGGCGTGCGGAAGGCTGCGCAGCCCGGCCGTGCGGGCGGCGCGGAAGGCGTCGCGGAACGCGTCCCGGTGCGGCGGGCGGCACTGCTCGACGCCGCCGAGGCCGAATCCGACGAGGGCCTCGGGCGGATGGGCGAGGGCGTGGTCGAGGGTGCCGCGGGCCGCCTCGGCGCCGAACTCGCCGGGGATGTCGAAGATGTAGGCGACGCGGATGCCGTGCCGGTCGCGGGCCTCGCGGGCGGCGAGGTCGAGGGCCTCGGTGATCGCGGGCATCGGCATGCCGGCGCGCTGGTGGGTGTAGGGGGTGACGGTCAGCTCGACGTACCGGGCGTTCTGCGCGGCGAGGTCGCGGGCGGTGCCGAGGACGAGGGTCCCGACGTCCTCGGGGGTCCGCACCAGGCTCGACACCGCCTCGTACACCTCGGCGAAGTGCGGGAAGTCGCGGAACTCGTAGAAGGCGCGCAGTTCGCGCTCGTCCGGCGGGACGGGGCCGCCGGGGTGGCGGCGGGCCAGTTCCAGGACGGTGGGGACGGAGGCGGAGCCCACGAGGTGGACGTGCAGCTCGACCTTCGGGAGGGCGTCGATGAACGCCTCGAGGGGGGATGTTCTGGTCAGCACGCCGCGAAGCTAACAGCCGTCCGCCCGGCCGGAACAGCGAAATCGGGTGAACCTGCCACAAGATTGTCAGGAACGTCCGGCTGGGTTCCCGGCCCGGCGAGAATGGGGGCATGCGCGCCGCCCGGTTGATCTCGCTCGTCCTGCTCCTGCAGTCGCGGGGGACGATGACGGCGGGCGAGCTGGCCCGGGAGCTGGAGGTCTCGGAGCGGACCGTGTACCGGGACGTGGAGGCGCTGTCGGCGGCCGGGGTCCCCGTCTACGCCGACCAGGGCCGCAACGGCGGATACCGCCTCGTCGGCGGGTACCGGACGCGGCTCACCGGGCTCAGCCGGGAGGAGGCGGAGGCGCTGTTCCTGTCCGGGCTGCCCGGCCCGGCCGGGGAGATGGGGCTCGCCGACGCGGTCGCGGCGGCGGAGCTGAAGGTGCTCGCGGCGCTGCCTGCGACGCTGCGGGACGCGCCGGTGCGGGCCGGGCAGCGCTTCCACCTCGACGCTCCGGGCTGGTTCGGCGACGCCGGAACCCCGCCGCTGCTGCGCGACCTCGCGCGCGCGGTGTGGCGGGACGAGACCGTCGTGCTGCGCTACCGCAAAGACCGGGAGGTGACCCGGACCGTCGACCCGTACGGGCTCGTGCTGAAGAACGGCACCTGGTACCTCGTGGGGCGGGTCGGCGGGCAGCCCCGCACGTACCGGGTCGACCGCGTGAAGGCGGTGGAGCCGGCGGGCGCGGTGTTCGAACGGGACGAGACGTTCGACCTCGCACGGCAATGGGACGAGCAGGCGGCGGCGTTCGTCCGGTCGATGCTGCGCGAGGAGATCACCGTGCGGCTCACCCCGGACGGCCTGCGGCTGCTGCGCTTCGCGGTCGAGCCGGTCGCGGCCGAGCAGGCCGCCGAGACGGCCGGGGAGCCCGACGAGCGCGGCCGGCGGGTCGCCACGCTGCGGGTCGAGTCGCTGGAGGTCGCGGCGTCCCAGCTGATGCAGCTCGGGGCGGAGGTCGAGGTGCTCGGCCCGCCGTCGCTGCGTGCGCGGATCGCGGACGGCGCCGCCAGGCTCGCGGCGCTCTACGCCGGCTGAGCCCGGCTTCGACCACCGGCATCACGGGGCCGCTGTGACCATGCACACATAGGACGGTAACCGAATATTTCGGACACCGATGTAAGTTGTGCAGCGGACGACGGTGCGATGCGCCGCGCCGCCGAGGGCGGCCGCGGCCGGAGGTGACGTGAGCGATCAACTGGCGGAACGACCCCTGCCCCGGCGGCTGCCCGCCATGCTGGTCCAAGAGCGGGCGCGGCCGGAGCGGGTGCGCGAGCATCCCCGCGCCTGGTGGCTCGCGGTCGCGACCGTCTGCTTCGGCGCGTTCATGGGCCAGCTCGACGCCAGCGTCGTCACCCTCACCTACGGCAGCCTCCGCGGGGAGTTCGGGGCCTCCCTCGCCGCCGTGGAATGGGTGTCCCTCGGCTACCTGCTCACGCTCGTCGCGCTGCTGATCCCGGTCGGCCGGCTCTCGGACGCGCGCGGCCGCAAGCTGCTCTACCTGCACGGGTTCGGCGTGTTCGCGGTCGCGTCGGCGGCGTGCGGGCTGGCGCCGTCGCTGCCGGCGCTGATCGCCTTCCGGGTCGTGCAGGCCGCCGGGGCGGCGATGATGCAGGCGAACAGCGTGGCCCTGGTGGTGACCAGCGCGCCGTCCGGCCGGACGCGCGGCGCGCTCGGCGTGCAGGCCGCCGCGCAGGCGCTCGGGCTGGCGCTCGGGCCGACGGTGGGCGGGGCGCTGGTGTCCACGCTGGGCTGGCGCTGGGTGTTCGGCGTCAACGTGCCGATCGGGATCGTCGCGCTGGTCGCGGCCCACTACCTGCTGCCGCGGACGCGCGAGCACAGCGAGTCCCGCGAGCTGGACCGGGCCGGCGCGGTGCTGCTGACGGTCGCGACGACCGCGGGCCTGCTCGGCGTCTCGGCGGCGTCCGGGCTGCCGGTGCCGGCGTGGGGCGTCGTGGCGCTGTTCGCCGTGGCGGCCGCGAGCGGCTGGGCGTTCGCGGCCCGGCAGCGGAGGGCGCCCTCCCCCCTGCTGGACCTCGGCCTGCTGCGGGTGCGCGCGGTGTCGGCCGGGCTCGCCGGGGCGCTCGGCGCGTACCTGGTGCTGTTCGGCCCGCTGGTGCTGGTCCCGATCGTGCTGACCGACCGCGGCTCGTCGGAGCTGCTCGCGGGGCTGGTGCTGACCGCGCTGCCCGCCGGGTTCGGGATCGGCGCGGTCGGCGGCGACCCGCTGCTGCGCGGCATGGGCGACCGGGCCCGCGGCGTGCTCGGCGCCGGGATCGCGGCGGCGTCGCTCGCGGCGCTGCTCTTCCTGCCCCTGTCCCCCGGCTGGCTGGCCGCGCAGTCGGCCGTCCTCGGGCTCGGGCTGGGCGTGTTCACCCCCGCCAACAACGCGCTGATCATGAAGGCCGTGCCGGCGCGATGGTCGGGCACCGGCGGCGGCCTGGTCAACATGGCGCGCGGCCTCGGGACCGCGCTCGGGGTCGCGTTCGTCACGCTGGCCCTGCACCTCGGGCCGGACGGCGGGCGTCTCGACGGGACGCACTGGGCGATCGCCATGCTGCTCGCGGTGGCGGTGGTCACCGTGGCGGCGGCGTGGGCGGCGACGGGCGGGCGGAACGGCGCGCACGGACGGAACGGCGGGTACAGGGAGCCCGGCTAGAGTTGCGCGCATGTCCGAGCCGCCGCCCCCCGAACCCGGCACGCCCGCGCGCGCGACGGACGCGCGCCTGCTCACCGAGACCGTGACCCGGCTGCGGCGGTCGCTGCGCGCCTCGATCCGCACCGAGTACCCGTGGGAGACGCTGCCGATGGCGCAGGTCGAGCTGCTGCAGGTGCTCGCCGAGCGCTCCCCCGTCCGGATCGGCGACCTAGCCGCCCGGCAGCGCCTCGCCACCAGCACCGTCAGCGGGCTGGTCGGCCAGATGATCAGCGCGGGGCTGGTGGCGCGGGCCGTCGACCCCGCCGACCGGCGGGCGTCCGCGGTCACCCTCACCGACGCCGGCCGCGACCAGCTCGCCGCGTGGGCCCGGGCGCACGAGCGGCGCCTGAACACCGCGCTGGAGGGCCTCGACGAGACCGACCGCACCGCCATCCGGGACGCGCTGCCCGCCCTCGTCCGGCTCACCGACCAGCTCGACGGCCTGGTCTGACGCACCCTGCCGCCGGGTGGTGCGGCCCGTCACGTACACGGTGGCGCCCGCGGCGCCCAGCTCGGTGGCGATGCCACGGCCGGCGCCGCGGGTGCCGCCCGCGTCGAGTGCGATCGTGCCTTTCAGTTCACGGCTCAGGGGGACGATGCCGGCGCGAAAACCTGACAGCCCTCGTCACCTTTTCGTCCCGGGGGGGGCGCCGGTCCGGCGGGGTCAGGTGAAGATGCTGACTCCGCCGGGTCCGACGAGGAGGCCGACGACGATGAGGACGATGCCCCAGATCAGCTCGCGCCGGGCGAGGATCACGTAGATGCCGGCGATCACCAGGATCGCCGCGATGATGGACAGAAGTGCAATCATGGCGAACGGAATCCCCGGAAAGAACCCGACAAAACCACCGTCTTGATTCGGTCAACCCCGAACCGGCGTTTCGGCGCGGGAGAAGCCCGGCCGAAGGGGCGCGCACGGAGGGGTTTCCGTGCGGAGGGGGGACGCGTCCCCCCTCCGCCGGGATAACGGCGATCACGCGCGCCGCGCGGCGCGGTGGCCGGTCACCGAGTCTTCCGCGTCCGCCGGGACCGGTCCATGAACCACGGGACCATTTCCGGGCGCCCGCGATGGTGCTTCAGGACGAGACCCGGCTCCTGCGTGCGGCGGGTTGACATTTGGCCCCGAACGAGCAGGCCCCCTCACCGGTCCCGGCAGAGCCGCAGCACGTTCGCCACGATCCGGTGCCCCGCGCCGCCCGCCGCGGTCAGGATCGACTCCGGATGGAACTGCACCGCCCACCGCCGCCGCTCCCGGTCCTCGACCGCCATGACGACGTCCCCGGTCAGCGCCGTCACCTCGAAGCCCTTCACCCGCTCCGGGGTGGCGTGCAGCGAGTGGTACCGGGCCGCGGTGAACTCGCCGGCGAGCCCCTCGAACAGCGCTCCCCCGGTCACCCGCACCCGGCCGGGCTTGCCGTGCGACGGCTCCGGCAGCAGCGTCAGCTCGCCGCCCGCGTGCTCGACCATCGCCTGCAGACCGAGGCACACCCCGAACACCGGCAGGTCCCGCTCGTCGAGGTCGTCCAGCAGCCGCCGGGTCGCGAAGTCGTCCGGACGGCCCGGGCCGGGCGACAGCACCACCAGGTCCGGCGCCTGCTCGTCCAGCATCCGCGCCGGGAACCCGTGCCGCAGCGTGACCACCTCGGCGCCCTGCTGCCGGAAGTAGTCGGCGAGGGTGTTGACGAACGAGTCCTCGTGGTCGACGAGCAGCACCTTCAGCCCCTCGCCCGGCGTCTCCGGCGCCGGCGCCGGCTCCTCGGCCGCCGCCCCGGCGGCCTGCCGCTGCGCGGCCTCCAGCGCCCCGAGCAGCGCGCTCGCCTTCAGGTGCGTCTCGCGCTCCTCCTCCTCGGGGTCGGAGTCGTACAGCAGCGTCGCGCCGGCCCGCACCGTCGCGATCCCGTCGCGGATCTGCGCGGTGCGCAGCGTCAGCCCGGTGTTCATCGACCCGTCGAAGCCGACGCAGCCGACGGCGCCGCCGTACCAGCGGCGCGGCGAGTCCTCGTGGTCCTCGATGAACTGCATCGCCCACGCCTTCGGCGCGCCGGTGACCGTGACCGCCCACATGTGGGTCAGGAACGCGTCCAGCGCGTCGAACCCCGGGCGCAGCCGGCCCTCGATGTGGTCGACGGTGTGGATCAGCCGCGAGTACAGCTCGATCTGCCGGCGGCCGAGCACCCGCACGCTGCCCGGCACGCAGATCCGCGACTTGTCGTTGCGGTCGACGTCGGTGCACATCGTCAGCTCCGACTCGTCCTTCGCCGACGACAGGATCGCGCGGATCTGCCGGGCGTCCTCCAGCGCGTCCGCGCCGCGCTTGATCGTCCCGGCGATCGGGCAGGTCTCCACCCGGTCGCCGGCGACCCGCACGAACATCTCCGGCGACGCCCCGACCAGGTACTCGCCGTCGCCCAGGTTGAACATGAACTCGAACGGCGCGGGATTGGTCTCGCGGAGCCGCTCGAAGAACGCCGCGGGCGCGTCGCAGCGGCCGTACATGGCGTGGCCGGGCGTCACCTCGAACAGGTCGCCGCGGACGAACCGCTCCTTGGCGTCCCGCACCATCTGCGCGTACACGCCCGGCACCGGCTGCGGCGGCAGTTCCCCCCGCCCGGGGACCGGCGTCGGCTCGGTCGCGCGCGGCAGCCCGGCCGTGCTCGCCCCGCCGACCTCGAACTCGTACGACATGCGGTGCGAGGTCTCCCGCTTGCGGTCCACGACGACCATCTCGTCGGCCAGGTGCAGCACCAGGTCACGCTGGTCGTCGGGCCGCTCCAGGCGCGTCCGCAGCGGCTCGAACTGCAGCGACAGGTCGTAGCCGAACGCCCCATACAGGCCGAGGTGCGGGTCGTCGCACCGGAACAGGTCGACGAGCGCGCGCAGCGCCGTGAAGACGGTCGGCTGACGGCTGCGCTCCTCCTCGGTGAAGAACTCCTCCGTCGGCGGGACGAAGACCTCGAACACCTCCGGCGCGTCCGCGCGGACCTCGCCGACCGGACGCAGCGCCCCCGCCACCGCCGGCAGCACGACCCGGCCCCGCCCGTTCAGCGCCCGGACCGTCACGCCCCGCCCGCGCGCGACGATCTCCAGGCACGGATCCACATAGGCCATGTGCCAGCGGCTGTAGCGGCCCGGATACTCCATGCCCGAGCTCAGCACGCCGCCGCGCCGCTCCCCCACGGCCGCGACCAGGGCGTTGAGCACCGCGGATTTGCGCTCGGAGTCGACCGGGACGGCCGTACGGGTCACCCGCACGCCCCCGGCCGTGACGAACTCGCCGGTCCCGGCCTGTGGTACGTCTGCCTGCTGTGAGACGGTCTCCACCGCGGTGGCCCCTCGTTTTCGGGCCCTGCATCCGGCGGACAACGAGAAACGACCGCCGGTGAGGGCGGTCGCCTGGTCTGGACATGCACGAACCGGCGCCGCCTCAGCGGCGCCACCACCACTGTCGGGTCGCGGTTCGCATGGAGGGATGTTAGCACCCTGTTGGTCCAGGGGGGCGACCCCCTGGAACCCCCGTTGCGGCCGGCAGGCCGTTTCCCGCTCCGCTGGCGCTCCGCGCGAAACGGCCTGTCGGCCGTCGGGCAGGCCCGCTCCGCTCGCTGCACTCGCTCCGCGTGCCTGCCCGTGGCGGTGGCTGGGGTTCACACGCCGGGGCGGGCGCATGCCCATGGCGGTGTGCGCTTTGGGGGGTTGAGCTGGGGGTTCGGGGTGGTGGAACGGTCCAGCCGAGTCGTGCCGCGGCTGATATCGGGCTGTTATCGCGCCTGGATAGCCTGTCCCGGTTTCACCCCCTGGCACGGCCCGTCTCGCGATCCGGGCGGGCCGCGCGCCGAACGCACGAGGAGGATCCCTTTGGCCTCGCAAGACCCGCCGGAGCCGGCCGCGCGCTCCGACCGCAGCCCGTGGAACTGGCTGCTGGTGGTTCCCGTCGTCGTCCCGCTGCTGACCTTCCTGTTCAACAGCGACGGCCCGCGGCTCGCCGGGTTCCCGGCCTTCTACTGGATCCAGTTCGCCTTCATCCCGCTCGGCGTCGCCTGCACCGTCGTCGTGTACCTGATGACCCGGAAGAAGGACTGACCCATGGCGCACGGGCACACGACCGAAATGGTCGTCTTCGTGGTGCTGTTCCTGCTGGTCAGCGGGCTGGGATTCGTCGCCGCGCGGTGGCGGCGGCCGGACAGCATGCACTCGCTGGACGAGTGGGGCCTCGGCGGCCGCAGCTTCGGCAGCTGGATCACCTGGTTCCTGATCGGCGGCGACCTCTACACCGCCTACACCTTCGTCGCCGTCCCCGCGCTGGTGTTCGGCGCGGGCGCGGCCGGGTTCTACGCGGTCCCCTACACGATCGTCGTCTACCCGCTGGTGTTCCTCGTGCTGATCCGGCTCTGGTCGGTGTCGCACGTGCACGGATTCGTCACCCCGGCGGACTTCGTCCGGGCCCGGTTCGGCTCGCCGACGCTGGCGCTCGCCATCGCGGTCACCGGCATCGTCGCCACGATGCCCTACATCGCGCTGCAGCTGGTCGGCATCCAGGCCGTGCTGAAGACGATGGGCGTGAACGGGCACTGGCCGCTGATCATCGCGTTCATCGTGCTGGCGGCCTACACCTACCAGTCCGGGCTGCGCGCGCCGGCGCTGATCGCCTTCGTCAAGGACGTGCTGATCTACCTGGTGATCATCGTGGCGGTGCTGTACATCCCGTCCAAGCTCGGCGGCTGGGGCGACGTCTTCGACGCGGCGCAGGCCAAGTTCGCCAAGTCCCCGGCGCCGACCGACGGCGTGCTGCTGAACGGCACCAACCAGCTGAACTACGCGATGCTCGCGCTCGGCTCGGCGCTGGCGCTGTTCCTCTACCCGCACAGCGTCACCGGCGTGCTGGCCAGCAAGAACCGCAACGTGATCAAGCGGAACATGGCGGCGCTGCCCGCCTACAGCTTCGTGCTCGGGCTGATCGCCCTGCTCGGCTTCATGGCGATCGCCGCGGGCGTCAAGCCGGTCGTCACCGACGGCAGCCCCGACACCAACACCGTGGTGCCGCTGCTGTTCGACCACATGTTCCCCGACTGGTTCGCCGGCGTCGCCTACGCCGCCGTCGGCATCGGCGCGCTCGTCCCGGCGGCGATCATGTCGATCGCGGCGGCGAACCTGTTCACCCGCAACATCTACAAGGAGTACCTGAAGAAGGACGCGACCGAGAAGCAGGAGGCGCTGGTCAGCAAGCTGGTGTCGCTGGTGGTCAAGGTCGGCGCGGTGCTGTGCATCCTGGCGCTGGACCCGCAGTTCTCCATCGACCTGCAGCTGATCGGCGGCGTCATCATCCTGCAGACGCTGCCGTCAGTGGGGCTCGGCCTGGTCACCCGCTGGTTCCACCGCGGCGCGCTCCTCGCCGGCTGGGCGGCCGGGCTGATCACCGGGCTGTGGATGCTGTACGACATCCCGAACCCGGCCAAGCACAAGGCGCACTTCGGCGGTTCGGCGTTCCAGCTGAGCGACCTCGGCCTGGACACCGACAAGACGGTCTACGTCGGCATGCTCGCGCTGGCCGTCAACGTGGTCGTCGCGGTGGTGGCGACCGCGGTCCTCCGGGCGGCCAAGGTCAAGGACGGCGTGGACGCCACCCGCGAGGCCGACTACCTGGCCGACCAGGGCGACCCCAAGGTCACGGACCTGGAGCTGTCCAGCAGCACCTGATCCCGCCCCGTTCCGGCTCCCTCCGGCCCGCCGGGCATCATCCGCGTGTGAGAGCCATCGTGCGCGCCGGGCTGCTGCCCGGCGCCGTCGTGTGCGGCGCGATCGTCTGCGGCGCCGGGCCCGCGGCGCTCGCGGCCGGGCCGGTCGTCACGCCGGCCCGCGCCCGGCCCGGCGAGACCGTGGCCGTGTCCGGGGTGTGCCCGGCAGGCGACCGGGGCGTCCGCGTGGCCGGCGCCGCGACCGGCGAAGGCGCGGTGCGGGCCGGCCGGTTCCGCGTCGAGGCGCGGGTGACCGGAGAGACGGGGCGCCGCCCCGTGACGGTCAGGTGCGTCCCCTCCGGGCGGGCCGGGCGCGCGCCGCTGGAGGTGCGGCGGCCGCACCGTCCCCGGCCGCACGGCTGGGCCATGGGCGGCGGGGACCAGCTCGACGTGCCGTGGACGTCGGTGGCGCTGGTGCTGATGGCGGGCGCGGCGGGCACCGGCGCCGCGGCGCTGGTGCGGTCCCGCTTCCGCCGGACGCGCGGCTGATCCGCACGCCCGGGCGGAGTGGCGCGGGGGCCGAGGGGCGCGGAAGCCGGGTCAGGCGCGGCCGTAGGCGTCCTCGAGGCGCTCGATGTCGTCCTCGTCGAAGTGCCCGAACGCGATCTCCATGACGCGCACCGCCGGGCCGTCCGAGCCCAGCCGGTGCGTCTCCCCGGCCCGGATCAGCACCCGCTCGCCCACCTCGGGCAGCGTCCGGCGGCCGGCGACCTCGAACACCGCGCCGGGGTCGAGGGCGACCCACAGCTCGTCGCGGTCCCGGTGCCGCTGCAGGCTCAGCCGCTGCCCGGGCTCCACGTGGATGATCTTGACGGTGGACGGCTCGTTCAGGGTGAACTGCTCGAAGCCGCCCCACGGGCGGCGCTCGGTCAGCACCGCCGGCTCGGGCCGCCCGCCGCCGCGCACGGGCGCGTCGGTCTGCGCGGGCGCGTCGTCCTGCGCGCGGGCGTCGGTCTGGGCGGGCACGTCGGTCTGCACGGTCACCTCGGGGATCGCGGGTCGGGGGACAACTGCGGGACGCGGGCGCCGGACGCGGCCGCCGGCAGCCCGCCGAGGACGAGGTCGGCGAGGCCGTCGACCACGGCCTCCCGGGGCACCTCGTCGGCCTGGTCGAGCCACCAGTCGCCAGCCGTCTGCACCATGCCGACGATCGCGTGGCCCCACACGTAGGCGCGGGTGCGGTCCGCCAGCTCCCCCTCGGCGATCATCACCTCGGCCAGCTCCCGGCTCACGTCGCGGATCATGGTGCTCATCGCGCTGTGCGTGGCGGTGTCCTCCGCGCTCGCCCGGTGCATCAGGAAGCGGTAGAGGTTGAGGTTCTTGGAGATCGTCGCCAGGTAGGTGTCGATGGTGGACCTGGTGCGCGCGCGGATCGTGTCGTCCCGGGAGAACTCCTCCCGGATGCCCTCGATCAGCTTGCGCGTGTGCCGCTCGGCGAGCGCCTGGTACAGCCCGCTCTTGTCGCCGAAGTGGCGGTAGAGGATGGGCTTGCTGATGCCCGCCTCGGCGGCGATCGCGGCCATGGACGCCTCGGGGCCCTCGCGCTGGATGACCCGGTCGGCCGCCTCCAGCAGGGCACGCCGGCGGCCGGGATCGCGCCTGGATCCCGGTGCCCGTCCGCCCGCCTCGCCCGTCATGGTGCGATCACCGTAGCCGGGCGGTGCGGGCGGGACGCGCGGGGGTCCGGGTGAACGGCGGGCGGGGCATGCACCGAACGGTATCCGCGGGTGTTACCCGGTGACAACACCGCCGGCCTGCGCGGGGTCCGCGCGGGGCGGGGGCGGGCCGGGAGCGCGGTCCCGGCCCGCCCGTGCCGGTGGCCTCCGGCGCGGCGGCCCGTCAGCGGACCGGCAGGCCGGTGACGGTGCGGCCGATGACCAGGCGCTGGATCTCGCTGGTGCCCTCGAAGATCGTGAAGATCTTGGAGTCGCGGTGCATCCGCTCGACCGGGTACTCGCGGGTGTAGCCGTTGCCGCCGAGGATCTGGATCGCCTCCTCGGTGACGTACACCGCCATCTCGCTGGCCATGAGCTTGGCCATCGAGCCCTCGGCGTTCTGGAAGTCCTTGCCGTTGCGCGCCATCCACGCGGCCCGCCACACCATCAGGCGGGCGGCGTCCAGCCGGGTCTTCATGTCGGCCAGCTTGAAGGCGATGGCCTGGAAGTCGCCGATCTTCTTGCCGAACTGCTCGCGCTCCTGCGCGTACTGCAGGGCGTAGTCGTAGGCGGCGCGGCCGACGCCGAGGGCCATCGCGCCGACGGACGGGCGGGTGGTCTCGAACGTCTTCATCGCGGCCTGGCCCTTGGAGCTCTTGCCCTCGCGGGACCGCGCGATGCGCTCGTCGAACTTCTCCTTGCCGCCGACGATCAGGTGGCTCGGAACGCGCACGTCGTCCAGGACGACCTCGGCGGTGTGCGAGGCGCGGATGCCGTGCTTCTTGAACTTCTGGCCCTGCTTGAGGCCCGGGGTGTTCGGCGGGACGATGAAGCTGGCCTGCCCGCGGCTGCCGAGGTCGGGGTGGACCGAGGCGACGACCACGTGGACGTCGGCGATGCCGCCGTTGGTCGCCCAGGTCTTGGTGCCGTTCAGCACCCACTCGTCCTTGGCCTCGTCGAAGACGGCGCGGGCCCGGATGGAGCCCACGTCGCTGCCCGCGTCGGGCTCGGAGGCGCAGAACGCGCCGAGCTTGACGTCGTCGGTGGTGCCGAACATCTGCGGCACCCACTCGCTGACCTGCTCGGGGGTGCCGACGGCGGCCACGGAGGCGGCGGCGAGGCCGGTGCCGACGATGGACAGCGCGATGCCGGCGTCGCCCCAGAACAGCTCCTCGAAGGCGACCGGGATGCCGAGGCCGGTGGGCTCCAGCCACTGGGTGGCGAAGAAGTCCAGGGAGTAGATCCCGACCTTGGACGCCTCCTGGATCAGCGGCCAGGGCGTCTCCTCCCGCTCGTCCCACTCCTCGGCGGCGGGGCGGATGACGTTCTCGGCGAACTCGTGCACCCAGTCCCTGACCTCGCGCACGTCCTCGCTGAGCTCCAGCGAGAACGGCGTGGACTCCGCGCTCGTCATGTAATTGACCCTTTCTCCAATATCCGCGTGTTACCAACGGTAGCAGGACGAAGTGCTACCGGTGGTAACACGGTGGCCGGAGTCACAGCGGAGACCGGTGCGCGGCCCGGTTCAGCCGCGCCCGGAGGAGAAGGAGCGCGCGGCGGCGTATCCGGGCACCTCGATCATCGGCGGCCGCTCGCCCACCGCGACGTCGCTGGTCCGCGGGTCGTGCCCGGCGGCGGAGCGGCGGAACTGGGTGAGCGCGGTGGCGGGCGCGCCGAGCGGGATCATCCGGCCGTGCCGCTCCAGCCGCGACCAGGCGGTCAGCATGATCTGGCCGGACATCGCGCCGAGCGCCTCGGTGGACTGGTGCGCGTGCACCCGGCGGCCGAGGTCGACCTGCGCGATCGCGTCGAGCCCGGCGTCCTGGTAGACGTCCAGCAGCAGGCCGAGCTCCACGCCGTAGCCGGTCACGAACGGCAGCCGCTCCAGCAGCGCGCGGCGCCCCGCGTACTCGCCGCCGAGCGGCTGCATGACCCCGGCGAGCAGCGGCCAGTGCAGGTTGATCAGCGGGCGGGCGACCAGCTCGGTGACCCGGCCGCCGCCGCCCTCGACCCGCCGCTCCCCCTCGATCAGCGGACGGTCGTAGCAGCCCTTCACGTACCCGACGGACGGGTCGGTCAGCAGCGGCCCGAGCAGGCCCGTCACGTAGGAGGAGGTGAATCCGCGCAGGTCGGCGTCCACGAACACGATCAGGTCGCCGGAGGTGGCAGCGAGCGACTTCCACAGCGCCTCGCCCTTGCCGGACATGCGGCCGTGCCCGGGCAGCACCTCGTCCTGCGCGACGACCTCGGCGCCGGCCGCGGCGGCCACGGCGGCGGTCCGGTCGGTGGAGCGGGAGTCCACCACGACGATCTCGTCGACCAGCGGGACCCGCTCCATCAGGTCGGTGCGGACGGCGGCGACGATCGCGCCGACGGTCGCCTCCTCGTCCCGCGCGGGCAGCACGACGCTGATCCCGGCGCCGCCCTTGGCGTCCAGCAGGACGTGCGCCGGCCAGTCCCCGGCCGTGCTCGTGCGGCGCCGCAACCACGATGCGACCTCTGGCAGCACGCGCTCTCCCTCCCGTGCGGACGGTCCCGCGACCGGCCCTCACCATGAGGAAACACCGGACACGTCCAGATCATTCACCGTCCGCGCGGCGAACGGGCGACCGACCCGCAGAGTTGACACGGGCGCAACACGCCCGTCACTCGGCGGCGTGCTTGTCCAGGAACTCGTAGACGTCGGCGTCGTCCACCCCGGGGAAGGCCCCGGGCGGCAGCACCGACAGGACGTGCGAGTGGGCGCGGGCCGACGGCCAGGCCATCCCCTCCCACCGCTCGGACAGCTCCTTCGGCGGCCGCTGGCAGCAGTCGCCGTCCGGGCAGGCCGACTTGACCCGGCGGGTGGTCTCCCGGCCGCGGAACCAGCGCGAGTCCTCGAACCGGACGCCGAGCGTGATCGCGAAGTCGCGCTCGTGGCTGGGGTCGATGTGCGACAGGCACCAGTAGGTGCCCTTCGGGGTGTCGGTGTACTGGTAGTAGACGGAGAAGCGGTCCGCGGCGCCGAACACGTGCCGGCCGGCCCACTCGCGGCACATCCGCTGGCCCTCGATCGCGCCGTCCTCGTCCTGCGGGAACGCCAGGCCGTCGTTGGCGTAGGCCTTGTAGATCGTGCCGTTCTCGTCGTTCTTGGTGAAGTGCAGCTGCAGCCCGAGATGGTGGGTCGCGATGTTGGTGAAGCGGTGCGCGGCCATCTCGTAGGAGACGGAGAACACGTCGGCGAGATCCTCCACCGACAGCTCCCGGGCGTCCTTGGCCTCCTGGAGGAACGGCACGACGCTGCGCTCGGGCATCAGGATCGCGGCGCCGAAGTAGTTGGCCTCGACGCGCTGGCGCAGGAAGTCGGCGAAGTCGCGGGGCTGGTCGTGGTCCAGCGCGATGTGCCCGAGGGTCTGCAGCAGGATCGTGCGGGGCGTGTGCATGCCGAGCTGCTCGCGCTCCAGGTAGATCCGCCGGTTGCGCAGGTCGGTGACGGACCGGACGGAGCGCGGCAGGTCCTGGACGTACTGCAGGCTGAAGCCGAAGTGGCCGACCAGGGTCATCAGCATGCCCTGCGAGACCGCGCCGCCCCGGTAGCCGACCGCGTCGAGGGTCAGCGCGGCGACCTTCTCGATCTCGCCGAAGTAGTTGCCGCGCTCGTGCATCTGGCGGCGCAGCTCGGCGTTGGCCTTGCGCGCCTCCTCCGGGCTCGCGGTCGGCTTGGTCCGGCTGCGCTTCAGCTCCCCGTACAGGGCGAGGATGTGCTCGATCACCTCGTTCGGCATCCGCTTGCCGACCTTGAGGTGCGACAGCCCGAGCGTGCGGTACAGCGGGTCGCGCTGCGCCTCCTCGAGCTGGATCTCCAGCTGCGCGCGGCGGCTGGGCGGCTGGCGGCGCAGCAGCTCCTCCACCGGGCACTCCAGCGCGGCGGCGAGGGCCTGCAGCAGCGACAGCTTGGGCTCGCGCCGGCCGTTCTCCAGCAGGGACAGCTGGGACGGGGCGCGGCCGACGCGCTCGCCGAGGTCCGACAGCGTCATGCCGCGGCCGCGCCGCAGGTGCCGCAGGCGCTGCCCGAAGGTGACGAGGTCGACGTCGCTCGTCAAGTTGAGGGGTTCTTCTGGCCGCAAGGTCGTCACGGCTTCATGGTAGCGGAAATTTCGCGATTCTTCTGTTACTCGCGAGTTCATTAAGGGGTTGCGCCGGGGCATAGTCATGACCAAGCACCCAGGGGACGACACAGAAGGGCAAGACGATGAGCGAAAGTCGCCTCAAGGGCGCGGCCGAGGAGCTGCAGCGGCAGTGGGAGACCGACGAGCGCTGGAAGGGCGTCGAGCGGACCTACTCCGCCGAGGACGTCGTCCGGATCCGCGGCTCGGTCCAGGAGGAGCACACCCTCGCGCGCCTCGGCGCCGAGCGGCTCTGGAAGCTCCTGCACGAGGAGGACTACGTCCACTCCCTCGGCGCGCTCACCGGGCTCCAGGCCGTCCAGCAGGTGAAGGCCGGGCTCAAGGCCATCTACCTGTCCGGCTGGCAGGTCGCGGCGGACGCCAACCTGGCGGGCCAGACCTACCCCGACCAGAGCATCTACCCGGCGAACTCGGTCCCGGCCGTCGTGCGCCGGATCAACAACGCGCTGCTGCGCGCCGACCAGGTCCAGTGGGCCGAGGGCCAGGGCGACACGCACTTCCTCGCCCCGATCGTGGCCGACGCCGAGGCCGGCTTCGGCGGCGTGCTGAACGCCTTCGAGCTGATGAAGGGCATGATCGCCGCCGGCGCCGCGGGCGTGCACTGGGAGGACCAGCTGGCCTCCGAGAAGAAGTGCGGGCACCTCGGCGGCAAGGTCCTCATCCCGACCTCGCAGCACATCAAGACCCTGAACACCGCCCGCCTCGCGGCGGACATCTCGGGCGTCTCGTCTCTGATCATCGCGCGGACCGACGCCGAGGCCGCGACCCTGATCACGACGGACGTGGACGAGCGCGACCGCGAGTTCATCACCGGCGAGCGCACCGCCGAGGGCTTCTACCGGGTCCGCAACGGCATCGAGCCGTGCATCGCCCGCGCCAAGGCCTACGCGCCGTACTCCGACCTGATCTGGATGGAGACCGGCACCCCGGACCTGGAGCAGGCGCGCAAGTTCGCCGAGGCGGTCAAGGCCGAGCACCCCGACCAGATGCTGGCCTACAACTGCTCGCCGTCCTTCAACTGGAAGGCGCACCTGGACGACGCGACCATCGCCAAGTTCCAGCGCGAGCTCGGCCACATGGGCTTCAAGTTCCAGTTCATCACGCTGGCCGGCTTCCACGCGCTCAACTACGGCATGTTCGACCTGGCGCACGGCTACGCCCGCGAGGGCATGACGGCCTACGTCGAGCTGCAGGAGCGCGAGTTCGCGGCGGCCGAGAAGGGCTTCACCGCGGTCAAGCACCAGCGCGAGGCCGGCACCGGCTACTTCGACATGGTGAGCACCGCGATCAGCCCGGACTCCTCCACCACGGCGCTGAAGGGCTCCACCGAGGAGGGCCAGTTCCACTGAGCCGGTCCGTGAGCCGGTCCGGCCGTCAGGCCTGATTCCCCCCGAGCAGAAGGCCCCCGCGTCCCTACACCCGCGGGGGCCTTCTGGCGTCCGGACCAAGATCGGTCAATTCTGCGGACAAGTCTCGACATCTTCCGATATTGGGGGCATCGTAAGCACGCTTGTGATCACTCAAGGGAGAGGATCCATCCGATGGCGCAGCGCCACCCCCGCTTCCATCCGTTCCGGGCGACCCCCGGGCGCACGCTCCCGATCGCCGTCGCCGCCCTCTGCGTCGTCGCGCTCGCCCCCGCCGCGTCCGCCGCCGCGCGCCACGACCGCTACGCCCCCGGCTCGGAGGGCGTCGGTGACGCCTACTTCCCGCTCGAGGGCAACGGCGGCTACGACGCGCAGAACTACTCGCTCGACCTGACCTACGACCCCCAGTACGACCAGCTCGACGGCGTCGTCACCCTGACCGCGCGGGCCACCCAGGACCTGTCGAGCTTCGACCTGGACCTGTCCGGCATGGACGTCCAGCGCGTCAAGGTCGACAAGCACAAGGCCGACTACAAGCGGCGCGGCCAGGAACTGGTCATCACGCCGCGCAAGGGCCTGCGCAAGGGCGCGACGTTCACCACCGTCATCACCTACGGCGGCGTCCCGCAGACGATCGTGGGCTCCCCGATCGTCTTCGGCTCCCCCTACGGCTTCCTGCACACCCCGGACGGCGCGTTCGTCGGCGACGAGCCCAACGGCGCGTCCACCTGGTTCCCGGTGAACGACCACCCGAGCGACAAGGCCACCTACGACTTCGAGATCACGGTGCCGAAGGGCCTGACCGTGGTCGCCAACGGCCTGCCCGACGGTCAGCGGGACGAGTCCGCGACGTTCAGCCGCCGCGCCGCCGCCACCGCGGCCAGCACCTTCAAGTGGCGCGAGCGCTACCCGATGGCCAGCTACCTCGCCACCATCGACATCGGCAAGTGGGACGTCAAGCAGGGCAAGTCGCCCGGCGGCATCAACAACTACACCGCCGTCGACCCGGTCCTGCTGGCCGACCAGCCGGACGCGGTGAACTTCTTCTTCGACACCACCAGCGAGGCCACCGACCTGTGGTCGCAGCTCTTCGGCCAGTACGCCTTCGAGACGACCGGCGCGATCGGCGACGACGCCCGCTACAACGGCGAGCCGCTCGGCTTCTCCCTGGAGACGCAGAGCAAGCCGGTGTACTCCGCCGTCCGCAACACCTCCACGATCGCGCACGAGCTCGCGCACCAGTGGTTCGGCGACGCCGTCTCGCCGCAGCGCTGGAAGGACGTGTGGCTGAACGAGAGCTTCGCGACCTTCGCGCAGTGGTACTGGAACGAGAAGCACGGCGGCGCCACCGTCCACGACCAGGCCCGCACCACCTACAACTCGCGGCCGTTCCCGGACCCGGCGGGCCGCCCGTTCTGGTCGGTCGTGACCGCCGACCCGCAGCGCGACACGATGTTCAACCAGCGGGTCTACAGCGGCGGCGGGATGGCGCTGGAGTTCCTGCGCGAGAGGATCGGTGACGACAAGTTCTTCACCCTGCTGCGCACCTGGTACGCCCAGCACAAGTACGGCAACGGCAACACCGAGCAGTTCACCGCCCTGGCCCAGAAGGTCTCCGGCCAGGACCTGACGCAGTTCTTCAAGGACTGGCTGTACTCCCCGATCAAGCCCGACCTCCCGCAGGGCTGACGGGTACGACATCGCCGACTCGCGGCCGGGTCGTCGTCATGGCGGCGCTCATGACGACGACCCGCCGCGATTGAACGCCGTTCGGGTGGACGGCCGGCGGGCACTGTGCGAAATTACGTGGTCGCCGGGGCGGAACCTGTCTAGGCTCCCGGCAAGTGGGCGTCCTTCCGTGGGTGTGGTGGTACGGGTTCCGCCGCCACGCCGCCTACCCGCTCGGCTCCCTGGCCGAGTCGCTGACCAACACCGCGTTCGGCTTCATCCGCGCCTACGTCCTGCTGGCGCTCTGGCACGCCCGGCCCGCGCTCGGCGGCTACGACGCGGCCGACGCCGTCACGTTCTGCTTCATCACCCAGGCGCTGATCGGGCCGGTGCAGATCTTCGGCGGGATGGACCTCACCGAGCGGATCCGCAACGGCGACGTCGCGATCGACCTGCACCGGCCGATCGGGCTCCAGGGCTGGTGGCTGGCCGAGGACCTCGGCCGCGCCGCCGGGTCGCTGCTGCTGCGCGCCGGGCCGCCGCTGGCGGCGGGCGCGCTGATGTTCCCCTTCCACTGGCCCGGCCCGATCGGGCTCGCCGCGTTCGCGGCGGCCGTCGCGCTCGGTGCCCTCGTGAGCTTCTCGATCCGCTACCTGGTGGCGCTCGGGATGTTCTGGCTGCACGACGACCGGGGACTGAACGCGGTCACGCTGGTGATGTCGCTGTTCTTCTCCGGGATGATCCTGCCGCTGGTGGTCTTCCCCGGACGGCTCGGCGACATCGCCCGCGCGCTGCCCTGGTCGGCGCAGATCCAGGTGCCGGCCGACGTCTTCCTCGGCCGCCGCACCGGCGCCGGGCTGCTCGGCGCGCTGGCGTTCCAGGCCGGGTGGGCCGCCGCCCTGCTCGCCGCCGGGTGGCTGCTGACCCGCGCGGCGCGGCGGAGGCTGGTGGTCCACGGTGGCTGACCGGGGAGCCGGGCCGGTGCGGATGTACGTGCTGCTGGCGTGGACGTGGCTGCGCGCGGCGGCCCAGTTCCCGGTGTCGATGGTGCTGCTGGCGCTGGCCACCGCGGTCGTCAGCGGCCTGGACGCGGTGGCGATCGTGGTGCTGTTCTCCCGCGCGCCCCGCATCGCCGGGTTCACCGCGCCCGAGGTGCTGTTCCTGTACGGGACCAGTGCCCTGTCGTTCGCGATCAGCGATATCGGCCTGGGCACGACCGAGCAGCTCGGCGAGCGGGTCCGGCTCGGCACGCTGGACGCGGTGCTGGTGCGGCCGGTCAGCCCGCTGGTCCAGATCGCGACCGAGCAGTTCTCGCCCCGCCGACTCGGCAAGCTCGTCCCCGCGGTGACCGTCCTCGCCCTCGCGCTGCCCCGGCTGGACGGGCCGTGGACGCCGGGCCGGGTCGCGATGGTCCCGCTGATGGTGGCGTCCGGAACGGCGATCTTCGCGGGGCTGTGGGTGCTGACGGCGGCCGTGCAGTTCGTGGTCGTCGACGGCCACGGCGCCGCCAAGTCGCTCACCTACGGCGGCGCTTTCCTCACGCAGTACCCGATGACGATGTTCGCCCGCGACTTCGTGCGCGGGGTGACCTTCGTCGTGCCGCTGGCGTTCGTCAACTGGCAGCCGGCGCTGTACGTCCTGGACCGGCCGGACCCGCTGGGCCTGCCGGGGGCGGTCCGCTTCGCCTCCCCCGCCGTCGGCGCCGCGCTGTGCGGCGCGGCGGCGGTGGCCTGGCGGGCGGGGATCCGGCACTACCGATCGACGGGGAGCTGACACCGATGGCGACGACCGGGGACGAGCCGATGATCCGGGCGGCGGACGTCGTCAAGGCGTTCACCGTCCGGACCCGCTCCGGGGTCCTGCGGCGCGGCCGCACGACGCTGCGCGCGGTGGACGGTGTCTCGTTCGCCGTCCGGCCCGGCGAGTTCGTCGGCTACCTCGGGCCGAACGGCGCGGGCAAGTCGACCACGATCAAGATGCTGACCGGGATCCTCACCCCCTCGTCCGGCGCCCTGCGGGTGTGCGGGCTGGACCCGTCGCGCCGCCGGACGGCCCTCGCCCGCCGGATCGGCGTGGTCTTCGGGCAGCGCACCACGCTGTGGTGGGACCTGCCGCTGCGCGACAGCCTCGCCCTCGTCCGGCGGCTGTACCGGGTCGACGCGGCGGCGCACCGGGCGCGGCTGGCGGAGCTGACCGCGCTGCTGGAGCTGGAGCCGTTCCTGCACACGCCGGTGCGGCAGCTCAGCCTCGGCCAGCGGATGCGCGGCGACCTCGCCGCCGCGCTGCTGCACGACCCGGAGCTGCTGGTGCTGGACGAGCCGACGATCGGGCTGGACGTGGTGAGCAAGACGACCGTCCGCGACTTCCTGGAGCGCACCAACCGCGAGCGCGGCACCACGATCCTGCTGACCACGCACGACCTCGGCGACATCGAGCGGCTCTGCCGCCGCGTCATGATCATCGACCGCGGCCGGCTCGCTTACGACGGCGGGCTGGACGAGCTGCGCCGCACCGTGGACGCCGACCGCACGCTGGTGGTCGAGCTGGCCGAGCCGGCGCCGCCGATCGTCCTCGGCGAGATCGGGGCCGACCGGGTGGAGGGGACACGGCAGTGGCTGCGGGTGCCGCGCGAGGCGAACGCCGCCGCGCTGGTGGCGGCGCTCGCGCAGCGCTACGAGGTCCGCGACATCTCGCTGCGCGAGGCCGGCATCGAGGAGGTCCTCGCCGGGCTCTACCGCGGCGACCACGCGTACTGGTGCTCGGGACGGCCCGTCGCGCCGTAGCGCAGCGTCACCGCGACCCGGCCGGCCTGGGCGAGCCCGGCGAGGTAGCGCTGCGCGGTGGCGCGGGAGATCCCGACGAGGTCGGCGACCTCCGCCGCCGAGCGCGGCTCGTCCGCCGCCCGCAGCGCCTCGGTGATCAGCCGCGCCGTCACCGGCGACTGGCCCTTCGGCGCGGCCGGCTCGGCGTGCAGCGGCGCGTACAGGGTGCGCAGCGCGCCGTCGAGCGCGGCCTGGGACAGCTCGCGCCCGCCGGCCAGCGCCGACCGGTACCGGGCGTAGGCGGTGAGCCGCTCGCCGAGCGCCGCGGCGGTGAACGGTTTGATCAGGTAGTGCAGCGCGCCGCGCGCGAGCGCCTCCCGGACCACGCCGGGGTCCGCCGCCGCCGTCGCCATGATCACGTCCGCGGCCAGCTCGGGCAGCAGCGCCAGGCCCGGCTCGTCCGGCAGGTAGACGTCCAGCAGCACGAGGTCGGGACCCAGCTCGGCGGCCATCGCGCGCGCCTGCGCCGCCGTGTGCGCGAGCCCCCGGACGGCGAAGCCCGCCAGGCCCGCCACGAACCCGGCATGGACCTGCGCCACCCGGAAGTCGTCGTCGACCACGAGGACCCCGATCACCGCACCGCCTCCGCACTCGTCATCGCAACGCCCCCGCGTCCCGTCACCGCGGCGCCTCCGCACCCCGTCATCGCGGCGCCTCCGCGCCCCGTCACCGCGGCGCCTCCGCGCCGAGGACCCCGGGCAGCCGGGCGACCGCGACCGCGCCGGACCCGCCGCCGCCCGGGTCGACGAAGGCGACGTCGCCGCCGCGGGCGCGGGCGGTCCGGCGCGCGAGCCCGAGGCCGAGGCCCCGCGCCCGGCCGCCGGCCGCCTCGCGCGTGGACACCCCGTCGTCGAACACGGCCTCGCGCAGCCCCTCCGCCAGCCCGTCGCCGGAGTCGGCGACGGTGACGTGCAGGTCGCGGCCGTCGCCGAGCAGCTCGACCTCGACCCGGGCGGGACGCCGGCGGCCCAGCCGGGCCGCCTCGACGGCGTTGTCGACGAGGTTGCCGACGACCGTCGTGACGTCCAGCGGCTCGGCGACCCGGCCGGGCACGTAGCTGGCGGAGCCGACGTCCAGCCGGACGCCCTTCTCGGCGGCGACCGCCGACTTGGCCGCCAGGAACGCCCGCAGGTAGGGGTCGGTGAGCGGGTCGGGCTGCTCGTCGGCCTCCGGCGGCCGGCCGACCGCGTCCTCCATCAGCGTGCCGAGGTACCCGGCGGCCTCCTCGGCGTGGCCGAGCTGGAGCAGCCCGGACAGGGTGTGCAGGCGGTTGGCGTACTCGTGCCGCTGCGCGCGCAGCGCGTCGAACAGGGTGCTGACCGAGTCCAGCTCGCGGGCGAGGGTCTCCAGGTCGGTGCGGTCCCGCAGGGTGACGACGGCGCCGAGGTCGCGGCCGTCGCGGCTGACCTCCCGCCGGTTCACCACCAGCACCCGCTCCCCCGCGGTGACGAACAGGTTGGCCGCCTCGCGCCGCCCGGCCAGCACGTCCCGCAGCGCGCCCTCGGGGGCGAGGCCGGCGGCGCCCGCGCCGCGCTCGGGAGCGACGCCGAGGAGCCGGGACGCCTCGTCGTTGCAGACCGCCACGCGGCCCGCGGCGTCGACCGCCACCACGCCCTCGCCGACCCCGTGCAGGACCGCCTCCCGCTCCTGGACCAGCTCGACCAGCTCGTAGGGCTCCAGGCCGAGCGTCTGGCGCTTCAGCCGGCGGCCGATCGCGGCGGACGCCAGCACGCCGAGCAGCACCGCCCCGGCGATGAACAGCGTGAGGTCGCGCAGCAGGCGGGCGAGCTCCCGGTCGATCGCGCCGGCGTCGAACCCGACGCTGACCTCGCCGAGGACACCGCCCTGCGGCCCGTACAACGGGACCTTGCCGCGGGCGGACAGGCCGAGGGTGCCGCGCTCGACGTTGACGACCTCGTGCCCGGCGAGCGCCGCGGACGGGTCGGTGCTCACCCGCCTGCCGACCTCGGACGGCGTCGGGTGCGAGTAGCGGATGCCGTGCCGGTCGGTCACCACGACGAACAGCGCGCCGGTGCGGATCCGGACGCGCTCGGCGCGGTCCTGGACGGCGTGCCCGGGATCGCCCGCGGCCACCGCGGCCTCGATCTGCGGGTCGACGGCGACGGCGCGCGCGACGGTGAGGGCCCGCTGGCCGTACTCCTGGCGCAGCTCGCCGTTGAGCATCCAGGCGACCAGCCCGTAACCGAGGCAGGCCACGACGACGACCACGGCCACCTGCAGGATCAGCACCTGCCGGGCGAACGGGATGCGGGGCCGGACGGACATGCCCCGCACCGTAGACCACGCCGGGCACCGCCGCCCAGACCTCGGCGAGCAGAATGAGCAAAAGTGCGGAATACGCGCTCAACGTGGGGATTCGCGGCTTGCGAGCACATCGCTGGCAAGGGTTCCGGTGACGCGGGCCACATCCCTACCGTGCCGCCATGCCCAAGCGAGCAACCACCCCACAAGACGCGGACGGCGGCCGCGCCGGCGCGGGCGGCGACGCCGTCATCGAGCTGCGGGGCGCCACCAAGCGCTTCCGCTCGTCCGGCGGCGTGCACACCGCGGTCCGCGACCTGAACATGACCGTCCGCGCCGGCGAGTTCGTCGCCGTGGTCGGGCCGACCGGCTGCGGCAAGTCGACCACCCTGTCGCTGGTGTCCGGCCTGGAACCGGCGTCGGAGGGCCGGGCGCTGGTGCACGGCCGGCCGGTCGACGGGATCCCCGACGGCGTCGGTTACATGTTCCAGAACGACGCCGTCCTGCCGTGGCGGAGCGTCCTGGACAACGTCGCGGCCGGTCCCCGCTACCGCGGCGCGTCCAGGCGCGAGGCCCGCGAGCGCGCCCGCGGATGGGTCGAGCGGGTCGGCCTCGCCGGCTTCGAGGGCTACTACCCGCACCAGCTGTCCGGCGGGATGCGCAAGCGCGTCGCGCTCGCCCAGACGCTGGTGAACGAGCCGTCGGTGCTGCTGATGGACGAGCCGTTCTCGGCGCTGGACGTGCAGACGCGCAGCCTCATGCAGGACGAGCTGCTGCGGCTGTGGTCCGGGTCGGGCGCGGCGGTCGTGTTCGTGACCCACGACCTGGAGGAGGCGATCGTCCTGGCCGACCGGGTCGTGGTCATGACGGCCGGGCCCGCGACGATCAAGGGCGCGTTCGCGGTGCCGCTGGAGCGGCCGCGCGACGCCGAGGAGGTCAGGCTCACCGGCGGGTTCCTGGACATCTACCGGGAGGTCTGGGACTCGCTGCGCGAAGAGGTGCAGATCACCCGCGAGAGGGGTGCCGGCCATGCCGCGTGAACCGGAGACCATGCAGGCGGCGCAGCTCACGCAGGTGGACGGCGCCGCCGTGCCCGCCGGCGAGACCGCCCCGGCCGACGGGACCGCCCCGGCCGGCGTGCCGGGCGGGCGGGGCGAGAGGGCGGCGATCGCGCGGATGCGGTCGGCGGGGCTACGCCGCAGGCTCGGCGTCAACGCCGTCCGCGTCCTGCTGATCGCGGCGTGGCTCGGCTCCTGGGAGCTGACGGCGCGCACCTGGATCGACCCCTTCTACTACTCCATGCCGTCCAAGATCTGGGACCGGCTGGTCGGCTGGTTCACCGACGGCACGTCGCAGGGCTCGATCTGGGAGCAGATCTCCTACACCCTGCAGGAGGCGCTGGCCGGGTTCGTGCTCGGCGCCGCCGGCGGCGTGGTGCTCGGCATCGTGCTCGGCCGCAGCCGCTACCTGTCGGACGTGTGCGCGCCGTTCATCAAGGCGGTGAACGCGATCCCGCGCATCATCCTGGCCTCGCTGTTCATCATCTGGTTCGGGCTCGGCATGGAGTCCAAGATCGCGACGGCGTTCGTGCTGGTGTTCTTCGCGGTGTTCTTCAACGCCTTCCAGGGCGCCCGCGAGGTGGACCGGAACCTGGTGAACAACGCGCGGATCCTCGGCGCCGGGCGGCTCCAGGTGCTGTGGACGATCGTGGTGCCGAGCGCCACCTCGTGGATCCTGGCGTCCCTGCACTCGGCGTTCGGGTTCGCCATCATCGGCGCGATCGTCGGCGAGTACACCGGCGCCGACAAGGGCCTCGGCCTGCTCATCAACCACTCCCAGGGCGTGTTCGACTCGGCCGGGATCTACGCCGGGATGATCATCATCACCGTGCTGGCCCTGCTCGCCGAGTGGCTGCTCACCCTCCTCGAGGGCCGGCTGCTGCGCTGGCGCCCGCCGGCCGCCGGGGCCGACGCGCAGATCTGACCGGATCCCCCACCTCCGCACGACCAGGAGAACCACCATGCGCACCACCACCCCCATGCGGGCGACCGCCGCCGCCGTCGCCGCCCTCACCGCCCTGTCCCTGTCCGCCTGCCGCGACTCGCGCGGCGGGGGCGGCGGGGACGCGGACGGCGGCACCGTCAAGATCATGGTCGGCGGCATCGACAAGGTCATCTACCTGCCGGCGAAGCTGACCGAGCAGCTCGGCTACTTCAAGGAGCAGGGGCTGAAGGTCCAGCTGCTCACCGAGCCCGCCGGGGCGCAGGCCGAGAACGTCCTGATCTCCGGGGGCGTGCAGGGCGTCGTCGGCTTCTACGACCACTCCATCCAGCTGCAGACCAAGGGCAAGTGCGTGCAGAGCGTCGTGCAGATGGCCGACGTGCCCGGCGAGGCCGAGATGGTCGCGGCCGGCAGGGCCGGTTCGCTGACGTCCCCGGCCGGGTTCAAGGGGAAGAAGCTCGGCGTCACCAGCCCGGGCTCGTCCACCGACTTCCTCACCCGGGCGCTGGCCGTCCGCAACGGCGTCAAGACCTCCGACTACTCGACGGTGAAGGCGGGCGCGGGCCAGACGTTCATCTCCACCATGGACAACGGCGGCATCGACGCGGGCATGACGACCGACCCCACGATCGCCAAGCTCGTCGGTACCGGCAAGGCGAAGGTCATGGTCGAGATGCGCACCGAGGAGGGCACCCGCCGGGCGCTCGGCGGCCTCTACCCGTCCAGCTCCCTCTACATGGACTGCTCGTACGTGAAGTCGAACGCCGAGACCGTGCAGAAGCTCGCCAACGCCTTCGTCAAGACGCTCGGCTGGATCAAGCAGCACAAGCCGGCGGAAATCGCCGCGAAGATGCCGGCCGACTACGCGGGCGGCGACGCCAAGCTGTACGAGAAGGCGATCGGCGACTCGATCAGCATGTTCAACGGCGACGGCGTCATGAAGGCGGACGCGGCCGAGAACGCCCTCAAGGTGCTCGCGCAGTTCTCGCCCGAGGTGAGCGAGAAGAAGGGCGGGATCGACCTGTCGAAGACCTACACCACCCAGTTCGTCGCCAAGGCGAAGCAGTCCTGACGGAGGGCCGCCCCCGGAGCGGGGCGGGGAACGCGGGCCGGACCTTTCGCGGGGGTCCGGCCCGCCCGTGTCTCCGCGGGCCCGCGGCCCGCCCCGCTCAGCAGCCCGATCAGACGCGCGGTCCGCGGCCGGCGGCGGAGTAGAAGTCCGCGTCGGCGGCCTCGTCGTCGCGGCGGCCGGGGCCCCAGCGGCGCGGCGCCCAGGTCGGGACCAGCAGCGCGAAGCCCATCATGGCGTACGCCCCCGAGCCGAGCAGTGTGCGCAGGCCGTCGTCCATGTCGCCCGACGGCGGCACCTTGGCGGGCAGGTCCAGGATCCGGCCGGGGTCGACCAGGAAGGCGACCGAGAGGCCGAGCAGCGCCAGCGCGGGCACGAGCGAGACCAGCGGCGACGCCCAGCGCGCCACGATGATCACGCCCATCACCAGGCCGACGGCGGCGAGCAGCGCGAAGGCCCCGTAGATCCGGGTGCGGTCGGTGATCTCCTGTCCGGTCCCGTCGAAGGACTGGCCGCCCTGCACGAAGCCCCAGGCCGCGCCGTACGCCAGCGCCGGGGTCAGCAGGACGCCGAGGAAGAAGCCGAACGCATGGCGCACCGCGCATCACATCCCATCGAACGCGCGCCGTTCCGGTACGCGTCCATCACAACATGCGCACCGTGTGCAGCGCAGTAAATCCGGACTTATCGCGCCGCTTTGGTCGATGACGGGCAGGACCTGCAGCGAATCTTCAGGGAACGTCCAGCAAACCGCCAACCACCCCGCCCACCCGGGCGTCCAACCGTCAACAAGATCACGTAGGCGGGAGCGTGAACCCGTTCCGCCCCCGCGGCGGACAGAACAAGGAAGGGCCGCACACCGGAACGTCCTCGGGGGACACATTGATCAGACTGAGGGAGCCCGCCGCCGGCGGGATCCACGCCGGCGCGCCGAGGGCGCGCCGGGCGGAACGCGGCCTGGACGCGGCCGTCGACGCCGCCGTCCTGCTGTTCGCGTTATGGACGCTCGTTTACCACCTCGGCCTGCTGGTACGGCCGCCGACCTGGGTGCTGCTCGCCTGCTGGCTCGGTGCGGCCGCGGCGGCCGCCGCCGTGTACGCGGCGCGCGTGCTGCGGCACGGGGCCGCGCCCGAGCCGCCGTGGCCGGAGCCGCCCTGCCCGGAGCCGCCCGCGCCGGGGGTCTCCGCTCCCCCGCGCGCTCTCGCTCTCACCGCCGTCATCGCGGCGATCACGGCGGGCACGAGCGCGGGACTGCACACCTCCGGCGCCCCGTGGTGGTGCGCCTGGGCGTTCGGCCTGGTCAGCGTGGCCGCGTCCGCCGCCTGCCTGCTGCGCCGCCGCGTCCCCGCCGGCGAAGCGGCGCCCGGTGACGCCCGGCCGTCCGAGCCCGACGGTCTCGCGCCCGGCCGTCCCGAGGGGTTCGGAGCGGACGGGCCCGCGGCGGCCACCGCGCCCGCGAGCCGGTGGGGGACGCCGCTCGCTCTGGCCACCGCCGCCGGGTTCTCCGTCGCGTCGCTGTTCATCGTCAACTCCGACGGCGACGACTCCTACTTCGTGTCGCGGTCGGTCGCGACGGCCGCGACGGGACACATCCCGTTCAGGGACGTCATCTTCACCTCGGGCAGGACCGGGCCGATCGCCGGGGAGCCGCCGGTCTCCTCGATCGAGGTGCTCGCCGGGGCCCTCGCGCGGCTCGCCGGGATACCGGCGGCCTCCTTCGTGTACTACCTGATGCTGCCGGTGGTCGTCTTCATCGCGGTGTGGGCGGTGTGGCGGCTGGCCCGCGCGTGGGCGCCGCGCCGCGCCGCGCTGTGCTTCGCGATCGCGGCGGTGTACCTGCTGTGGTCCGGGCTCGGCCCCGCGTCGCTCGGGTCGTTCCATCTCCTGCGGATGTGGCAGGGCAAGGCCGTGCTGGTGTCGGCGCTGGTCCCGCTGTTGTACGTGCACCTGACGCGCTGGGCCGAGCGGCGGTCGCGGCGGGACCTGGCGATGCTCGCCGCCTGCGGCGTCGCCGGCACCGGGCTCACGTCCTCGGCCGCGTTCGTCCTGCCCCTGGTCGTCGGCGCCGCCGCCGTCCCGCTGGTCGCGTCGGGGCGGGTCCGCGACGGGCTGGCCGCCTGCGCCGCGCTGGCCTACCCCGTCGGCGCCGGCCTCGCGGTGACGCTGATGCACCACGACACCACCGTCACCGGGTGGGTCGGCTCCGCCTCCGACGACTACCGGTGGGTGCTGCTCTACGCCGCGCCGGGCGTCCTCGCGGGGTGCGCGCTGTGGCTGGCCCCCTGGACGGCGCGGCGCGGCGTCCCCGCGCTCGTCGGCGCCGGTGTGGCCGCGCTGGTCACGCTCCTCCTCGTGCCGGGCATGCTCGGCCTCGCGGCGGACGTGACGGGGGCGGGACAGGTGCTCTGGCGGACGATGTGGGTCGTGCCCGCGCCCGTGCTGATCGGGCTGCTCGCCACGGTGCGCGTCCCCCTGCCGGCGGGCGTGCGGCGAGGAAGGGAGCGCACGATCGGCGTCCTCGCCGCCCTCCTGCCCGCCGCCGCGCTGGCGATCACGCTGGTCGCGGGCGGGACGCCGGTGTGGTCGGCGTCGAACGGCTCGGTCGTCGCGTCCCGGCCGTCCTGGAAGCTTCCCCCCGCGCAGGTGGGGACGGCCCGCGCGGTGGTGGCGCTGGCGCGTACCGGCGGCGTGGTGGTGATGCCGCAGGCGTACATGCGGGCGGTGCCGCTGCTCACGGCCCGCGTCCACGCGGCCAATCCCAACTCCCACTACCTCAGGAACCTGCCGGTGCCGGCGCGGTTCGTCGAGGACCGGCGCGTGCTGACGGCGGCGGTGCGCAGGCCGGGCGGCCGCAAGCCCCCGCTCGCCGAACTGCGGGGCGCCCTGCACCGCGCCGGCGTCGCCGTCGCCTGCGCGCGGCCCCGCGACCGGTACGGGCTGGCACTGCTGGAGCAGGCCGGCTTCGGGGGCCGCCGCCGGGTCGGCGGTCTGATCTGCCTCTTTCCGGAACGAGGAGGCCGTACCCCTTAGGGCCGTTTCGACCGTGTCTGTCCGGGCATCGGCGCTGCATTCGATCCGACGCACGTTGGAGGACAGACAATGTCGACCGCCATCATGGTCGTCATCGCCGTGGTCATCATCGCCGCCCTGGCGGCGGTCGCGTTCCTGGCCTGGAGGCAGGCGCGGACGCGGCGGCTGAAGCGGCGGTTCGGCCCCGAGTACGAGCGGGCCGTCCGGGAGCACGGCGGCCGCGCCGCGGCCGAGCGCGAGCTGCTCGGCCGCGAGCAGCGCCATCAGGAACTCGAACTGCGCGACCTCGACCCGCGCCGCCGCGAGCAGTACCGCGAGCAGTGGGTGCGCGTCCAGGAGCGCTTCGTCGACGCCCCCGAGTCGGCCGTCGAGCAGGCCGACGGCCTGGTCACCGTCGTGATGGGCGAGCGCGGCTACCCCACCCACGGGTTCGAGGAGAAGGCCGCCCACCTGTCGGTGGAGCACGGCCGGACGCTCGACCACTACCGGCGCGGCCACGACATCAGCGGGCGCGCCGCGGACAAGCAGGCCTCCACCGAGGAACTGCGCCAGGCCATGGTGCACTACCGCGCCCTGTTCGAGGAGCTGCTGTCCGTCCCGGTCCAGCGCCCCGCTCCCGAGGACGCCGGTGAGGACGCGCCGCGCGCCCCGGCGGCGCGCGAGCCGGAGGCGGGCGCGCCGGAGGCGGGCGCGGAACCGGCGCCCGAGGCGGGCGCCCGGGTGCCCGGTCCCCGCGAGGGCGACCGCGCGGGCGACCGCGACGACGAGCAGACCCCGAGGAGCTGAGCACCGATGGAGCACACGCGACCGGAGCAGGCGGCCTCCCCCGCCGGCCGCACGGCCGCAGAGGAGCGGGCCCGCGCCGCCGGGACGGCCGACCCGGCCGTGGCCGGCGACACCCACGTCGCCGGGCCGCCGCCGAAGCCCCCGGAGGCGGCCGAGGACACCTCCCCCGACCCCCTCCCCGCGGCCGGGCTCGCCGACGGCGAGGTGGCGACCGGCTTCCCGAGCCCCGGCACCGGCGGCGCGCAACCCGGCCTGCGCCCCACCGCGTCCCGCCTCGGCGGAGTCCCGGAGCGGCTGCTCGACCCGGCGGACGCGGAGCGGTTCCGGGAGCGCTGGCGCGACGTGCAGTCCGCCTTCGTCGACGACCCGGCGGACTCCGTCCGCAAGGCCGACACGCTCGCGGCGGAGGTCGTCGACGCGCTGAGCGGCGCGGTCGCGGCGCACCGCCGCACGCTCTCCGAGGACCTCGGCAAGCACGACGAACCGGACACCGAGCGGCTCCGGCTCGCGCTGCGCGGGTACCGGGACCTCCTGGACCGGATCTTCGCGGCCTGACCCGGCCGGCGGCCGGGTCGGGCCGCCGGCCATTGAGGAATCGGTAGACGGCCCCGCGTGCCGCGCTCGCGATCCCGGGTGGAGGGGAGGCCCCCTTCACCACCGCGAGCGCGGCGCGCGGGGCCCGGCCGCGCTCCTCGTCAAGAGGGGGCCCGAGGGTGAATACTGAACGCCATTCGGTTAGACGCCCCCCGAGCGGAGGAGCAACGGTGCCCGAGAACTTCGCGATGACCATCGACGGCGCGGCGGTGGACGCGCCCGCCACCTTCGGAGTGGTCAACCCGGCGACCGGCGAGGTGGCCGAGCAGGCGCCCGACGCCTCCCGCGAGCAGTTGGACGCGGCGATGGCCGCCGCCCAGGCCGCCTACCCGGCATGGCGCCGCGACGAGGCGGTCCGGCGCAAGGCGCTGCTGGCCGCGGCCGACGTCATGTTCGCCCGGTCCGAGGAGATCGGCCGCATCCTCACCCTGGAGCAGGGCAAGCCGCTCGCCGACGGGACGATGGAGGTCGTCGGCGCCGGGGTGTGGCTGAAGTACTTCGCCGAGTTGGAGCTGCCCCGCGAGGTCATCCAGGACGACGACAACGCCGTGGTGGAGGTCGTCCGCCGCCCGATGGGCGTCGTCGCCGCCATCACCCCGTGGAACTTCCCGCTGCTGCTCGCGATCTGGAAGCTCGCGCCGGCGCTGCTGGCCGGCAACACGATGGTGCTCAAGCCGTCCCCGTTCACCCCGCTGTCCAGCCTGAAGCTCGGCGAGGTCCTGCGCGACGTGCTGCCGCCCGGCGTGCTCAACGTGGTGACCGGCGGCGACGAGCTGGGCGCCTGGATGACCGCGCACGACGTCCCGCGCAAGATCAGCTTCACCGGCAGCGTGGCCACCGGCAAGCGGGTCGCCGCGGCCGCCGCGCCGGACCTCAAGCGGGTCACGCTGGAGCTCGGCGGCAACGACCCGGCGATCCTGCTGGACGACGCCGACCCGGCGGCGGTCGCGGCCAAGGTGTTCGGCGGCGCGTTCCAGAACAACGGCCAGGTCTGCTCGGCGATCAAGCGGGTGTACGTGCCGGAGGCGCTCTACGGCGACGTCGTGGACGCGCTCGCCGAGCAGGCGAAGGCCGTCAAGGTCGGCAACGGCTTGGAGGAGGGCGTCCAGTACGGGCCCATCAACAACCGGCCGCAGTTCGAGCGGGTCGGCGAGCTGGTCGCCGACGCCCTCGCCGGCGGCGCCCGCGCGGCGGCGGGCGGCAAGCCGATCGACGGCCCCGGCTACTTCTTCGAGCCGACGATCCTCGCCGACGTCTCCGACGGGACCCGGATCGTGGACGAGGAGCAGTTCGGGCCCGCGCTCCCGGTCATCAAGTACACCGATCTGGACGACGCCCTCGCCCGCGCGAACGGCACCCACTTCGGGCTGTCGGGCTCGGTGTGGAGCGCCGACGCCGACCGCGCCGCCGAGGTCGCGGCGCAGCTGGAGTGCGGCACCGCGTGGGTGAACACCCACCTCGCGCTCGCGCCGCACCAGCCGTTCGGCGGCTTCAAGTGGAGCGGCGTCGGCGTCGAGAACGGCCCGTGGGGCCTGTACGGCTTCACGGAGATGCAGGTGATCCACCGCTCGAAGCACTGAGCGTCCGGCGGGAGGGGCCGGCCGGACGGGCCGGTCCCCTCCCCCACCGCCTCCTCCTTCGATCGACATGTGCGGTAAGTCACGACTTCGAGTCCGGAAAGTGACATCACCACTACTGGCGGTCCGCTGCCGGAATGGGACACTTTCTGAGCGGGGGCCGTGGGGACCGCACCTGCCGACCGTGGAGGGGCCGGATGCAGACATGGGACGTCATGCGCCAGGACGACCTCGGCAACCAGTTCCAGGTGGCTTCGCACGACTCGCGGGTCTCCGCGCTCGCGCAGGTCCTGGCGATGGAGAGCGGGGTCCCGCACAAGCAGGCCTACTGGGTGCAGGGGCCGCCCGGCCCGGCCGTCCGGACCAACCGCGACCTCTACCTGATCTTCCTGCAGCTCGGCCAGGAGGCGCGGGCGGCGTCCTGGTCGCTGTCGGCGTTCCTGCGGGCGCTGTGGAAGGTGTCCGCTCCGCTGCGTGACAACGAGCGGCTCGAACCCGACGACGTCGCGGCGATGTTCGCCGCCGCGTCCACCACCCCGCCCGCCGAGTTCGACCCGGCGTGGAGCGCCAAGGACCTGTCGCTGCCCGGCCACCGGCCGGAGGGGTACGCCGACTGGGAGCGGGTCGTGCTGTCCCAGCTCGCCGACCTGGAGGAGTTCCTCGTCAGCCCGCCGGGCCCGCAGGCGCGGTTCGGCGTCGACGCGCCGCGCCCGCCCGGTTCGGGGGCCCGCGCCACCCCGGCCCGCTGGTACAACTTCGACCCGGCGACGTACCTGGAATGCGCGGTCGCCGGAAGCCTCGGCGGCTGGGACGCGGCGGACGGCGCGCGGGTGCCGCTGCCCACCGCGGCCGGGGAGCCGCCGGCCCGCTCCTACGTCCGCGAGATCACCGAGATGAGCTGGGGCGACCTGGCGCGGATCGCGGTGTGCGGGCAGATGTACGAATGAGCCGCCGGCCCGCGCGACCGCGGCGTTCTGTCGGCGGCCGGTGGTAGGACTGGGGCATGGACGGCAGGCCGGTCGAGATCCGCGACCGCGGCGGCTGGCTGGAGGCGACCGGGCGCCCGCACCGCGCGCTGCGCCCTTTCCTGCGCGCCTATCAGGGGTACTGGGAGCCGGAGGCCGTCCCGTCCCGGATGCGCACGCTCCCGACCCGCAGCGCCGTCGTCATCGTCAACCTCGGCCCGCCGATGCGGCTGGAGGTGCCGGGGCCCGGCGCCGCCGCCGAGCTGGGGTCGTTCGCCGCCGGGATGCACGACGGGCACGGCGCCTACAGCACGCCGGGCGGGCAGCACGGCGTGCAGCTCGACCTCAGCCCGCTGGGCGCGTACACGCTCCTCGGCGTCCCGATGGCGCGGATCACCAACGCCGCCGTCGAGCTGCCCGACCTGCTCGGGCCGGAGGCGGCGGAACTCGTGGAGCGGCTCGCCGCGACGCCGTCCTGGGGTGACCGGTTCGATCTGCTGGACGCCTTCCTGCTGCGCCGCCTCGAGATCGGCCCCGAGCCGGACCCGGAGGTGGCCCGGGCGTGGCGGCTGCTGCGCGGCAGCGACGGCGCCGTCGGGGTCGCGCGGCTCGCCGCGGACGTCGGCTGGAGCCGCCGGCACCTCACCCAGCGGTTCACCGAGCAGGCCGGGCTGCCGCCCAAGGTGATGGGCCGCGTGCTGCGCTTCCAGCGCGCCGTCGAGCTGCTGTCGCGCCACGGCCTCGGCCTGGCCGACGCCGCCGCTCTCAGCGGCTACTACGACCAGGCGCACCTGAACCGGGAGTTCCGCGCGTTGTCGGGGTGCACGCCGTCCGAACTGCTCGGCGGGCAGCTGGAGCAGCAGCGCGTCACCACCGCCGCCGAGCCCGCCTGACCGGAGCCCCGACCGAGACGCGGGCCGGGCGCATGGAACGGGCCTGAGCGGCAATACCGCAGACGAGTCCCCCGGAGGTGCACGATGGCCTGGCTCGGAGTGGTCCTGCTCGTCGCGGGCGGCGCCACCGTCCTCACCGCCGACGGGCGCCTCGGCGGCGTCGACCTCGCCCTCGCGGGCGCCGTCGCGCTGGCCGTCGGCGCGTTCCTGCTGGTCGTGGCGATCCTGAGGCTGCGCCGGCGGCGCCGTCCCGGCCCGGTGGCCGCGGGCGCGCAGGCGTACTACCGGACGTCCACCGGCAAGATCGTCGCGATGGTCGTCGCCGTGCTGTACATCGTGTCGCCGATCGATCTCATCCCGGACGTGTTCCTGCCGGTCGGCGTCGTGGACGACGCCACCGCGCTCACCTGGCTGCTGTTCGCGTTCGGCCAGGAGTACACCCGCCGCTCGCGCGCGCGGCGCGCGGTCGCCGCCGGGCCGGAGCGCGCGGCGGAGCCTAGCCCCGGCTCACTCCCCCGCCGAGGTTCATCACGATGACGCCCAGCACGATGATCACCGCGCCGGCGATCGTCAGCGGCTTGAGCTGCTCGCCGAACAGGAGCACGCCGCCGGCGAACGCCCCGATGGTGCCGAGGGCGGACCAGATCGCGTAGACCGGTCCGACGTTCAGCGAGGTGAGCGCCTTGGCCATGAACGCGAACGAGATCAGGTACCCGGCGACGACCAGCACCGACGGGCCGAGCCTGCTCATCCCCTCCGAGGCGCGCATCGCCAGCGTGGCGGTGACCTCGAACGCGATCGCGAAGGCCAAGAGGACGTACGGCATCGCAGGAGTCTATGGGACGCCTTCCGGTCCTTTCAGGCGGCCTGGGCGGCGATCGCCTCGAACACCTTCATGTCGGCGTCCCATTGCGTGCCCGGACGCGGCCAGTGCAGCGCGATCTCGGTGATGCCGAGTTCGGCGTACCGGCCCGCGAGGTCGGCGAACGCCTCCGGCGAGGCCAGCCACGGCTCGTCGGTGAACCCGGTCAGCAGGACGCGGTCGTCGAGGTCGCGGCCTTCGGCCTCGCACGCCTTGCCGAGCGCCTCCAGTCGCTCGCGGACCACGTCCTGCGGCGCGCGGCCCTCGGCGCGCCCGCTGGTCACCCAGCCGGAGCCGTGCCGGGCGGCCAGCCGCATGCCGCGCGGGCCGTCGCCCGCGATCACGAACGGGACGCGCGGCCGCTGCACGCAGCCGGGCTCGGAGACCACCTCGCGGGCGGTGTAGAACGCCCCCTCGGACGTCGTCTCGGGGCCGCGCAGCACCCGGTCGAGCAGCTCGACCCATTCGGCGAACCGGTCCGCGCGCTCGCCGGACGTCCAGTCGCCCCCGAGGACGCCGGCGTCGGAGTTGCGGTTGGTCCCGCCGGACCCGATCCCGATGGTGAGCCGGCCGCCGCTCACATGGTCGATGGTCTTGATCGCGTGCGCGGTCGGCACCGGGTGCCGGAAGTTCGGCGAGGTGACGAGGGTGCCGAGCCGGACCCGCGAGGTGACCGCCGCCGCGGCGGCCATCGTCGTGTACGCGTCGTACCAGGGCGTCGTCCCGCGCCAGGCCAGGTGGTCGTACACCCAGGCGTGGTGGAACCCCAGCTCCTCGGCGCGCCGCCACAGGTCCCCGGCCTCCGGCCATGACTGCATCGGCCACATCACCGTGCTGATCCGCGGTGCGGTCACTGCTCCCCCGTCCTCGCCATGGACGCCCCGCCCCGGGGCGCCGCCCCCATCCCATCATCCGGGCCGGACATCCGGTCACGCCCGGGCGGAGGCGAGCCACCGGTGCAGCGCCCACCACCAGTGCGCCGTCCCCGCCACCGCCGCCCCCGCGGCCGGATCGGCCAGCGGACGGCCGGTCAGCTCCTGGAACCGCCGTATCCGGTACTTCACCGTGTTGCCGTGGACGTGCAGCGCGGCGGCCGCGGGCTCGATCCGGCCGCCGTGGTCGAGGTAGGCCAGCGCCGTCTCGGCGAGCCCGCGGTGGAACGGGTCGCCGGGGTCGAGGCCGCCGAGCAGCCGGTCCGCCAGCAGCCCGCCGAGCTCCGGCTCCGCCTCGGTCACGGTGAGCAGCGCGAGGTCGGCCAGTTCGCGCAGCCCGGTGAGGCCCGCCGCGGCCCCGGCCCGCAGCGCGCGGCGGCCCAGCCCGTACAGCGGCGCGACGCCGGCGGGCCGCGCGGGCGGCGCCGCGACCAGCAGCGGCCCGGACGGCGGCAGGGCCGGCAGCCGCACCACCAGTGCGGCGAGCCGCCCGTCCACCAGCCCGCACAGCCCCGGTCCCGCCGCGAGCAGCCGCGCCTCCAGCCGCGCCGCGACCGCCGGGTCGCTGACGTCCGACACCACGCAGTGGTACTCGGCGCCGCCGTCGAGCGGCGCCGGGACCGCGACGGCCTCGCCGTGCAGCAGCTGCCGCAGCGTCTGCACGTGCCCCTCCCGGCGGGTGCGGGCCATCTCCAGCTCCGCGACCCGGTGGGCGTGCACCATCCGGTGGACGAGCGCGGTGGTGATCTCGTCGATGCGGCTGACGCCGTCCAGCAGCACCGCGTCCGGCACCCCCGTGCGCCGGCCGTCCTCGATGAGGATGCGGACGAGGTGGGCGCGGCCCGCCTGGAAGCCGTCCAGGAACGCCGCGACCGGCACGCCCTGCCGGGCCCGGTCGGAGCCGAGCCGCTCGGCGGCGGCGAGCACCTCCTCGCCGGGGCCGCCGTCCTCCAGCGCGGCGAGCACGCCCCGCACCAGCGCGCGGGTGTGCCGCCGGGTCTCCTCCTCGGGCAGCGCGGCCACCAGGTCGGACCGGCCGCGCGCGGCGCGGACGGTCGTCTCGAGCAGCCGCGGGTCGTCGCTGTGCTCGATCAGCAACCGCAGGAACCGGTCGCCCTCGCTGGGCTCCATGCGGCCATTGTGTCCCCTCGTTGTCCCGGCCGGACAACGGGACCCGGGCCGCTTGGGCCGGCCGCCCCTAGCGGGCGGCCCGCCGGGTGGTGTTCGGTGGAGGCAGTGCCCGGCCACAGCCCGAGGAGTTCGCCGATGCCCGATGACGAGCAGTTCCTGGAAAAGCTGCCGACCGACCTGATCTTCCGGCTGCCGCCGTCCTTCGACGACGTCGAGGACGAGCGCCGGCACCGCAAGGAGCGGCTCGCCGCCGCGCTGCGGATCTTCGGCAAGTTCGGCTTCGAGGAGGGCGTCGCCGGGCACATCACCGCCCGCGACCCCGAGCGCCCCGACCACTTCTGGGTCAACCCGTTCGGGATGTCCTTCAAGCACATCAAGGTCAGCGACCTGATCCTGGTGAACCACCAGGGCCAGGTGGTCGAGGGCCGCTACCCGGTGAACGAGGCCGCGTTCGCGATCCACTCGCAGGTGCACCAGGCGCGCCCGGACGTCGTCGCCGCCGCGCACAGCCACTCCACCCACGGCCGCGCGATCTCCGCGCTCGGCCAGAAGCTGGAGCCGATCACCCAGGACGTCTGCGCGTTCTACCAGGACCACGGCCTGTTCGACGACTACACCGGCGTCGTCACCGACCTGGAGGAGGGCAAGCGCATCGCCGCCGCCCTCGGCGACCACAAGGCCGTCATCCTGCGCAACCACGGCCTGCTGACCGTGGGCGACACCGTCGACGCCGCCGCCTGGTGGTTCATCACGATGGAACGCTCGTGCCAGGTGCAGCTGCTGGCGAAGGCCGCCGGCCAGGTCGTCCCGATCGAGCACGACAACGCCGTCCTCACCCACGAGCAGATCGGCAACGACCTCGTCGGCTGGATCAACTACCAGCCGCTCTACGACCAGATCACCCGCGAGCAGCCCGACCTGTTCGAGTAACCCGCCCCGGACCCCGGCGGCCCCGGCGCATCCCCGTTCGCGCCGGGGCCGTGGCATGCCCTCCGCCGGGCGGGCCCAGCCGGGATCAGCGTTCACGCGCGCCCGGGTCGTGGTGGGCCAGGAGGGTGCGGGCCATGCGTTCGAAGGCGGCCCGGTCGGCGGCGGAGAGCGGGGCGAGCAGGTCGTCGTCCAGTTCCGCCGCGCGGCGGGCGACCTCGTCCAGCTCCGCGCGGCCCTCGGCGGTCGGCTCCACCACGTAGCGGCGCCGGTCGGACGGGTCGCGCTCGCGCCGCACGAGCCCGGCCGCCTCCAGCCGGCCGACCACCTCGACCAGGTCGCTCGGGTCGATGCGCAGCCGCGTGCCCAGCTCGCGCTGCGAGGCCGGGGACGTGTCGTCCAGCGCGGCCAGCACGGCGAAGTGCCAGAGCCCGAGGCCGTGCTCGTCCATCAACCGGCCCATCCGGACGCGGCCCGCGCGTCCCACCCGGGCCAGCACGAACGTGGTGATGCCGAGCAGGCGGGGCGGCAGCGGCCCTGCGGTGTCGTCCATCAGCCTATTGTAGGGTTACACCCATCATTGGTGAGCACCCACGAATAGGAGGGCGCCATGGACGCGCTCTACCCGCGGCTTCTGGTGGACGACTTCGACGCCTGCGCCCGGTTCTACGAGGCGGCCCTGCACGAACTGCTCGGCGTCCGGCCGGTCAAGCTGCTCCCCGACGCCCAGTACGCCAACTGGGACCTCGGCGGCGAGTGCGTGCTGGTCGTCATGGGACGCGCCCGGATGGCGGAGACCGTCGGCACCGCGGACCTGCCCGCGCCGTCCGGCCAGGACGGGTCGATGCTGGTGCTGCGGGTGGACGACGTCGACAAGGCCGCCGCCGCGCTCGCCGCCCTCGGCGGCGTCACGGTCGCCGAACCGGCGGACCGGCCCGACTGGGGACCGGGGCTGCGGACGGCGCACCTGCGCGACCCCGGCGGCAACCTGCTGGAACTCCAGTCGTACTGATCCGGTCACCCGGGCGCCCGGACGGGGCGCTCGGCCCGGCGGAGGAAGCCTCCGCCGGGCCGACCCGGTGTGAGCCCGTGCCCACAGCACATCACGCAGGCCGAGACGGACGCTTGTCCCCCGGAGACGAAAAGGAACGCGCCGCCCCGCACGCGACTGACAGGACGGGGGTCCGTCAGTCGTCGTCGCGGGACGCCTCGGCCAGCGGCAGCAGCACCTGGAAGCGCGTGTCGCCCGGCAGCGACTCCACCTTGATGTCGCCGCCGTGCCGGTCCGCGACGATCCGCCAGGAGATGTCCAGGCCGAGGCCCGTCCCCTGCCCCACCGGCTTGGTGGTGAAGAACGGCGTGAAGATCCGGTCGATGTTCTCCTCGGGGATGCCGCAGCCGGTGTCGGCGATCTCCACCATCGCCTGGTCGTTCACGCGGGCCGTGCGGATGGTGAGCGTGCCCGAGCCCTCCATCGCGTACAGCGCGTTCACGATCAGGTTCGTCCAGACCTGGTTCAGCTCCGCCGCGTACACCGGGACGGGCGGCAGCGACTCGTCGTAGACGGTCTTGACCGTCACGCCCGGCCCGAACTTGCGCTTGAGCATCGTCAGCGTGCTGTTCAGCAGCTCGCGCAGGTCGACCCGCTGGTAGGCGGCGCGGTCCAGCTGCGAGTACTGGCGGGCGGAGTCCAGCAGCGCGGTGATCCGGTCCATCGCCTCGGAGATCTCCGCCTGGAGCTGCCCGACCTCCATCACCTCCGCCAGCCACCGGATCGCCGCGGGCAGGTGCTCCCCGGCCGCCCGCGCGACCTCCGCGGCCTCCGCCACCCCGACCCCGGCGGACACCAGGCCGGGCGCGAGGTCCCAGGCGTCCCCGACGCCGTGCTCCTCCAGCCAGTCGCCCAGCTCGTCCTCGGCGTCGCTGACCTCCAGCGGGCTGCGCCGCGTCCCCGGCGCGGCGGCCAGCGTGGGCCGCAGCGCCACGAGCGCCGCCAGCCGCGTGCAGTCGGCGCCCTGCGCGGCGAGGTCGGCCAGGCTCTTCTGCGCGGCGAGCAGCCGGTCGCCGAGTTCGGCGCTGGCCCGCGCCGCGGCCGCGGCCGGGTTGTTCAGCTCGTGGGTGAGGCCCGCGGTGATCGTGCCGAGCGCGGTGAGCCGCTCGCGCTGGTCGACGGCGCGCCGCAGGTTCGTCATCCCGAAGAAGATCCCGGCCAGCAGGTGCGTGGCCATCGGGAACCACTTGCGGACGGCCTTGCTGAACTTGCGGGCCGGCAGCACGAACACCCGCGACGGCCGCGTCGCCCGGAGCGTGTGCTGGTACTTCTGCTCGATCTGGTCGTCCAGGTAGGCCTGGACGGCGCCGCCGTAGGTGCCGGGACGCGACGTCCGGCTGGTCTCGACGGAGTGGTCCCGGACCTGCTGGCTCATCACCATCTCGCCGTCCAGCAGCACGTACAGGAACTCGGCGGGTTCGCCCTGCGCGCAGATCACGCCGTCGGCGGGGATCTCCGCGACGGTCCCGCAGGCCGACAGCCATTCCAGCTTCTGGTCGTCCAGGTCCTCGAAGAGGAACAGCGAGCGCAGTTCCTCCGGCGATGCGGTGATGGTCGTCATGCCTGCTCCAGGTAGCGGTGGACGAGGGCGACGGCCATCGCGCCGTCGCCGACGGCGGACGCGACGCGCTTCATCGACTCCGCGCGGACGTCGCCCGCGGCGAACACGCCCGGGACGCTGGTCTCCAGGTGGTAGGGCTGGCGGGCGAGCGGCCACCCGGGCGGGCGGCGCCCGCCGGCGACCAGGTCGGGCCCGGTGACGACGTACCCGCGCTCGTCGCGCTCGACGAAGCCGTCCAGCCAGTCCGTGCCCGGTTCGGCGCCGATGAACACGAACAGCCAGTGCGCGTCGATGGTCTTCTTGCCGCCCGGCCACGCGAAGGTGAGGCGTTCGAGGCGGTCGGCGCCCTCCGCGGCGCACACCGTCTTGCCGGTGTGCACCTCGATGTTGGGCGTCTCCTCGATCTGCTCGATCAGGTAGTGCGACATCGACTTCTCCAGGCCGTCCGCCCGGACGATGATGTGCACCTTCCCGGCGTACTTGGCCAGATGCACGGCGGCCTGGCCGGCGGAATTGGCGCCGCCGACGACCGCGACCTCCTCGCCTGCGCACGACGGCGCCTCGGTGAGCGCCGCGCCGTAGTACACGCCGCGTCCCACGAAGTCCTCCACGCCCTCGGCGTTCAGCCGCCGGTAGGAGACGCCGCTGGCGAGGATCACGGCGTGCGCGGCGATCTCGGTGCCGTCGGCCAGCCGCGCCACCCGCGCCGTCCCGTGCGACTCCAGCGCGGTGACCTCGCCGGCCTGCAGCAGCTCGGCGCCGAACCGGTCGGCCTGCCGGCGGGCCCGGTCGGCGAGCTGCGCGCCGGTCACCCCGTCGGGGAAGCCGAGGTAGTTCTCGATCCGCGAGCTCTGCCCCGCCTGGCCGCCGAGGGCGCGGCGCTCCACGACGACGGTCCTCAGGCCCTCCGACGCCCCGTACACCGCGGCGCCGAGCCCGGACGGGCCGCCGCCCACCACGATCAGGTCGTAGAAGCCGGTGGACGGGCTGCTCGGCAGCCCGATCGCCGACGCCAGCTCCGCGTCCGTCGGCGCGCACAGCGTCTTCCCGTCGGCCGTCACGACCAGCGGCAGCTCCGGCGCGCCCGCCGCCGCGACCAGCTCGGCGCCCTCGGGGTCGGTGTCCATCAGCCAGGTGTAGGGGGCCTGGTGGCGGGCCAGGAAGTCGCGGACCTCGTAGCAGCGGGCCGACCAGCGGTGCCCGACGACCCGCAGCTCGGCGGGCCGGGACCGGTCGGTGCGCCGCCACGCGTCCAGCTGCGCGTCGATCACCGGGTAGAACTTCTCCTCCGGCGGGTTCCACGGCTTCAGCAGGTAGTGGTCCAGGTCGACGACGTTGATCGCGCGGATCGCGGCGTCGGTGTCGGCGTAGGCGGTCAGCAGGACCCGGCGCGCGTACGGGAACAGGTCCATGGCGCGTTCCAGGAACTCCACGCCGTTCATCTCGGGCATCCGGTAGTCGGCCAGCAGGACGGCCGTGTCGTCGCCGCGCAGCCGCAGCTCGCTCAGCGCGTCCAGGGCCTGCCGCCCGGACTCGGCCCGGACGATCCGGTACGACTCGGCGTACCGGCGGCGCAGGTCGCGTGCCACCGCCCGGGACACGCCCGGGTCGTCGTCGACCGTCAGCAGCACTGGTTTGGACACACGTCCCCCTCATCCCATGACATCCCCGGGCAAAAGCCTACGTGGCCCGCGGCCGCCGCGTGCCGCCCGCGCCGTCCGGCCGCGACCCCGGCGCCCCGCGGCCGGGACCGCATCGGTAATGATCGTCGCATGGACCTGCGTGTTGCGCTGATCGGATACGGCACCGGGGGCTCGGTGTTCCACGCGCCCCTGATCTCCTCGGTGCCGGGCCTGCGGCTCGCCGCCGTGGTCACCGGGAATCCGGAGCGGGCGCGCGCCGTCGCGGAGCGCTACCCGGAGACGAGCGTCCTCGGCAGCCCGGACCGGCTCTGGGAGGCCTCCGGGGGCTACGACCTGGTGGTGGTCGCCGCGCCGAACCGGCAGCACGTCCCGCTGGCCCGCACGGCGCTGACCTCGGGCCTGCCGGTCGTCGTGGACAAGCCGGTCGCGGCGACGGCGGCGGACGCCCGGTCGCTGGCGGCGCTGAGCGCCGTCCGGGGGCTGCCGGTGATCCCGTTCCACAACCGGCGCTGGGACGGGGACTACCGGACCGTCTGGCGGCTGGCCGGATCCGGGACGCTCGGCGACGTGCTGCGGTTCGAGTCCCGGTTCGAGCGGTGGCGGCCCGGGGTGAAGGCGGGCTGGAAGGAGAGCGCGGACCCGCGCGACGCCGGCGGGATCCTCTACGACCTCGGCTCCCACCTGATCGACCAGGCGATCGCGCTGTTCGGCCGCCCCGAGCGGGTCTACGCCGAGATCGACACGCGCCGGCGGGGCGCGGCGGCGCCCGACGACGTGTTCGTCGCGCTCGCGCACCGCGGCGGGGTCCGCTCCCACCTGTGGGCGAGCGCCACCGCCGCGCAGCTCGGGCCGCGCTTCCGCGTCCTCGGCAGCCGCGCCTCCTACACGGTGAACGGCATGGACGGGCAGGAGGACTCGCTGCGCGCGGGCCTCACCCCGAAGGACCCCGGCTACGGGATCGCGCCGCCCGAGTCGTACGGGAGGGCCGGCACGCCGGGCGACGACCATGCCGAGGCCACCGCCCCCGGCGCCTACCACGAGTTCTACGCCGGGGTGGCGCGCACGCTGCGCGGCGAGGCGCCGCCGCCGGTCACGCTCACCGACGCGATCGCGGGCCTGGAGGTCATCGAGGCCGCCCTCCGCTCCGCCCGCGAAGGCACTGTCGTCGACACCCGGACGCGCTGACAGGCCACCGCGCCCTGCCGGCGGAGGCGCGGCGGTCAGTAGCGCAGGTCGGCGAGCACGCCGTAGTGGTCGGACGCGACGACGCCGTCCACCGGATCGACGCCCAGGAGTTCGCAGTGGACGGGATGGCCCGCGCCGCCCGCGCGGGGCCACGCGGAGAAGATGTGGTCGATGCGGCGGTCCGGCCACAGGACCGGCCTCGCCCACGGGTTCGCGTTGCTCCAGGTATGGCCCGGCGTCCCGTCGCCCGCCATCTCCCACGCGTCGTAGAAGACGACGCCGGGCGCGCCCACGGCGGCGCGTCCGGTGAGCATGCGGATCTCGTCGGACTCGGGCCCGGCGTTGAAGTCGCCAGCCACCACCACCGGCGCGTCCCGTCCCGCGGTCTCGCGCACGTACGCGGCGAGGTCGCGCACCTGATCCTGCCGCCGCCCGCTATGCCCCAGCTTGTAGGCCAGCCCCACGCCGAACACGTGGAGGGCGCCGCGCGGGCCCCGGACCGTGGCGGACACGGCGAGGCCGCCGTCGGTGCCGTCCGGGTCGCCGAGACGCCGCTCACCGGTCCGTTCCTGCGGCCAGCGCGACAGGACCGCGATCCCCGATCGGCCGCCCGCCGCGGCCCCGTAGGCGGACCCGCCGAAGACGCCGTGCGGAAGCCCGAGCGCCTCGCCGAGCCGGGCCGCCAGCGAGTCGTCCTCGTCCTCCCACGCCTCCACCAGGACGAGGACGTCGGGCGCCGCGCCGCGGAGGATCCCGATGATCGCCGCCTCGCGCTCCTTGTAGGGGCCGTAGCGGTCCCAGACGTTCCAGGCCGCCACCCTGCACGTCGTCTCGATCAGCGGTCCGTACGGCGCCTCGATGTCATAGCCCATGCGGTGAGCGTGTCATCGGGGCCGCCGCGCGACCACCCCGCCCGTCACAGAGCGGACACGCGTCACAGCACGGAGACGTGGACGTGGTCGTAGTGGTTCTGGGTGACGCTGCCGCGGTCCTCCATCTGGCGCCAGCCGCCGCTGCCGCGCATGTCGTAGATGCGCTGCCGCCAGATCACGTACTTGATCCCGAGCCGGGACGCGTTGTCGATCACGTACTGGGCGACGCGGTCGCCGTGCGCCGTGGCCGACGCGCTCGGCATCTTCCCGCCGGTGCTCTCCATGAAGTCGCAGGCGGTCCCGGAGCCGTGGTCCTGCGGGTCGCCGGGACGCGAGCAGCCGATGGTGGGGAACGGCCCGAACTTCCCGTCGATGTCCTGCAGGGCCGTCCGCATCCGCGCGGTCATCGAGTTGCCGACGATCGGCGACTTGGTGCCGGAGACGCCGTCGGGCTTGCCGCCGCCCGCCGGGGCCTTCGGCACCTCGGGCTTGTACTTGGCGAGCAGCTTCTTGACGCGGGCGCGCTGCCCTTCCAGGTCGTCGATCTCCTTGCGCACGCCGTCCAGCTCGGCCTGCGCCGCCCGGTGCGACTGCGCCGCCTTGGTGTTCAGCGCCTGCAGGCCCTCGACGCGGCGCCCGTTGTCGCGGCTGATGTGCTCGATCACCGAGGCGTCGCGGAGCGCCGAGACCGGATCGCCGGAGGTGACCATGGGGATCAGGTCGAGCCGTCCGGTCATGTAGCTGGTGGAGGCGATCCGGGCGACCGACAGCCGCGCCGCGCCGTACTCGCGGTCGGCGCGGTCGGCGTCGGCGCCCGCACGCTCGGCGGACTTCTTCGCCTCCTCCAGCGAGATCAGCTCGCCGCGGTACTGCTTGGACAGCGTGTCCGCGCGCTTCTTGAGCTTCGCGTACTCCTTCTTGAGGTCCTTCTTCGGCTCGGCCGGGGCGCGGGCGGCGCCCCCCGCCGCCGGGGGCAGTGCCGCCGACATCCCCACCACGAGGACCAGCACCGCCAGCCGCCGCGCCGTCCGGCGCCCGCCGGCGGGGCGCGCCGTCCTGCCGTAGGGACCGAGGGCCGCCACAGATCACTCCCAGATAACGAGGCGAAGATTGGCGGGCACGCTACCACAATCACCACAGACCATCAGACATTCGGAAGATCACGCACGGTCACGTCACTGTCACAGAAAGGGTGGGGAAAGGCGCGAAAGAGGGCCGGACCGCCGACGGGCGGTCCGGCCCCTCCCCCGTGCCGCCGGAAGGGGGTCCGGCGGCTTCCTCCTCAGATCCCGACGAGGTCCTCCCAGCGCGGGACCCGCGGCTCCCAGCGCAGCCGCAGACCGGCCTCGCGGGGCGTCCGGTCCCCTTTGCGGTTGTTGCAGCGGCCGCACGCAAGGACGGTGTTCTCCCAGGTGTTCCCGCCGCCGCGCGACTGCGGGTGCACGTGGTCGATCGTGTTGCCGCGCTGCCCGCAGTAGCCGCAGCGGCCCCGGTCGCGCAGGTAGACGCCGCGCTTGCTCCAGGGCGGACGGCGCCCGTGCCGCCAGCGCATCGCGACGTACCGGACGAGCCTGAGGACCCGCGGCACCGGGAAGCGGCCGATGGTCCGGCCCTCCTCGGCCTCCTCCACGACGGCCACCTCGCGGACCAGCATGCGGATGGCGTGCCGCAGGTCCACCTTTTGTAATGGCTCGTACGACGCGTTCAGGACGAGCACGTTCACCGGGTCACCTCCCACCCCGGGCCGCTGTCCCGCCAGGATTCGAACCTGGATAACCGCATTAACGGTGCGGCGTTCTGCCGTTGAACCACGGGACAATGGATCGGAAATTCTCCGGCTTCCGGGCATTTCCCGGAAGCCTCCATCAGAATGCCGACGCACGGCCCACCAGGGCAACGGTTTTTCCCGCCCACTTCAGGCGGCCCCGCCCCGTCCGGGCGCGGCGGGTCAGGCGGGGTCGGGGCGGGCCATCTGCGGCATCGCCGCCGCCACCTCGCGCCACCATTGGTCCTCAGCGGGGCCGGCGGGTGGGGGCGACGCGCGCGAGGCCGGGCCGGGCGGGCTCGGGGCCGGCAGGCGGACGGGCGGGACGAGTTCGATGGCGGCGGGGCAGTCGGGGCAGTCGGTACCGGTCCAGCCGAGGCGGACGGCGGCGGATCCGCAGGCGCCGGGAGGGCGGTCCGGCGGGCCGACGCCCCAGAAGCGCAGGACGTCGGCGCCGGACACGGCGCGTTCGTGCCGTGTGGAGCGGGTGCGGTCGCGGTGGCCGCGGCCGAGCCAGGCCGCCTGCTCGGCCACCAGCTGCCAGGTCAGCCCGCGGACGAGGTTGGCGGCGGCGAGCATGCTCGCGTAGGGCACGTGCCGCGCGGCGACCTCCGGCAGGCCGAAGCGGTGCAGGCCGGAGGTGTCGACGCGGGCGCGGGCGCCGTCGCCCGCATCGACGGTGACGAACACCGACACCCACTCGCGGCCGAGGGCGAACCGCTCCGGCTCGGCGGGCGGCGGCGATCCGGGCAGGATCCGCCGGGAGTCCAGGTCGGCGACGGTGCCGTCCACGGCGGCGGCCAGGGTGCGGGCGGCCAGCCGGGCGGCCTGCGCGGACCGCGGCTGCCCGGCGGGCGGGCCCGCGGCGGTGACCGCGATGTGCCGGCGGGCGCCGACGACCGTTGCGAGCCGGCCGGGCGGCGCGGCGAGCCGGTGGAACCGGGTCTTCAGCTCGCCGGACGGGCGGGTGACCGGTTCGACGACGAGGCCGGCGGATTCGAGCATCGCGGCGGCCTCGCGCGCGAGGCCGCCGTCGCCGATGGCGTCCGGCAGGAAGCCGGGGCCCGGCAGCGTCCTCGACTGCGTCGCCACCAGGAACCGCGTGGTCACCGACTCCGGGACCTCCAGCTCGAACCGCCCGCCCATGGGCCGCCTCCCCCGCTCGCCGCACCTGAGGGCTTCAGCGTGGCCCCGGGCGCGGACGGACGGAACTGGAACGGGGTTCTGTGGAAAAGTCCGGCCGGGCGCGGGGTCCGGGGGCCGGGGGCCGGGAGGGGTCAGGGGAGGGCGGAGACGGGGGCCTGGTACTCCAGGGACTCGCGCTCGACCCGGAAGCCGAGCTCCTCGTTGACCGCCAGCATGTGCTCGTTGTCGCCCAGATTGTCGGTCTCGATCTCGCGCACCTCGGGGCGCTCGCCGGCGAGCCACTGGAGCATGGCGGCCTTGACCCAGATGCCGAGGCGGCGCCCGCGGTGCTCGGGGGCGACGGCCGTGTCGTACTGGGCGGCGCGGCCGGCGGCGTCGTGCGGGACGACGACCTCGGTGAAGCCGGCGACGACGGTGCCGGAGGCGTCGAGGGCGGCGACGGTGTAGAGGTCGTCGCCGCGCTTGGCGACCACCTCGGCCGTCTCGCGGACGCGGTGCGCGTCCCAGGGGGCGCCCTCGTACTCGGCGAGGTCGGCCATGGCGTGCTTGGCGTGCGCGAGGGCGGTGGCGTGCTCGTCGGGCACGACGCCCTGCCAGCGGATCAGCCGGTAGCCGTCGGGGCCCGCCGCGACCAGCCGGGCGATCCGGTCCGGGGGGACCTCGGCGAGCCGCAGCAGCATGCCGCGCAGGGTGAGCACGCACTCGAAGCCGTGCGACTCCAGGAACGGGACGGCGGGGGTGCCCGCGTTGACCTGGGCTATCACGCTGGTGCGGCCGTCGGCGCGCAGGCCGTCGGCGGCGGCGGCGAGCAGCCGCCGGCCGAGCCCGCGGCGGCGGTGCCCCGGCCGGACCCGGATGTCGATCTCGGCGGGACGGTCCGTCCCCGGTGCGCCGGGCAGCCGCAGCGCGGCCACGGCGGCCAGCCGGCCGCCGTCGGGGACCCCCCACAACCGCTGCCGCGACCCGGGGTCGGCGCCGAGGAGCCGCTCGGCCGTCTGCTCCGGCTCGGGCGCGGGCTCGCCCGCCGGGTCGGCGGCGTGCACGGCCGACAGCACGCCGTGCCACTCCCGGATCTGCGCGTCCGTCGGATCATCGAGCGCGATGACGTCCATCCGACTGTTGTACCTGATCCCCGTCCGCCGCGACCGGGCACCCGGGCAACCCGTGGTTTCGGACGTCTGGAAGGCCGTTCAGCAACCGCGCGAGAACGCCTCCAGGATGCGCTCGGCGGCGAGCGCCGGGGTGAGGGTCCCGTCCGCGACGCTCTTCTCCAGGCCGGGCGCGAGGTCGCGGACGGCGGGGTGGGCGTGCAGCTCGCCGAGGAGCCGGTCGCGGACCATCGCCCACGTCCAGCCGACCTGCTGGCGGCGCCGCCGCGCCTCCAGCGCGCCGGACTCGCGCAGCCGCTCCTGGTGCCCGACGATCTCGTCCCACACCCGGTCCAGGCCGGTGCCCTCCCTGGCGCTGCAGGTCAGGACGGGGGTGTCGCGGACGCGCTCGTCGCTGCGCAGCAACCGCAGCGCGCCCGACAGCTCGCGGGCGGCGCGCTTGGCCTCCATCGCGTGGTCGCCGTCGGCCTTGTTGACCGCGATGACGTCGGCCAGCTCGAGGACGCCCTTCTTGATGCCCTGGAGCTGGTCGCCGGTGCGGGCGAGGGTGAGGAACAGGAACGAGTCGACCATCTCGGCGACGGTCGTCTCCGACTGCCCGACCCCGACCGTCTCGACGAGGACGACGTCGTACCCGGCGGCCTCCATGACGACCATCGCCTCGCGGGTGGCCTTGGCGACGCCGCCGAGCGTCCCGGCCGTCGGCGAGGGGCGGATGAACGCGTCCGGGTCGACGGCGAGGCGCTGCATCCGGGTCTTGTCGCCGAGGATGCTGCCGCCGGTGCGGGTGGAGGACGGGTCGACGGCCAGCACCGCGACCTTGTGCCCCTCCCCCGTCAGCCTGGTGCCGAGCGCGTCGATGAACGTGGACTTGCCGACGCCCGGCACGCCGGTGATCCCGACGCGGCGGGCGTTCCCGGCGTGCGGGGTCAGCTCGACCAGCAGCCGCTGCGCCAGCTCCCGGTGGTCGGGACGGGCCGACTCGACCAGCGTGATCGCGCGCGCGATCCACGCCCGCGACCCGTCCCGGACCCCGGACGCGTAGTCCTGGAGTTCCGGCTTCACCGCCCGGAGTGCCCCAGCTCGGCGGTCAGCTCGTCCAGCAGGCCGATCGCCGCGTCGGCGAGGACGGTGCCGGGCGGGAAGATCGCGGCGGCGCCGGCGGCGCGCAGCTCGTCGAAGTCCTGCGGCGGAATGACGCCGCCGACGACGATCATGATGTCGTCGCGGCCGAGCGCGGCCAGCTCCTCGCGCAGCGCCGGCACCAGGGTGAGGTGGCCGGCGGCGAGGGAGTTGACGCCGACGATGTGCACGTCGGCCTCGACCGCCTGCCGGGCGACCTCGCCCGGCGTCTGGAACAGCGGGCCCACGTCGACGTCGAAGCCGAGGTCGGCGAAGCCGGTCGCGATCACCTTCTGGCCGCGGTCGTGGCCGTCCTGGCCCATCTTGGCGACGAGGATGCGGGGCCGGCGGCCCTCCTCCTGCTCGAACGCGGCGGTCGCGGCGCGCGCCTTCTCGATGCCGGACACGTTGCCCGCCTCTTCCCGGTACACCCCGGAGATCGTACGGATCTGCGCGGCGTGCCGCCCGTACGCCTTCTCCAGCGCGTCGGAGATCTCGCCGACGGTCGCCTTCGCGCGGGCGGCGTCGATGGCGAGGGCGAGCAGGTTGTGGTCCAGGTCGGACGGGCGGGTGCCGTTCTCGGCGGCCTCGGCCGCGGCGGTGATCGCGCCGAGCGCGGACCGCGTCGCGGTCTCGTCGCGCTCCTCGCGCAGCCGCCGCAGCTTCTCGATCTGCTGGGCGCGCACGGAGGCGTTGTCGACCTTGAGGACCTCGATCCGCTCCTCGACGTCGGGCCGGTACTTGTTGACGCCGATGACGGGCTGGCGGCCGGAGTCGATGCGGGCCTGGGTGCGCGCCGCGGCCTCCTCGATGCGCAGCTTCGGCAGCCCCTCGTCGATCGCCCTGGCCATGCCGCCGGCCTTCTCGACCTCGGTGATGTGGCCCCAGGCGCGGCGCGCCAGGTCGTAGGTGAGCCGCTCGACGTAGTTGCTGCCGCCCCACGGGTCGATCGTCCGGGTCGTCCCGGACTCCTGCTGGAGCAGCAGCTGCGTGTTGCGGGCGATGCGGGCGGAGAAGTCGGTCGGCAGCGCGAGCGCCTCGTCCAGCGCGTTGGTGTGCAGCGACTGGGTGTGGCCCTGCGTGGCGGCCATCGCCTCGACGCAGGTGCGGGCGACGTTGTTGAACACGTCCTGCGCGGTCAGCGACCAGCCGGACGTCTGGGAGTGCGTGCGCAGCGACAGCGACTTGGGGTTCTTCGGGTCGAACTGCTTCACCAGCCTCGCCCACAGCAGGCGCGCGGCGCGCAGCTTGGCGACCTCCATGAAGAAGTTCATGCCGATCGCCCAGAAGAAGGACAGGCGCGGCGCGAACGCGTCGATGTCCAGGCCCGCCTCGCGGCCCGCGCGGATGTACTCGACGCCGTCGGCGAGGGTGTAGGCCAGCTCCAGGTCGGCGGTGGCCCCGGCCTCCTGGATGTGGTAGCCGGAGATCGAGATGGAGTTGTACTTCGGCATCCGCTGCGAGGTGTACGCGAAGATGTCGGAGATGATCCGCATCGACGGCACCGGCGGGTAGATGTAGGTGTTGCGGACCATGAACTCCTTGAGGATGTCGTTCTGGATGGTCCCCGCGAGGCCCTCCGGCTTCACCCCCTGCTCCTCGGCCGCGGCGATGTACAGCGCCAGGACGGGCAGCACCGCGCCGTTCATGGTCATCGACACGCTCATCTTGTCCAGCGGGATGCCGTCGAAGAGCTGCCGCATGTCGTAGATCGAGTCGATCGCCACCCCGGCCATGCCGACGTCGCCGGCCACCCGCGGGTGGTCGGAGTCGTAGCCGCGGTGGGTGGCGAGGTCGAACGCGACCGACAGGCCCTTCTGCCCGGCGGCGAGGTTGCGCCGGTAGAAGGCGTTGGACTCCTCGGCGGTGGAGAACCCGGCGTACTGGCGGATCGTCCACGGCTGGGTGGCGTACATCGCCGGGTACGGGCCGCGCAGGTACGGCGCGATGCCCGGCAGGGTGCCGAGGAAGTCGAGCCCGGCGAGGTCGTCGCCGGTGTAGAGCGGCGGTACGCCGATGCCCTCCGGGGTGTCCCAGGTGTGGGCCTCCGGGTCCTTGCCGGTGGCGTCGGCCACGGCGGCGCGCCACCGCTTGGCGGCCTCGTCGGCGGGGGGCGCCGTCCCGAGCTCGATCTCGCTGAAGTCGGGGATCATTCGTTCACTCCCAGATCGTCGAGGGTGGTCTCCAGCGCCTCGATCGCGTCGCATCCGGCGTGCACGCGGGCGTCGACCCCCTCGTAGGTTCCCTTACCCGCGAGCCAGACCTTCACAGCACCGGCGTCCTTCAGGACGCGGGCCGCCTCGGCGGCCTTCTCCTCGTACAGCTTGTCGCTGGAGCAGATGCAGGCGACGGCCGTACCGGACGCCGCGAACTCCTCGGGCGCGCCGGTCACCGTCTCGATGCCGCCGGCCTGGAACAGGTTGGCGGCGAACGACGCCCGCGCGGTGTGCACGGCGATGGGGCCCAGCGTGGCGAGGAAGACCTTCGGGCGGGCGCCGGTGGCCTCGGCGTGGGCGTCGGACCGGTCGCGGAGCGCCTCGAAGTCCTGCGCGTAGGTCACGACGGGAAGCCCACCGCCGGGTCGCGCGGGGGCGGCGTCCCGCTCGGGCAGGTTCTCGGCGAGGTTCGGGAACTCGCTGACGCCGGTGAGCGGGGCCTTGCGGCGGGCGATGTCCTTGCGGCGGCGCGCCCAGGTCGCGGCGATGCGGTCGGCGACCAGCCCCGAGCCGAGGGCGGCGGCGAGACCGCCGGCCTTCTCGATCTCGGTGAACCAGGCCCAGGCGGCCTGGGCGAGTTCCTCGGTGAGGCTCTCGGCGTACCAGGAGCCGCCGGCGGGGTCGACGACGCGGGCGAGGCTCGACTCCTCCAGCAGCAGCGTCTGGGTGTTGCGGGCGATGCGGCGGGCGAAGTCGTCGGGCAGGCCGAGCCGGGCGTCGAACGGCTGCACCGTGACGGCGTCGGCGCCGCCGACCCCGGCGGCGAACGCGGCGACGGTGGTGCGCAGCATGTTCACCCACGGGTCGCGGCGCGTCATCATCGCCGACGAGGTCACCGCGTGGATCCGCGCGGCCGTCCCGTCGGCGGCGCCGCTGACCTCGGCGACCCGGGTCCACAGCCGGCGCAGCGCGCGCAGCTTGGCGATCGAGGAGAACTGGTCGGCGTTGACGGCGACCCGGAACTCGATCTGCCCGAACGCCCCGTCCACGTCCAGCCCGGCGCCGGTGAGGGCGCGCAGGTAGGCGACGCCCGCGGCGACCACCGCGCCCAGTTCCTCGGCGTCGGAGCCGCCCGCGTCGTGGTAGGCGGTGCCGTCGGCGACGATCGCCCGCAGCTTCGGGAACTCCCGGACGCACCGGACGGCCAGCGCCGCGGCCTCGTCCAGGGATCCGGCGGTCCCGGTGCGGGCCTGGAGCCCGAGCGGGTCGGCGCCGAGGTTGCCCGACGCGGCCGGCCCGTTCCCCCGCTCGGTGACCAGTGCCAGGAACGCCTCGGCCGCCTCGGCCGTGCGGTCGCCCGCGTCCAGCACGACGGGCGCGAGGTCGAGGAGCACGCCGCGCAGCGTCTCGGGGAGCGCGGCCACGGGCGTCCCGCCGTCGCCGAGCCGCAGCCACACCGAGGTGACGCCGTTCTCGAGGTCGGCGAGGACCGCCTCGCGGGTGACCGCCGGGTCCGGGTGGGCGTGCGGCTGCCGGACGTCCCAGCCGGCGAGGCCCTCGCCGTCGGGCCGGACCTCGCGGACGCGCGGGGCCAGCCCGGGGCGTCCCGGAGGAGCGTCGTCGCGCGTGTAGAGCGCCGCGATCGGCACTCCGTCATAGGACTCGCGGGTCAGCAGGGCCTCGATCTCGCCGAGGGGGGTCTCCTCGGTCGCCGCGCCGGACTTGCGCAGCACCCCCTTCACCATCTCCCGCCACCGGTCCCGCTCGGCCGGGGGGAAGGCGGCGGCCAGTTCGAGTTCTTCAGGCGGCACCGTCATGCCCTGGATGGTAAGCGCACGCCTACACCGCGTCCGAGACCGGGTCCCGTTCACCAGAACCGGATTCGCCGCGCCGCCCGCCACCGGTTAGCGATCCGGCCTCGGGGAAAGGGGCACCGCATGACGTTGGATCCGCTGCCCGGTGACCTCTACCACATGCAGGAGCTGCTCGACGAGCGCGAGAAGGAGATCCTCGGGCGGGTGCGCGGCTTCCTGGAGGCGAAGGTCGCGCCGATCGCGAACGACTGCTGGGCGCGGGCGGAGTTCCCGTTCGACCTCGTCCCGCAGTACGGCGAGCTGGGCGTCGCCGGGCTGGCCTACGACGAGTGCCCCGGCGAGAAGCCCAGCAGCCTGCTCACCGGGTTCCTGGCGATGGACATGGCGCGCGTCGACCCGTCCATGGCGACGTTCTTCGGCGTCCACGCCGGCCTCGCGATGGGCAGCATCGGCCGGTGCGGGTCGCCGGAGCAGCGCGAGCGGTGGCTGCCCGCGATGGGGCGGATGGAGAAGATCGGCGCGTTCGCGCTGACCGAGCCCGAGGGCGGGTCCGACGTCGCGCTCGGGCTGCGCACCACCGCGCGCCGCGACGGCGACCACTGGGTGCTGAACGGCGCCAAGCGGTGGATCGGCAACGGCACGTTCGCCGACCTGGTCGTGGTGTGGGCCAGGGACGAGGCCGACGACCAGGTGAAGGGCTTCGTGGTCCACACGGACGCGCCCGGCTTCACCGCGACCCGGATCGAGAACAAGATCGCACTGCGGACCGTGCAGAACGCCGACCTGCGGTTCGAGGACTGCCGCGTGCCCGAGTCCGACCGGCTCCCCGGCGCGGGCGGCTTCAAGGACACCGCCGCGATCCTGCGCCGCACCCGCAGCGGCGTCGCGTGGCAGGCGGTCGGGGTGATGCTCGCCGCGTACGAGATCGCCCGCGACTACGCGGTGCGGCGCGAGCAGTTCGGCCGCCCGATCGCCAAGTTCCAGCTCGTCCAGGACCTGCTGGTCAGGATGCTGGGGAACGCGACGGCCTCGCTCGGCATGGTGGTGCGGCTGGCGCAGCTGCAGGACGAGGGGCTCTACCGCGACGAGCACTCGGCGCTCGCCAAGGCGTACTGCACCAGCCGGATGCGGGAGGCGGTCGGCTGGGGACGCGAGCTGATGGCCGGCAACGGGATCGTCCTGGACTACGGCATCGGGCGGTTCGTCGCCGACGCCGAGGCGCTCTACTCCTACGAGGGCACCCGGGAGATCAACACGCTGATCGTCGGCCGTGCGGCGACGGGGCAGGGCGCCTTCGTCTGACTCAGACAATTCGTCTGATCCCGCCCGCGCCCCCGCGCGGGCCCGCCGCGCCGCCGCGGCACCCGGCGCGGCCGTACGGGGCGGGCGTTGCTAGAGTTCGGCGTCGGAGGCCCGATCACGCGGGCCGCCGTCCCCCACCGAACGCGGAAAGAGAAGACTGCGCATGTCGACTGGCAGCCACGCCGGGCGTCCCAAGTCCTGGGTCGCCGTGGCCATCATCTTCGTCGGTTTCGTCATCGGCGGCGTGGGCCTCGTCATGGGCCCCGACTGGGTCGTGTTCGGGGCGGGCGCCGCGGTGGCCGTGATCGGCGGGATCATCGCCCTCGCGGTCGACATCATGACCGACGTCGTCGTCGACGACCCGCGCCAGTAGCCGCTCAGTGGCGGTCCCTGTTCAGGCCGTTGGGCGGCCCCTGCCGCCGGCCGCCGAAGTAGATGAGGCCGACGAGCACCAGTACCGCGATCGCCAGCACGAGTGCGAGCACACCGATCGGAGCCGAACCCGGCATCCGGATCACCTTCCTTGTTGTCGCGTGGTGTTCCTTTCGCGGCGTCCCCCTTGTCAACGCTGCCCACTGAGCGGCGGGTCAAAAGAGGGTCAAGGAGATCCCTTTCCGGGACCGGGGCCGCGTCCGGCGGATGCGAAGCGGGCCGCGAGAACGTACCTTCGAAGTGACGCGGCCGCCTGCGAGCCCCCGACCCCGAGGTGGTGGGATGGCCCTGCGAATGGGAATCGAGGAGGAGTACTTCGTCGTCGATCCCGGTTCCCGGGAGGTCGTCCCCCGTGCCGCCGCCGTGGTGCGGCGCGCGGAGCGGGCGCTCGGCGAGCGCGCCTCCACCGAACTCGTCGACTTCCTGGCCGAGGCGAAGACCCCGCCCTGCGACGACCTCGACAAGCTCGAGGAGCAGGTCGGGTCGATGCGCGCCGCGATGGCGGACGCCGCGGCGGCCGAGGGCGTCCGGCTCGCCGCGACCGGGACCCCCGTGCTCGGCGACCTCGTGCCCGCGCCGATCGGCGCCGGCGCCCGCTACGCCAAGAGCCTCGCGACGTACCGGGCGCTGGACGACGAGCAGAGCATCTGCTCCTGCCACGTCCACGTCGAGATGCCCGACCGGGAACGGGCCGTCGCGGTCAGCAACCACCTGCGGCCCTGGCTGCCGACGCTGCTGGCGCTGGCGGCCAACTCGCCGTACTGGGCGGGCCGCGACACCGGGCACGCCTGCTGGCGCGTCATGGCGTGGGCGCGCTGGCCGGTGGCGGGGCCGCCGCCGTACTTCGAGTCGTACGGGCACTACGAGGAGCTGGTCGGCACGCTGCTGGGCTGCGGCGCGCTGATGGACGCCGGGACGATCTTCTGGGACGTCCGGCCGTCCGCGCGGCTGCCCACGGTCGAGGTGCGGCTCGGCGACGTGGCGCCGACCACGGCGGACGCTTCGGTGTTCGCGGCGCTGATCCGCGCGCTGGTGGAGATGTCCGTGCGCGCGGTGGAGGCGGGGGAGCCGGCCCCGGATCCGTCCCAGGAGATGCTGCGCGCGGCGTACTGGCTGGCGGCGCGGGACGGCCTGGCGGGCGACGGCGTGGACGTGTGCACGGGCCGTCCGGCGGCGTTCCGCGGGCTCGCCGGGGACCTGCTCGCCCACGTGCTGCCCGCGCTGCGCGACAGCGGCGACCTGGACCGGGTCGCGGCGGGCGTGCGGCGGTTGATCACGGGCGGGACGGGCGCGGAGCGGCAGCGCGCCGCCTACCGCAGGAGGGGCCGGCTCACGGACGTCGTGGACGCCGCGCTCCTGCGTGCATGAGCGCGGTGACCCCCGGGTGAGCGGCACGGCCCCCATGTGGGCACAATGGCATAGTTCACCCCGTTTTTACCTGCTGGTTCGGGGGTAACCGATGAGGTGAACGGCGTTCACCGACGGCTTGGGGGCCACAAGGACATGGATCCGGACGACGCGTCGACGGGGGATCCGTTCGTCCATCCGGCCCTCTTCTATAAGGGCGACGAGGAGTATCTCGACGGCACGGTGCCGTTCGTCCGCGCCGGCCTGGACGCGGCCGGGCCCGTCGCCGTCGCGGTCCCGGGCCCCCGGCTCGGCGTGCTGCGCGAGGCGCTCGGCGACGCCGCCGGGGACGTCCGCTGGCTGGACATGACCGAGGTGGGCCGCAACCCGGGCCGGATCATCCCCGGCGTGCTGCGCGCGTTCGCCGACCGGCACCCGGCCGGACGGGTGTGGATCATCGGCGAGCCGATCTGGCCCGGCCGGACCGGCACCGAGTACCCCGCCTGCGCCCAGCACGAGGCCCTGATCAACCTGGCGTTCGCCGGCCGCGAGGTGTCGATCCTGTGCCCCTACGACGTGGCGGGCCTGGATCCGGTCGTCATCGCCGACGCCCACGCCACCCACCCCGTCGTCATCGACCGGGACGGCGAGCGCGCCAGCGATGACTACGCGCCGTTGCGCGTCATCAGCTCCTACAACCGGCCGCTGCCCGAACCGCCCGACGCCGCCCGGATGAGCTTCGATTTGGACGCGCTCCCCCGCGTCCGCGAGTTCACCTGCCGGTGGGCACGGCACCTCGGCCTCGGCCAGGGGCCGGCGGACGACCTCGAGATCGCCGTGCACGAGCTGGCCGCCAACTCCTGCCTGCACGGCGGCGGGAAGGGGACGGCGCGGATCTGGGCCGAGGACGGCCGGGTCGTCTGCGAGATCAGCGACGCCGGCACCATCACCGACCCGCTCGCCGGGCGGCGCCCGGTGGCGATGAGCCCGTCCGGCGGGCGCGGGATCCTGCTGGTCAACCACCTCGCGGACCTCGTCCGCATGCACACCGGCCCGGGCGGCACCGCCATCCGGGTCTACATGCGGGTCTGACGCGCCGCTCTGCCGCAGGTCTGACGCGCCGCTCAGCCGGCGAGGGCGCGGCCGATGCCGGCGAGCGCCTCGGCCAGCAGCGTCGCACGTCCGGTGGAGGCGGCCCATTCGGCGAGCGTCGCGCTGAGGTTCAGGGCCAGCACGCGCGCGGCGGCCTCCCGGTCCGGCGGGACGGGCCCGTACCCGTCCAGCAGCGCCGCCCGGGCGGCGCCGGCGAATCCGGCGTAGGCGATGGCCAGGTCGACGGCCGGGTCCGCCAGGCATACGTCGCCCCAGTCGATCACACCGGCGGCCCGTCCGGCGGGGTCGAGCAGCACGTGCCGGACGTGCAGGTCGCCGTGGACGATCACCGGGTCCCCGGCGGGCGGGTGCCGGTCACCGGCCTCGGCGAGGAAGCCCATCACGGCGGGGTCGCGTTCCCAGACGCCGAGGCGGACCAGCGAGTCCAGCCGGGGCAGCGTCCGCGCGGCGCGGACGGCCGGGTCCGACCGCTCCATCGGGTCGTGCGGCAGCCCGCTCCCCGCCTCGGCCGCGAGCGCCGGGTCGTGCAGTGCCCGCAGGAAGGCGCCGACCTGCGCGGCGAGGACCGTCCGGTCCTCATCGCCGGGCCCGGCCTCGGCGAGCTCGCGGCCGGGGATCATCCGCGCGCCCCAGAACGGCCAGGGGAACTCCTCCGACGGCCCGGCGGCGAACCGCGGCACGGGGATGGGCAGCGGCAGGCGGGGAGCGATGGCGGACAGCACCGCGATCTCGCGTTCGACGCCGGGGACGGCGATCCGCCGGCGCGGGAAGCGGAACACCCATTCGCCGCCGACCAGGAAGACCGTGTTGTCCCATCCGATGGCGAGGGGTTCCACCGGCGCGCCCGCGAGCCCGGGGAACCTCCCGGCGATCAGCCCTGCCGCCGCCTCCGCGGTGACCTCACGTTCGGGCGCCCATTCGGGGGCGGGCGGCGGTCCCTGCGGCGGAGTCGTCACGCACCGGAACGGTACCCGGCCGCGACGCCCGCCGCCCGCCGGGAGCGCGCCCGGCCAGGCGGACCGCCGCGAGGACCAGCGCGCAGCCCGCGATCTGGAGCGCCCCGGGACGCTCGCCGAGCACCGCGGCGCCGAACGCGACGGCCAGGACCGGCTGGAGGAGCAGCAGCGTCCCGCCCTCCTCGGCGCGCAGCCTCGGCAGCGCGGCGCCGATCAGCATCCAGCCGCAGATCTGGCCCGTCAGCGCCAGCGCGGCCAGCCAGCCGAGCGCCGCCCAGCCGGGCGCGAGGTCGACGCCCTGCCAGGGCGCCCCGAGCGCGGCGGCCATGGCGCCGGCCCCGCAGGTCGCCAGCAGGACCGGCTGCGCCCGGTGGCTCTGCCCGCGCCCGGCGACGCGCGTCAGGAACAGGTAGCCCGCGTAGGCGGCGCCGGCGCCCACGCCGAACACGATTCCGGTGACCGGGTCCGCGCCCGTCCCGTGCCCGGCGAGGCCGCCGGCGAGCGCCACGCCGCCCAGCATCACCGGGACGGCGAGCGCGAACCGGCGGGACGGGCGCTCCCCGAAGACGGCCAGCGCCAGCAGCGGGACGACGACGACCTGGACGTTCACCAGCACGGTCGCGATCCCGGCGCCGACCCGGTCGATCGACGCGCCCCACAGCACGAGGTCGGCGCCGAGCAGGAGCCCGGCCGCCACGTCCACCGCGGCGTGCCGGCGCGGGCCCGCGCGGCGCCGCTCCCAGAGCGCGAGCGGCGCGAGCACCGGCAGCGCGAGCGCGCAGCGGAAGACCGCGGCCGTCCCGGACGAGACGCCGGACAGGCGGAACAGGATCGCCGAGACCGAGATGAACGCGGCCCCGGCGATCGCGAGCAGACGCGGGTCGATCCTTCGCACGCCTCCCACGCTGCCGCGCCCGTTCCGGTAGCACAAGCGAATGTTCTTCAGCGGAATTCGGTAGCATCACTACCGTGACGATGAGCATCGAGCGCCTCCGGGCACTGCACGCGCTGTCCGTGCACGGGACGATCGCCGCGGCGGCCGAGGCGATGCACGTGACCCCGTCCGGGGTGTCGCAGCAGCTCGCCAAGCTCGAACGGGAGACCGGCCACCGGCTGCTCGAACAGCAGGGGCGCGGCGTGCGGCTCACCCGCGCCGGGCACGTCCTGGCCGGGCACGCCGCCCGGGTGCTGGCCCAGCTGTCGGCCGCCGCCGCCGAACTGGACGGGCTGCGCGACGGCGCCACCGGGCCGGTCCGCCTCGGCGCGTTCGTCACCGCCGCCCGGTCGGTGCTGCCGCCCGCGCTCGCGGCGCTGCGCGAGCGGCACCCCGGCCTGTCCCCCACCCTGGAGGAGGGCGAGGCGGAGAACGTGCTGCCCGCCCTCGCGCGCGGCGACATCGACGTGGCGATGGTGGAGAGCTGGGACACGCTGCCGACCCCGTTCCCCGCCTCGGTGTCGAACGTCCTGCTGTCCTCGGACGTCATCGACCTGGCGCTGCCCGCCGCGCACCCGCTCGCCCGGCGCCGCACCGTCGACCTGGACGAGCTGCGCGGCATGCGCTGGGCGTGCTGGACGGCGGGCGGCACCTGCGAGAGGCAGCTCGTCCAGACGCTGCGCGAGCACAACGTCGAGCCCGAGATCGCCTGCAACGTGGCCGACTACCCCACCCAGCTGGCGTTCGTCGCGGCCGGGCTGGCCGCCGCGCTGATCCCCCGGCTCGGCCGCGACCCCGTCCCGTCCGGCGTCCGGATCCTGGCCACCCGCCCGGCCGTGCGCCGCAAGATCTACGTGGCGTGGCGCACCGCGGCCGCCGGCCCGGCCGTCGACGCCTGCGTGGAGGCGCTGCGGGCCGCCGCCGAGCACTTCATGGAGGACCGCCCGGCCGCTTGATCGGCGCGGGCGGCGGCCGATGCCGAGACTTGACCCGGCGGTCGCGTGGAGCGGGCGGCGCGGGGGAATGATCCCTGCGCCCGGAATCTCCCGATCGCTATGGGGAACGATGCGTTTTCTTGCTCGCGCGCACCAGATGCCCGTCCGCTTGATCGTGGGCGCGTTCGTCCTTAACTCGGGCCTGTCCAAGCTCAAGGGCGACGAGGGGACGGCCGAGTACATCCACGGCACCGCCACGGCCGCCTACCCGTTCCTGGAGGCCCAGGACAAGAACGACTTCACCCGCAAGCTCGGCACCGCCGAAGTCGCGCTCGGCGCCGCGCTGATCACCCCGCTGGTGCCGACGATGCTCGCGGGCGCCGGGCTCACCGCCTTCGCGGGCGGGCTGCTGGGTCTCTACCTGCGGCTGCCCGGGATGCGCGAGGGGCTGCGCCCCACCCAGCAGGGCATCCCGCTCGCCAAGGACTCCTGGCTCGCCGGGATCGGCGCCACGCTGGTGCTGGAGGAGCTGAGCCGGGCCCGCGAGGAGCGCCGCGGCCGCCGCTGACCGGACCGCGCGCCTCCGCGGAGCCGCGCGTCCCCGGCGGGATCGCGCGCCTTGACGGGGACGCGGTCGCACGGCGAGGATCGGCGCGTCCCGAGGAGGCCGCGCCATGACGTCCCAGCCCCAGCCCTCCCCGCTCGTCCGCGCAGCGGGCGGCGCCGACGCCGCCGCGATCGCGGCGATGCTCGGCCGCGCGTTCGACGACGACCCGGTCTGGCGCTGGATCCTGCCCGACGACGCGTCCCGGGTCCGCAGGCTGGCGGGCGTGTTCGGCATCCTGCTGCGCCACGTGCACCTGCGGCACGAGGGCACCGAGACGGCCGGCCGCGGAGCGGACGTGGAGGCCGCCGCGCTCTGGGACCCGCCCGGCCTGTGGCACGTCCCGCTTATGGCCCAGGCGGCCCAGGCGGTCCCGCTGCTGCGCGCGCTCGGCCGGCGGGTGCCGGCGGCGCTGCGCGCCCTCGGCGAGATCGAGAAGCACCACCCCCGGGAACCGCACTGGTACCTGGCGGTACTCGGCACCGACCCGCCCGCGCAGGGCAACGGACTCGGCGGCGCGCTGCTGCGCTCGCGGCTGGACCGCTGCGACGCCGAGGGCGTCCCCGCCTACCTCGAGTCCTCCAAGGACCGGAACGTCCCTTATTACGAGCGGTTCGGGTTCCGGGTGACGCGGGAGCTCGCCATGCCCGGCAAGGGATGCCCGCCGGTCTGGCTGATGTGGCGGGACCCGGAAGGAGGCTGACCTGCCTCCGACACCCTGGTGCACTTCCGGTTAAGCCGCTGTCATGACCAGAAGCGGCCATCTCCCGGAGGGCGGTGCTCGCGAGCGTACGCGTCCGGCGACGGTCCGTCGCCCCGCCGCGCCCCTGATGCCCGTCACCTGCGCCTCCGGAGGACGGGGATCACCGCCAAACACCGGTGACCCGATGCGGCCATGCCGGCGGCGGTTCCTGGCCGGACGGGCGGGCCCGGGACGACGCGGCGCGGCCCGATCGGCCTACCGTCGAGGAGTAGCCACCCCAGGATTGGTGAAGCGCCCATGACGACGTCCCGCCCGCCGTCCACCGCCCGCCTCCCCCGCGCACGGCGCCGGTCCGCTCCCGCCCCGCGGGCGCCCGAGGCCCGGACGGCCCGGCCATGACCGTCCCCGTCGTGTCCCCGCTCACGGCCGAGCCGTCCGGAGACGTGTCCGGGGACGCGCCGCTCGCCCTGCACCGGCCGGCCACGGCCCGCGTGCACGACCACCTTCTCGGCGGCAAGGACAACTACGCCGCCGACCGCGAGCTCGCGCGGCGGGTGCTGGAGGTCCTGCCGCAGGCGGCCGCCGCGGCGCGCGACGGCCGGGCGTTCCTCGCCCGCGCGGTCCGCGCGTGCGCCGAGCGGGGCGTCCGGCAGTTCCTCGACCTCGGATGCGGGCTGCCCACCGCGGACAACCTGCACCAGATGGCCGCGCGGCACGCGACGGGGACGCGCGTCGTCTACGTCGACGCCGACCCGCTGGTCATCGCGCACGCCCGCGCGCTGCTGGTCGAGGGCGGCAACATCGCCGCGCTCCGCGCCGACCTGCGCGACCCGCAGTCGATCCTGCGCGCCCCGCAGGTGCGGCGGCTGATCGACCCGGCCGAGCCGGTGGCGCTGGTGTTCTCCTGTGTCCTGCACTTCCTGCCCGACCCGTACGTCCCGGTGGCCGCGCTCGGCGCGGCGGCGGCGCCGGGCAGCGTCCTGATCGTCTCGCACGCCACCGCAGACCACGCGCCCGCCGCGGTCGCCGAGGCGGCGCGGCGGTACGCGGCGGCGGGCGCCGGACCGCTGGTGCCGCGCGGCGCCGCCGAGATCGCCCGCCTGTTCGGCCCGTTCGCCCCGCTGCCCCCCGGCCTCGTACCGGCCGGGCACTGGCACGCGGGCACCGCGCCGCCGCCCGGCGACGCCGTCCTGTACGCGGGCGTGGGGGTCCGGCCGTAGCGCGGACGGCGGGGGCCCGCGCGGTGCGTCGCCGAACGCGGCATGCCGGTCACACGGCGTTCAGGTGATGTTCAGGGGGTCTGTGGAGAACGTGGAGCAAGGGCCCCTAGGGTGGCCCGGATGCCGACGAACACTCTCACCACGGAAACGAAGGCGAACGGCGCGCCCCCGGCCACGGCGCCCCGGATGGGCTGGCTCGACGCCCTGCGGGGCCTGGCCGCGCTGGTGGTGGTGTTCGAGCACTCCCTTGACGTGCTGCTCCCCGAGGTCCGCCGGACGGCCGGCCCGTGGTTCGACTTCGGACGGTACGGGGTCTTCCTGTTCTTCCTGATCAGCGGCTATGTGGTGCCGTTCTCGCTCATCCGGCGCGGCAGCGTCCGCGCGTTCTGGGTCGGCCGGCTCTTCCGGCTCTACCCGGCCTGGCTGGCGGCCGTCGGGCTCATGCTGGCGCTCGGCGCGACCGGCGTGTCGTGGGGGCTGCCGCCGGGCCTCGGCGAGCGTCCGTGGATCTCCGCGATCGCGCACCTGACCATGCTCCAGGACCTCCTCGGCGTCCCGAACGTGGTCAACGTCTTCTGGACGCTGTCCTACGAGATGGTGTTCTACCTGCTCATCACCGCGATGTTCATCGCGGGCGTGAAGGGCGCGAGCGCGCGGGTCTCGCTCGGCTTCGGCGTGGCCGCCGCCATGCTCGGCGTGTCGCTGCCGCAGCAGCTGCTGGCCGCCAGGTGGCCGGGCGCGACGCCGACGGTCGCGGCGCTCGCCCTCGCGGGCGGCATCGCGGCCATGGTCAACGGCCGGCGGGCCGTCCGCCGCGCGGGCGTCGCGATCGTGGCGGGACTGGCCCTGACGCTGCTCGTCCTGGACAGCCGCATCGGCGGCGTCGAGAGCCTGTGCATCATCGCCACGATGTTCGCCGGGACGGCGGTGCGCGGCATCCAGGACGGCCGGCTGCCGGTGCGGCGCGCCGTGCCGATGATCGCGGTCGTCCCGGTGCTGACACTGCTGGCAGGGCTGCGGCCGCTGGCCGCCTTGGGCGGGCACGGCCACGCCCTGCCGCTCGGCGTCGACTGGTCGATCGCCGTGGCCGCCGCCTGGCTGACCTTCCTCGGCGGCCTGGCCCTGCGCCACCTGCGCATGCCCCGCGCGCTGACGTGGCTGGGGCTGGTCAGCTACTCGGTCTACCTGCTGCACCCGGTGGTCGTCCAGGCGGTCTGGCGGGCCGCCGGCGACCGCGACTCCATGCCGCTCTGGGTGCGGCTGGCCTGGGAGGGCGTGCTGATGGCCGGCGTCCTCGTCGCCGCCGGGCTCTCGCACCGCTACATCGAGCGGCCCGCGCAGCGCCTCGGCCGCCGGTTGTCCCGCCGCGCGAGCGCCGCCCCCGAACCGCCCGCCGGACCGCCCCCGGTCCCGCCCGCGGCCCGGCCGGAGCCCGTCGCGCCCTAGCCGCCGGGGGCACGGCCGGGGCACGTGATACGCATGACGGGGGCATCCCCCGGATGCCCCCGTCCGGACACCCGCCTTCACGGCGAGTGGGCCGGACGGTGACAGCGATCACTTTCTTGCCTAGGGTGAGGCCCGGTTCACCCTCCCGGAGGGAGGCCCCATGGTCAGTCCCCTGCCGAACGGACGCCGGATGCCGCAAGGGCCCATGCCCGCCGAGCTCCCCGACTTGCTGCGCCAGCACCTGCAGGCCGCCGTCGAGGAGATGGAGCGGGAGATCCGCGACCAGGTCCCCGAGTACGCGGGCGACGACGACGGCGAGTACGCCCTGCGGGTGGAGCGGACGGTGAGCGAGACGGTCGCGTTCTTCGTCGACTCGGTCGACCACCCGGACGCCGACGCGCGGCATCTCACCGAGCTGTACAAGCGCCTCGGCGAGCAGGAGGCCCGCCAGGGGCGCGGGCTGGAGCCGCTGCAGAACGCGATGCGGGTGAGCAGCCAGATCGCCTGCCGCCGCTTCATCAAGGACGCCTACCGCCTCGGCTGGTCGCGCGAGACGCTCGGCCGGCTGACCGACTCGCTGTTCATGCTGGTGGCGCGGGTCGCCGACGCCGCGGCGCAGGGGTACGCGCGCGAGCAGGGGCAGCTGGCGAGCGAGCGGGAGCGGCGCCGCGAGCGGCTGCGGGACGCGCTGGTGGCCGAGCCGTCGCCGGGGCACGACGCGATCGCCGAGCTGGCCATCGCGGCCCGCTGGGAGCCGCCGCGCAGCATCGGGCTGGTCGCGCTGCCCGCCGGCGCCCCGGCCGGCGCCCGGATCCTGCCGCCGGCCGTCCTGGCCGCGTGGGACGCGCCCGTGCCGTTCCTCGTCGTCCCCGACCCCGAGGGGCCGGGGCAGGACCGGATCTGGCCGGCGCTGCGCCGGCTCGGCACCGCCGCGATCGGGCCGACCGTGCCGCTCGCGCAGGGCGCGGTGTCGCTGCGGTGGGCGCGGCACGCGCTGACGCTGGTCGAGCGGGGGCTGCTGCCCGCCGGCGAGCCCGTCCGGTGCGCCGACCACATCGCCCCGCTGGCGACGCTCGCGGCGGAGGAGCTGGTCGGCGCGACCGCCGCGGCCGTGCTCGGCCCGCTGCTCGACCTGGCGCCGGCGCGCCGGCAGCCGCTCGCCGAGACGCTGCTGACCTACCTGCAGTCCGGCGACAACGCGGTGGTCGCGGCGGAGCGGCTGCACATCCACGAGCAGACCGTCCGGTACCGGCTGCGGCGCATCGCCGAGCTGACCGGCGGCCGGTTCTCGGGCCTGGACGACCGGCTCGACGTGCTGCTGATGCTGAGCTGGCTGGTGCGGTCGGGGCGCGCGGAGGAGCCGGCCTGACGGGCGGGCCGCGCTAACCGGCGAGGTGGTGGCCGAGGAAGGCCAGCTGGGCGGGGAGGCGGGGGCGCCAGAAGCCGCCGTCGTGGCATCCGCCGCCCATGGAGCCCTCCGGGCGGATCCGGTCGCGCAGCCTGCGGGCCATGGGCGCGAAGGGGTCGCTCGTGCCGCAGTCGACGCGGACCGGGATGCCCTTCAGCGCGTCCAGGGCGGTGAAGACGTCGTTGCGGGCGAAGTCCGCGGCCCCGTCGAAGGACCGCGCGTTGGTGCGGTGCGCGTCCTCGTACGAGGCGAAGAGGGCGGGCGACGAGGCCACCACGGCGGCCGTCCGGCCCGCGCCGAGCCTGCGGGCGAGCACGAGCGCCCCGTAGCCGCCCATCGACCAGCCGATGGCGCCGATCCGCCCGGTCTCGGCGCCTTCCTTGCGGAGGAGGGGAAGCAGTTCGTCCACGATCATGCCGAGGGGGTCGTCGCCGCCGGCCCGGGGATGCCAGTAGGAGTCGGGGCCGCCGTCGACGGCGGCGATCGCGAACGGGGGGACGCCGCCCTGCGCGACGGCGTCCGGGAGGTAGTGGTCCAGCGCGAGCGACCGGACGGCGGACGCGCCGGTCCCGCCGCTGCCGTGCAGGGCGACGGCGACCGGCAGGCCGCGCAGCGACCGGTCCGCCGCGGGCAGCACGACGGTCGCGGTGACGTCGCTGCGGCGGTGCGCGGAGTGCCAGGTCAGCCGCCGGACGGCGGTCGAGGCGGCGGGCGCCGCCGGCACGTCCCCGCACCTGCCCAGCGCGCGGTCGAGGCCGACCCTGCCGGGCAGGACGTCGTTCTCGACCAGGGCGTAGCCGGTCCCGCCCGCCGCCGCGAAGGCGCCGAGCCCGCCGAGGCCGCCGATCAGCAGCGCGCGTCTGGAGATCACGGGACGTCCTTCCGGGAGGGGTCCGACGCCCGGTTGGATCTCCGGAACGCCGGGAAGGTTCGCCGGCGGCCCCTTTCGTCCGGCGCAGGGCCGCCGGCGCGGGCGAGCCGGAGCCGCGGGGCGCCGGGTCAGGGGGCGGCGGGCTCGCCGGCGCGGCCGGGCGCGGACTGCGAGTGCGACAGCACGGTCACTCCGGCGGTGAGCAGGACGGCGCTCAGGCCGACCGCGGCGAACGCCGAGAACGAGTGCGGCGGCTCGGTGTGGAAGGCGAAGACGGCCAGCACGTAGGACGCGACGGGATTGGTCATCGTCATCGCGGTCATCGCGGCGGGCAGCGACCCGGCCGCGAACGCCTTCTGCTCCAGCACGAGCCCGAGCAGCGTGGACCCGGCGAGCGCGTACCCGGGCCAGTCGAGGGCCGTCGCGGCGACGCCGCGCTCGACCAGGTCGGCGGTGGTGAGCTTGATGAGCACGGCGGTCGCCGCGAACATCAGGCCGGAACAGATCCCGAGCAGCACGGCCCGGATCGTCCCGCGGCGGATGTTCGCGGCGCGCGACAGCGCCAGCACGAACGGCACCGCGACGAGCCCGGCGAGGATCAGCCGGGGCCGGGACGGCTCGCCCTGCGACGGGATCGCGCCCGGCACCGTGAACAGCACCGCCAGGCCCGCCGTGACGGCGATCCCGCCGACCAGGTCGCCGCGGGCCGGGCGGCGGCCGACCACGGCGGCGCCGAGCAGGATCGTGAACACCAGCTGGGTGACCAGCAGCGGCTGGACGAGCGCGGTGGAGCCGAAGTGCAGCGCGACGGCCTGGCTCAGGAAACCGGCCAGGTTCGACGCCCAGCCGGCCAGCCACACCGGGTCGCGCAGCAGCGCCGCGATCAGCCGGACGGCGGGCACCCGGCCCTTGCCCTCGCCCACCGCGCGCCGCGCCGCGCGGTACTGCAGCGCGGCGGCGCCCGCGAACAGCAGCGCCGCCAGCACGCTGAACGCGGCGGACCAGGCCATCAGGGCGTTCCGGTCCGCTCGCCGCTGCGGCCGGGCCCGGCGCCCGCGCCGAACTCCGCCGCCAGCTTCTCGAAGGCCCGCAGCAGGCCGTCGGCGAACCGGTCCGGCTCGGGCAGCACCCGGGCCTCGGCCATCACCGAGACGTGCAGGGACCCGTCCCGGCTCAGCGCGGCCACCGCGACCGGCAGGCCTCCGGTGGGCGGCAGGACGAGGTGCACGTCGCCGACCGGCGCCCCGGCCGGCAGGAGGCGCCCGGACGGTCCGCGCACGTTCGCGACGACGGCGCCCGGGAACGGGCTCCCGGGTACGCCGGGGCGGGTTCCGGGACATTTCCCAGCCTGCCTGCGGACCGCATCGAGCCGTTCGCGAAGCGGCCTGGCGTCGATGGGGACTTCCAGCCAGCGCGCGCCGTCGAGCCCGTCCAGGGCCGCAGCGCGTCCCTCGGCGGGCCCCGGCCGAGGTGGGACGGCCACGCGCAGCGTCCAGCCGCCAGGCGGTCCGGTCCCCCGCCCGGCGGCCGCCTCGGCGGCGGCGTCGCCGGCGATCGCCGCCAGCAGGTCGGCGACCCGCACGCCGGCGGCGCGGGCGACCTCCCTGACCCGCTGGAGCGGCAGCGTGACGGTCCCGAAGCCGTGCCCGGGGGCCGGCGCGTTCTCGGCCGCCGGCGCAGGGACGGCCACGTCGGGCGGGGCGGGCGGCGCGGGCGCGGGCAGGACGGCCGTGCGGGACGGCTCAGCGGATCCGGCGGGCTCCCGCACCTCCCCCGGCCGGTCGAGGACGCCGCGCAGCAGTTCGAGCAGGCGGGCGCCGTCCGCGCGGGCGCGGTGGACGAGGACGACCACGGCGTCCGGGCGCTCGCCGCCGCCCCGGACCAGGTGGAGCCGCCACGGCGGACGGCCGGGGTCGAAGGGCTCCGCGGCCAGCCGCGCGACCAGGCCGTCCAGCGCGCGGCGGTCGCCGGGCGGCGGCATCCCGGACTCCCGGACGTGCCAGGCCAGGTCGAGCTCGCCCGCGTGCTCCCCGCGCGTGCGGCGCGCACCGGGCCGGCCGGACCGGCGGGTGAGGCGGGGGACGTCCGGCAGCCGCTCGGCCAGCAGCGCCCGCACGCGCCCGGCCGCGGGCCCCGGCCCGGCGAACTCCGCGACGGCTCCCACGACCTGCGGCACCCCCGGGCTCCCGGCGGCCGGGGAGGACGCGGCGGCGGCCGCCCGCGAGCGGAGGGCCTCGGCGCCGGCCGCGGCGGGCACGAGCAGCAGCCCGCCCGGGATGTCCACGACGTAGTGCGCGGCGGTCGCGACGATCACCAGGCCGGTGACCACCAGGTGCAGGCCGCACAGCCAGGCGACGGCGGCGCCGCACCGGGCGCGGACGGCCGTGACGCCGATCCAGGCCACCCAGCCGATGTGCAGGCTGGGCATCGCCGCGTACGGGTTGGCGCCCGCCGAGACCGCGCCGGTCCCCCAGGTGGCGGGCGGATGGTGCAGCGCGATGATGTCGGTGTACCCCTCGCCGGGCAGCAGCCGCGGCGGCGTCGAGGGCCACGCCGCGAAGCAGCAGATCGCGATCAGGGTGATCCAGACCAGCATGTTGCGGGCCCACGGGTAGGCCGGGTTCCGCCGCCACCACAGGTAGCCGAGGAACCCGAACGTGGCGAGCACGTACGTCGTCGCGTACTCCCACGCCGCCAGGGCGCCGAGCCATCCGTGCCGGATCAGCACGCCGTTGAGCTGGTGCCCCACGTCCAGATGCGCCCAGCGTTCCAGGGCCAGCAGCGACCGGCCGTGCGCGTCGCTGACGGCCCGCGACCCGGCGAACGCGTGCGTGAACGCCAGGTACACCGCGAGCACGACCAGCCCCGCGGCGATCTCCCGCGCCGCCGCGGCCACGCGCCCGCGCTCCTGCCCGCGCGCACCGGACGGGGCCGCCTCGCAACGGGTCACGCCGCTCCTCCCGCCTCGGCCATCGCACCACCCCCTCCGATCATCCTCCCCACGATCGTTCGCGACGACCATGCGGGGGGCGGCCGATCACCGCCGTTTCCGCGGCGCGGCATCGCAGAACCGCTTCGAGCAGGACTTTTCCGGCGAAGCCGATGGTTCCCGGACGGCGGTGATCTACGTTGGGGATCCCGGGCGCGTGCCCGCGGAGGAGACCCGACGAGAAGGGCCGCAGCCGTGACCGATGTCCCGCCGCCGGAGGAGACCGCACCGGAGGGGATCGACCCGGCCGTGCCGGCCGCCCCGCGGATCTGGAACCACTGGCTCGGCGGCAAGGACAACTACGCCGCCGACCGCCGCGTCGGCGACCAGATGGCCGCGATGTACCCGAGCATCGTCCGGCTGGCGCGGGCCGACCGTGAGTTCCTCGGCCGGGCCGTCCGGCACCTGGTGCTGGAGGAGGGCGTCCGGCAGTTCCTCGACATCGGCACCGGGCTGCCCACCGCCGACAACACCCACCAGGTCGCGCAGGCGCTCGCCCCCGAGTCGCGGATCGTGTACGTCGACAACGACCCGCTCGTCCTCGCGCACGCCCGCGCGCTGCTGACCAGCACCCCCGAGGGCGCCACCGCCTACATCGACGCGGACCTGCGCGACACGGCGCGGATCCTGGCGGAGGCGGCGCGGACGTTGGACTTCACCCGTCCGGTCGCGGTGATGCTGCTCGGCGTGCTGATCTACATCGACGACACGCCCACCGCGTACTCGATCGTCCGGACGCTGAAGGACGCGCTGCCCTCCGGCGGCCATCTGGTGATCGCGCACAGCACCAGCGAGGTGCACGGCTCGGCGACCGAGGAGGTCGTGCGGCTGCGGAACGAGCGCGTGAAGCCGCCGATGACGCTGCGCAGCGGCGCGGAGATCACCCGCTTCTTCGACGGCCTCGACCTGCTGGAGCCGGGCGTGGTCCCGTGCAACCGCTGGCGGCCGCACCCGTCGGCGGAGGCCGCCGAGGACGTGGACGAGTTCAGCGGCGTCGCCCGCAAGCCGTAGCCCCGGCGCCGCCGCACGTCCGCGCGCTAGGTGAGGGGCATGCGGAGGCCGACGGTGCCGCGCAGGTCGAGCCAGGCGGTCCCGCCGCCGATGACCAGGCGCAGCACCACGTTCTCGCAGCCCGGGCACCTGGCGACGGCGCCCGGCGCGCGGGAGTAGACGCGCAGGGCGGGCAGCGGGCCCGCCAGCCCGCACGCCGTGCACCGCACCGCCGCCCGGGTGACGTCCACGCCGAACACCTCGCTCAGCGGCCCCGCGAGCGCGTTGCCGTCCTGGTACCCGCCCGTGTCCTCGTAGACGACGGCCTGCCGGCCCGGTTCGTCCGCCTGCATGTCTCAGCCTCCGCTCGGCCCGAAGCGCTCGGTCCTGATCCTGCGCGGGTCATGCCCCAGGGCGACCAGCAGATCGGCCGCGGCCTCCACGAACCCGGTCGGCCCGCACACGAAGCAGGCCGGGTCGAACTCCGGCGGCCACACCGACGCGGCCAGGTCGGCCTTCGCCAGCCGTCCCGGCGGCCGGGGCCAGCCGTCCGGCGCCGCGCGCGTGTACAGCGGGAAGACCTCGGCTCCCGGGTCGGGGCGCCGCAGCTCGCCGGCGTACCACCGCTCCCCGGGCGCCCGGACGGAGTACACCAGCCGGAACGGGACCTTCGACCCCGCCGCGCGCCGGGCCCTGACCATCGCCATCAGCGGCGCGACGCCGGCCCCGCCGGCGACCAGCGTGACGGGCGACGGGTCGTCCGGGCGCCACACGAACCACCCGCCGACCGGGCCGCGGACCTCGACCGGGTCGCCGGTGGAGAACACCCCGGTCAGGTACGGGGACACCTCGCCGTCCGGGACGTTCTGCACGGTCAGCTCGACGCGGTCGCCGTCGGCCGGGGCGGAGAGCGAGTAGCTGCGCTGAGCGCTGTAGCCGTCGTCCGCGGTGAGCCGGACGTCCACGTGCTGGCCCGCCAGATGGCCCGGCCATCCGGGGACGTCGAGCACGAGGGTCCGCGCGGTGGGCGTCTCGTCGCGGGTCTCCGCCAGCCGCGCCACCCGCCACCGCAGCCGGTTCAGTCCCCCTGGTACCGCTGTTCCAGCCATGGGTCCCCGTAGTCGTGGTAGCCGGCCGTCTCCCAGAAGCCGGGCTCGTCCTCGGTGAGCAGGTCGAGGCCCTGTATCCACTTGGCCGACTTCCAGAAGTACAGATGCGGCACCAGCAGCCGTACCGGCCCGCCGTGCTCGGCGGGCAGGTCCTCGTCGTCGAAGCGGTAGGCCAGCCATGCCTGCCCGTCCAGCAGGTCCTGCAGGGGGAGGTTGGTGGTGTAGCCGCCGTAGGAGCGGGCGAGGGCGTAGTCGGCCGTGGTCTCGACGTCGGCGAGGAGGGTGTCCAGGGACACGCCCGTCCAGGTCGTCGCGAGCTTGGACCACTTGGTGACGCAGTGGATGTCGACGGTGGGGGTCTCGGCGGGCAGCGCGCGGAACTCCGCCCACGACCACCGGTGCCGCGTCCCCGTCTCGGTGGTGACGACGAACTCCCACTCGCCGGTGCCGACCCGGGGCGTCGGGCCCGCCGACAGGACCGGGAAGTCCTCGGTGAGGTACTGGCCGGGCGGCAGTTCCACGTCGGACCGCCGCCGCCTGCCGTGGAAGCCCGGCGAGACGATGCCCATTCCCGCTCCTGTTCGTCCGGATGATCGTATCCCGGCATCCTTCCCGGTCAGCGGCGTCCGACTCCTCCGGGGGGCCGGATTGCGGGCGGGCCGCCGCCGTCCCGCGGCGGGGGGCGGTCCGCGCGGGACGGCGGCGGGGCCGTCACCCCGCCGGCGGGACGCCGTTGGCGGGCGCCTGCGGCTGCGGGGCGGTGTACGGCTGGATGGGGCCGTCGCCGTCGTCGGTGGTCGCCGGCTGCCCCTGCGGGACGATCACGTCGCCCTTGATCACGCCCATCTGCGCGCCGGTGTACCCGGCGTGCGACTGCGCGCTGTAGGCGAACGGGACGAGGCCGGGACCGGCCGGCTTCGTCTTCTCCAGGCCGTCCACCAGGCTCTTGCGGGTCGGCTTCTGCCCGGCGTTCTGCAGCGCCTGGACGAAGGTGTAGGCGGCCGACATCCCGTACACGATGTTGCCGTTGAACGGCAGCTTCGGGATGTACTGGTCGTGGATCTTGCGGAACAGCCGGATCCAGCTGTTGGACGCGTCGCCCGGCGACGACAGGTACCCGTCGGTGACCATGCCCTGGATCAGCGGGCTGCCCTGCAGCTTCGTCCCGCCCGACTTGGCGAAGCTCTCCAGCAGCCCGTCGAGGGTGACCGGGTCCGAGCCGACGTTGCTGACCGCGAACGTGGGCTTGAAGTTCAGCTTCAGCGACGCCAGCCGGAACAGCGCGGTGTAGGTCGGGATGCTGAACAGCACGACCACGTCCGCCTTGGCCTGCGCGATCGCCTGGGCCTGCGCGCTGACGTCGGTGGCGCCCGGCTGGTAGGTCTGCCGCGACACGACCTGCCCGGACGGGATGTACTTGTCGAGGCCCTTGACGCCGTCCTGGCCGAAGTCGTCGTTCTGGTAGAAGTAGGCGACCTTCTTGCCGGGGTAGGTCCTCTTGATGTGGTCGCCGAGGATCTTGCCCTCGCGGATGTAGTCGACCTGCCAGCCGAACGTCTCGGGATGCTTCTTCGGGTCGTCCCAGCAGCCGCATCCGGACGCGACGAACAGGTCCGGCACGCGCTGGGCGTTGAGGTAGTCGACGACCTTGGAGTGCGTGGGCGTGCCCAGCCCGTTGAAGATCGCGAAGACCTTGTCCTGGAGCACGAGCTTCTGCACCACGCCGACGGTCTGCGTCGGGTTGTAGGCGTCGTCCACGTACTTGTAGACGATCTTGCGGCCGTGCACGCCGCCGTTGGCGTTGACGTAGTCGAAGAACGCCTTGGACGCCGCGGAGTTCGCGCTGTAGCCGGGCGCGGCGGGGCCGGTGAGCGGCTGGTGGCTGCCGATCGTCACGGTGGTGTCGGTGACGCCGGGCGCGGACGACGTGCCGCCCCCGCCGCCGCTACCGCCGCAGCCGCTCGCCGTGGCCGCCAGCGCCGTCGCCGCCGTCGTCAGCGCGACCGCGCGCCGCGTCCGGCCCCGCGGGCTCCGCTGCGTCCGTCCGTTCGGTGGTCGGCTCATCTGCTCCTCCTCGGTGCGTTGCCGGTACCCCCGGTGCGCCGCCGCCCGGCGCGAACCGCCGGACGGGAGGCGGGAGGCGGCGCCGGACGGCGCCGCCGATGTCGCGCAGCCCGCCCTGCAGGCCGCGCGGGAAGGCCAGCGTCACCGCGATGAGGACGAGGCCGTAGATGGCGAGGGGCAGGTTCGAGGCGACGTCGTGCGACAACCCCGACGAGGAGGCCGCGTCGGACGCCCACGACGGCACGAAGACCAGGATCAGCGCGCCCCACACGGCGCCCGGCAGGGTGCCGAGCCCGCCGATGATGACCGCCGCGATGAGCTGCAGCGACAGGGTGAGCGGGAAGGCGCCGGGCGCGGCGAGGGTCGCCACGACGGCCAGCAGCCCGCCGGCCAGGCCCGCGCACGCGGCCGACACCACGGTGGCGGCGATCCGCAGCCGCGCGACGCGCAGGCCGCACAGCGCGGCGGCGATCTCGTCGTCGCGGCCGGCCCGCAGCGTCCGCCCGAACCGGCCGCCGGTGAGGTTGGCGAGCAGGAACAGCGCGACGACCGCGCCGACGCAGGCGATCCACGCCTGCCAGCGCTCCAGCGGGAACGTCTCGCCGAGCGCGGCCGGCGGGACGGGCGGGGTGACGGTCAGCCCGTTCTGCCCGCCGAGCAGGCCGGTGAGGTGGGAGTAGTTCGCCAGGCCGGGCAGGCCGACGGCGAACGCGAGGGTGGCTCCGGCCAGGTAGGGGCCCTGCAGCCGGGCCGCGACCGAGCCGACGAGCACCCCGGCGAGGGCGGTCACCAGGGCCGCCGCGACGAGCATGGCGGCGAGCGGCCAGCCCCAGTGGGCGGACACCAGCGCGGCCGTGTACGCGCCGACCGCCATGAACGCGCCGTGCCCGAGGGAGATCTGGCCGCCGAGCCCGGTCAGCACGGTGAGCCCGGCGACCGCGCAGGTGAGGTAGCCGGCCTGGGCGATCTGCAGGTCCCGGTACGGGCCGACGGAGGTCGTCAGGACGTACAGCGCGAGCAGGCCCGCCGCCGCGCCCGCGAGGTGGCGCGCCAGCGTGGAGCGGACGGCGCCCATGGCGTCACACCCTCCGTCCGGCGCGCGCGGCGAACAGCCCGCTCGGCCGGACCATCAGAACGGTGATCAGCGCGGCGAGCGCGCCGAACGTGACCAGGTCGGAACTGACGTAGCCGGACACGTAGCTGAGCGCGCAGCCGAGCAGCAGCCCGCCGGCGACGGCGCCGGCGGGGCTGTCCAGCCCGCCGATCACGGCGGCGGTGAACCCGAACACCAGCATCGCGTCGAACTGCGACGGCCCGACGAACACCGACGGGGCGACCAGCACCCCGGCGAGCGACCCGACGAGCGCGGCGAGGGCCCAGCCGAGGGTGAGCATCCGGCCGACCCGCACCCCCTGCAGCCGGGCGATCTCCGGCGCGAACGCGGCGGCGCGCAGCTTCAGCCCGAGCCCGGTGCGGACGAACAGCAGGGTCAGCGCGGCCGTCACCACGGCGACCGCGCCGATGACGAACAGGTCGAACGGCGACAAAAGCAGCCGCGTCCCGCCCGCCGACAGCCCCTTGATGGTGAACGCGGGCGGGTAGGAGTGCGGGGTGTCGCCCCAGATCATGCCGGCGGCGGCCTGCAGCAGCACGTACAGCCCGAGCGTGACGATCACGGCGTTCAGCGGCGGTTTCCCCTCCACCGGCCGCACCAGCACCCGCTCGGCGACCGCGCCGATGACCAGCCCGGACACCAGCGCGACACCGAGCGCGAGCCAGTACGACCCGCCGTCGTGGACGACCGTCCAGGCCAGGAACGTGGTGAACATCAGCATGCCGCCCTGCGCGAAGTTCACCACGCGGGTGGCGCGCCAGATCAGCACCAGCGCCAGCGCGACCGCCGCGAACACCGCGCCCTGGGTGATCCCGGCGAGCGTGAGATTGACGAAGCGGACCATCAGAACCCCAGGTAGGCGTGGCGGAGCCGGGCGTCGGCGGCGAGCACGGCGGCGGGTTCGGCCGCCACCACCGCGCCGAGGTCGAGCACGATCGCGCGGTCGGCGACCGACAGGGCACTGCGCGCGTTCTGCTCGACGAGCAGGACGGTCCGGCCGTCCTCGTCGCACAGCCGGCGCAGCACCGCCATGAGGCGGGCGACGACGCGCGGCGCCAGGCCGAGCGACGGCTCGTCGACCAGCAGCAGCCGGGGCGCGCCGGCGAGGGCGCGGGCCAGCGCGAGCATCTGCCGCTCGCCGCCGGACAGGGTCGCGGCGGCGCGGGACCGGCGCGCCGCGAGCGGCGGGAACAGCTCGTACATCTCCGCGATCCGGCGGGCGAGCGCCCTGCGGTCGCGCCGCCAGAGCCCGCCGAGCCGCAGGTTCTCCGCGACGGTCAGCTCGGTGATGACGCCGCCGCTCTGCGGGACGTGCGCCACCCCGAGCCGGACGATCTCCTCGACGGCCATCCGGGTGAGGTCCCGGCCGTCCAGCTCGATCCGGCCGGAGCGCGGCCGGACCAGGCCGGACACGGTCCGCAGCAGCGTCGTCTTGCCGGCGCCGTTCGCGCCGAGCACGGCGGTGAGCGACCCCTTCCCGACCGTCAGGTCCACGCCGTCGAGCGCCCGGACGGCGCCGTACCCCGCGGTGAGGCCCGCGACTTCAAGCATCGCGGACCTCCTCGCCGAGGTAGGCGTCCAGGACGGCCGGGTCGTCGCGGACCTCGGCGGGCGATCCGGCCGCGATGACCTTCCCGAAGTCCAGCACCACGACCTGGTCGCACACGCCCATCACCAGGTCCATGTGGTGCTCGACCAGGACCACCACCGGTCCGCCGCGCAGGCCCCTGATCAGCGCGGCCAGCTCCTCGATCTCGGCCGCCGACAGGCCCGCGGCGGGCTCGTCGAGCAGCAGCAGGTCCGGGTCGGCGACCAGCGCCCGGGCCAGCGCGACCCGCTTCTGCGCGCCGTAGGGCAGCTCGCCGGGCCGCCGCGCCGCCTCCCCGGCGACACCCAGCTCGTCCAGCCGGGCAAGGGCCCGCTCGCGCAGTGCGGCCTCGTCGCGGTCGGCGCGCGGCAGCGCCAGCAGCCCGGAGCCAAACCCCGCCCGCGCGTGCCGGTCGGCGCCGACCATGACGTTCTCCAGCACCGTCAGGCCGGGGAACAGCCCGAGCCCCTGCAGGGTGCGGGCGATGCCGAGCCGGGTCAGCCGGTGCGGCCGGTGCCGGACGAGCGCCCGGCCACGCCAGCGCACCTCGCCCGACCGCGGCCGGACGAACCCGCACACGACGTTGAACAGCGTCGTCTTGCCGGCCCCGTTCGGCCCGATCACGCCCGTGACCCGGCCCGGCGGCGCCGACAGCGACACCTTCTCCAGCGCGACCAGCCCGCCGAAGCGGACGGTCACCTCTCGTAGTTCCAGGATTTGCGACGGGCCGCCGGACATGTCGTTTCACCTCGCCGGACGAAACTCGCGCGACTTCCCCCGAGGCCATTTGTACATACCGACTGGTCGGATTCCCCTGAAGATAGAATCGGGGGGCGGCGCCGTCAACAGCCGGTTCCACCCGCCTCGACGGCACCGTTCTTGGACCGCGTGCCCGCCCGGTAGGCTGACGGCTGATCACGGGCGGCGGCGTGGCGGCGCGGGGCCCCGGCCCCGGACGGAGGTGGAGTCTTGACGCAGACGTCAGCGGGGCGCTTGTCCGACGACGTGCCCCTGCCCGACCGGCTGCTCGCCGTGGCCACCCGGATGTTCGCCGAGAAGGGCTTCGAGAGCACCTCGGTCCAGGAGATCGTCAACGCCGCCGGCGTCACCAAGGGCGCCATGTACCACTACTTCGGCTCCAAGGACGACCTCCTCTACGAGATCTACCACCGGCTGCTCGGCCTGCAGATGCGCCGGCTGGAGCAGATCGCCGGCGGGACCGGCAGCGCCGAGGAGCGGCTGCGCGCGGCCGCCCTCGACGTCCTGGAGACCTCGTTCCTCTACCTGGACGACTTCACCGTCTTCTTCCGCTCCACCCACCTGCTCCCCCGCGACCGCCGCGAAGCCGTCCGCGCGGAACGGCGCCGCTACCACGAGCGCTTCCGCGACCTGGTCGAGGAGGGCCAGCGCGAAGGCTCCCTCCGCGCCCACACGCCCGCCGACATCGCCGTCCACTTCTTCTTCGGCACCGTCCACCAGATCGGCGCCTGGTACCGCCCCGGCGGCCGCCTCAAGACCCGCACCATCGCCGAGCACTACGTCGACCTGCTCCTCAACGGCCTGAAGCAGGCTTAGCCCTGTTGACCCAGGGGGGCGACCCCCTGGAACCCCCGTCAACGGCCGAGAGGCCGTTTCCCGCTCCGCTGGCGCTCCGCGCGAAACGGCCTCTCGGCCGTCGGGCAGGCCCGCTCCGCTCGCTGCACTCGCTCCGCGTGCCTGCCCGTGACCGTGGCTGAGGTTCAAACCGCCGTGGCTGGGGTTCAACCGCCGTGGCTGGGGTTCAACCGCCGTGGCCGGGGTTCAACCGCCGTGGCCGGGGTTCGGCCGGGTCCCCGGTGGGTCAGCGTTCGATGTGCTCGATCTTCAGGTCCTTGCTCCGGTGGCGGGCGCGGAGGGGCTTCTTGTCGAACTTGCCGACGGTGGTCTTGGGGATCTCGTCCATGAAGGTCCAGTACTCGGGGACCTGCCAGCGGGCGACCTTCGCGGCGAGGTGGTCGGCGAGCTCGGCGGCGGGCGCGGTGGCGTCCGGGCGGAGCATGACGCAGGCGAGCGGCCGCTCGTCCCAGCGCGGGTCGGGGACGCCGATGACGGCGGCCTCCGCGACGGCCGGGTGGCCCATCAGGTGGTTCTCCAGCTCGACCGAGGAGATCCATTCGCCGCCGGACTTGATGACGTCCTTGGCGCGGTCGGTGATCTGGTAGAAGCCGCGGTCGTCGATGGTGCCGATGTCGCCGGTGCGCAGCCAGCCGTCGTGGAACTTCTCCGGCGCGGGGTCGCGGTGGTAGGCGCCGGTGATCCAGGGGCCGCGGACCTCGATCTCGCCCACGGACTCGCCGTCCCAGGGCAGCTCGCGGCCCGCGTCGTCGACGATCCGCATCTCGACGCCGGCGGCGACGCGGCCGGACTTCATCCGCCAGTCCATCTCCTCGGGCGTGCCGGGCTCCACCTCGGGCGGCGGGAACGCCATGCCGCCGAGCGGGCTGGTCTCGGTCATGCCCCAGCCCTGGATGATGCGCAGCCCGTACCGGTCCTGGAACGCCTCCAGCAGCGAGCGGGGCGCGGCGGCGCCGCCGGACGTCCCTGCGCGCAGGGACGACAGGTCCAGCTCGTGCTGCTCGCCGTGGGCGAGGATGCCGTTCCAGATGGTCGGGACAGCGGAGGCGAGCGTGCTGCGCTCGCGGGCGATGAACTCGGTGAGGTGCTGCGGCTGCATGAACGGGCCGGGCATGTGCAGCGTCGCGCCGGACAGGAACGCCCCGTACGGCAGGCCCCAGGCGTTGACGTGGAACATCGGGACGATCGTCAGCACCCGGTCGGACTCGGTGATGCCGACGAGCGACGCCGACTGCACGGCCATGGCGTGCAGGAACGTCGAGCGGTGCGAGTACACGACGCCCTTGGGGTCGCCGGTGGTGCCGCTGGTGTAGCACATGCACGCGGCGGACCGCTCATCCACCTCCGGCCATTCGTAGCCGGGCTCCTCGGCGGCGAGCAGCTCGCGGTACCGCAGGACGGGGGCGCCGTTGCGGTTGGCCTCCAGCGGCGCGCCGTCGCCGTCGCCGACGATGACGAACGCCTCGACGGCGGGCAGTTCGTCCACAACCCGCGCCAGCAGGGGGACGAGGCTGTCGTCGACGATGATCACCTGGTCGTCGGCGTGGTTGATGATGTGGGCGAGCTGCTCGGGGAACAGCCGGATGTTGAGGGTGTGCAGGACGGCGCCCATCGCGGGCACCGCGAAGTACGCCTCCAGGTGCTCCTGGTTGTTCCAGCAGAAGGTCGCCACGCGGCCGCCCTGCCGGACGCCGAGCCGCTGCAGGGCGGCGGCGAGGCGTTCGGCGTTCTCGGCGACCTGCGCGACGGTGGCGCGGCGCGGCTCGCCGCCGCCGGTCCATGTCACGCATTCGCTGCGCCCGTAGACGCGGCGGCCGTGCCGCAGGATCGCGGCGACCGACAGCGGGAAGTCCTGCATGGTGCTGGGGATCATGGCGGTCTCTCCGGGTGGGTGGGAGGCGGTCAGCCGACCAGGACGGACAGGACCTCGGCGACGCAGACGGGCTTGTCGCCGCCCTCGCGCTCGACGGTCACGCGGACCTTCGCCCGCGCGCCCTGCGCGGTGCGCTCCAGCGAGACGAGCTCGGCGCCGGCGCGCACCCGCGACCCGACCGGGACGGGGGCGGGGAAGCGGACCTTGTCCGAGCCGTAGTTGACGCCCATGCGCAGGCCCTCGACCCGGGAGATCTCCGACATCAGCATGGGGAGGAGCGAGAGGGTGAGGTAGCCGTGCGCGATGGTGCCGCCGAACGGGCCGTTCGCCGCGCGCTCGGGGTCCACGTGGATCCACTGGTGGTCGCCCGTCGCGTCGGCGAACCCGTTCACCTGCTCCTGCGTGATCGTGTGCCATTCGCTGTGGCCGAGATGGGTGCCGACGGCCTTCTCGTACTCGTCGATGCCCTGGAAAGTCCTCACCGCGTTACCTCCTCCGCCGGGCCCGCGCCCGCTCCGTGGACGCCATGATGACAACATACCGACCGGTTGGTATGCAACGTCGGGAGCGGGCGGGCGAACCGGTCCGGCGGGCGGTCAGGCGCCCTTGAGCGCGGCGATGCCCGAGCGCAGCAGCGGCTCGACGGCGGCCCCGATGGCGTCGAACCCCTCCCCCACGGTCTGGCCGTGCAGGTAGCGGTAGTGGATGCCCTCGGAGATCACCGCGAGCTTGAAGCAGGCCAGCGCGACGTAGAACCCGATCGCCGACAGGTCGCGGCCGCTGCGCTCGGCGTAGCGGGCCACCACCTCCTCGGGCGAGGGGAACCCGGGCGCCCGCGTCGCGTCGGCCTCGGCGGCGGACGGCGTCGTCCGCCGCATGTAGACCAGCAGGAGCGCCAGGTCGGTGAGCGGGTCGCCGAGCGTCGCCATCTCCCAGTCCAGGACGGCCGCGATCCGGTCGTCCGCGCCGACGAGGAGGTTGTCGAGCCGGTAGTCGCCGTGCACGATCGCGGGCGCGGACTCCGGCGGGAGGTTGGCCTCCAACAGCGCGTGCAGTTCGGCGGCGCCGTCGAGCTCGCGGCTGCGGGACGCGTCGAGCTGCTTCTTCCAGCGGCGCACCTGGCGTTCGAGGAAGCCGGCGGGCCGTCCGAAATCGGCCAGCCCCACCTCGGCCGGGTCGACGCGGTGCAGGTCGACCAGGGTGTCGATCATCCGCCCGGCGATCGCCGCCACCCGCTCCGCGCCCAGCGGGACCAGCTCGGACGCGCTGCGGTAGGGGGTCCCCTCGACCATCTCCATCACGTAGAACGGGGCGCCGAGCACGTCCGGGTCCTCGCAGAGCACGTAGGTCTCGGGGACCGGGACGGCCGTGCCGGCCAGGGCCGTCATCACCCGGTACTCGCGGGACATGTCGTGCGCCGTCGCCAGGACGTGGCCGAGCGGCGGGCGCCGGACGATCCACGAGCGGGACCCGTCCGTCACCTCGTAGGTCAGGTTCGAGCGCCCGCCGGCGACGACCCGGGCGCGCAGCGGGCCCGCGTCCGCCGGCCACGGGGCGCCCGCCGCGGACCGCTCCAGGCGGCGGCGGAACCGGTCGAGCGGCAGGCCCGGGACGTCCCCGTCTTCGAATACCCGCAATGCGCCCTCCTTGGCCGATCGAAGCACTTGTACCGTCCGGTCGGTATGGCGCAAGATAACGAGTTGGGAACGCTCACCGCGATGAGCCGGAGGCTCCCGGTCTACGCCCCCACCAGGCAGGCATCGGTGCGCCGATGACACCATACCGACCAGTTGGTATGCAATAGCCGAATCCCATTGCCATTCTCGGTCGGCGGCATTACTTTTGCGGCACACGCGAAGCGGTGTGAGCTTCGCCACCGTGGCCGAGGGATCGACCGATGACGACGACCGAACCCGAGCACACCCGCGGCCGGCCGTGCGCCGGCCGTGCACGATCGTCGGGCACCGGCGCCCTCCAGGCCGTCGAGCAGGAGCAGGAGGAGGTCTTCGGCCCCGTCCGCGCAGCCGTCCCCCGCGACGGCGGCGGCGACGCGGCACCCGCCATCGCCCACGGCACCCCGTACGGGAGCGGCCATGGACGCGGACCCGGCCCGGTAGGGGCCGGGGAGTCCGCGGCCGGCGGCCCGCTCCCTTTGTAGGACCGGTTCTCGGGGGAGACCAGCGCTCGGAGGAGTCCCTTACATGTCCGTTTCATCGTCCACCAACGACGGCGTCGCGCCCGGCGGCGCGGCGGCCCCGCCCGGCCTCGCGGCACGGCTGTGGCGGCGCGACCTGCCGCACTACCCGGAGACGGGGCGCCGCTACCTCTACCTGGGCATCGTGGTGCTCACCACGATCGTCCTGTACTACCTGCTCTACATCCAGTACGCGGTGGCGACCTCCATCATGGAGCACTACCGCATGACCTTCGGCTACTTCATCATGCTGTCGGTGATCGGCAACGCGATCGGCGCGTTCGCGTCGCTGTTCGCCGGTCTCGCCGACCGGTGGGGCCGCGCGAACCTGGTCGTGTACGGCCTGCTGATCGCGGGCGTCATCGTGCTGGTGCTGCCGCACTCCCCCAACAAGGGCGTCTACCTGGTGCTGTTCGCGGTGCTCAGCCTGATCGAGGGCATCGTGCTCGTCGCGACCCCGGCGCTGATCCGCGACTTCTCCCCGCAGCTCGGCCGCGCGACCGCCATGGGCTACTGGACGATGGGCCCGGTCATCGGCAGCCTCGTGGTCACCACCGTGACCAGCCACACCCTCGACAGCTCCAGCTGGCAGGACGAGCTGACCTACTCCGGCATCGCGGCGCTCGCGGTGTTCGTCATCGCGCTGCTGGGGCTGCGGGAGCTGTCCCCGGCGCTGCGCGACCAGGTCATGGTGACCATGCGCGACCGCGTGCTGATCGAGGCGCGGGCCCGGGGCATCGACCCGGAGGCGCAGCTGAAGGGCAGCTGGCGGCAGATGATGCGGCTGGACGTCGTCGGCTCCGCCCTCGCGATCAGCCTCTACCTGCTGCTGTACTACGCGGCGGTCGGCAACTTCGTCGTCTACTTCTCCGCGACGTTCGGCTACAGCGAGCAGCGCACCAACGCGCTCGGCAACTGGTACTGGGCGGCGAACGCGATCGCGCTGGTCGTCGCCGGCCTGATCTCCGACCGGCTGAAGGTCCGCAAGCCGCTGATGCTGGTCGGCGGCATCGGCTCGGTGGTCTGCACGGCGGTCTTCGCCTCCTGGGCGACCGAGCCGAAGACCGGCTACTACGACTTCGCCTGGCTGTTCGTCGGGATCGGGATCTTCGGCGGGCTGGCGTACGCGCCGTGGATGGCGGGCTTCACCGAGACGGTGGAGAAGCACAACCCGGCGGCGACCGCGACCGGCCTGGCCGTGTGGGGCTGGATCCTGCGCATCGTCGTGGCGTGCTCGGCGCTGTTCGTGCCGATCGTGGTGAACTCGGTGACGCCGATCGTGGAGCACGGCGCCGAGGTGAAGGCCGCGTCGGCGCAGGCGCAGCAGGCCCTGGCGATCACGACCGCGCACCCGCAGATCTTCGCCGAGCTCGGCAAGTACCCGCCCGGGCAGGCGCCGCTGGAGCTGCAGGCGCGGGCGGCCAAGGAGGTCGGCGTGCCCGGCCTGCAGGCGGTGGCCAAGGCCCAGCCGCAGCTGAAGATCCTCAAGGAGCACGGCACCGAGGTGCAGAAGGCGGCCAAGGACGGCCCCGGGCAGTGGCAGACCTGGTGGTACGTGGCGCTGGGCGGCCAGGTCGTGTTCATCCCGTTCATCTTCATCATGAGCGGGCGCTGGAGCCCGCGGAAGGCGCGTGAGGACGCCGAGGCGCACCAGAAGGCCATCGAGCAGGAGATGGCCGCGCTCTCCTGACGCGCGACGCACTGATCCGACACGCACGCCCGCCGCCGGGACGCCCGGCGGCGGCGCGCGAGACGAGCCGATCCACCGGCCGGGACGTCCCGGCCGGTGGATCGCCGCTTTCCGGCGCCCGCCAGGAAGCCAGCCCTAAGCAGCCAGTTAACGATTACGCAATGCAGTACGTCATCACCATTGGTAGTTTCAAGTCTGTGCAGCTCCGGTACAACTTCCGTCTCTACCCGACTGCCGGGCAGCAGCAGGCGCTGGCCAAGGCGTTCGGCTGCGCGCGGGTGGTGTACAACGACGCGTTGCGGGCACGCAAGGCCGCCTTGGATCTCGGGTTGCCGTTCCCTACGGCCGCCGCGTTGTCCAGGATGCTGACGGAGGCGAAGAAACGTCCGGAGCGCTCCTGGCTGGGCGACGTGTCTGCAGTGGTGCTGCAGCAATCGTTGCGGGACCTCGAGACCGCCTACCGCGCCTTTTTCAAGGGCCTGAAAGGCGACGGTCCCCGAGTAGGATCGCCCCGGCTCAAGTCTCGCAAGGACACCCGGCAGGCGGTCCGGTTCACCGCCAACGCGCGCTGGCAGATCACCCCGGCCGGGAAACTGTCCCTGCCCAAGATCGGTGAGCTCAAGGTCAGCTGGTCGCGGGCTCTGCCGTCGGCTCCCTCCAGCGTGACCGTCGTCAAGGATGCCGCCGGACGGTACCTCGCCTCGTTTGTCGTCGAGACCTCCCCCGTGCAGCACCCGCCCGCCACCGAGGACGCGATAGGGATCGATCTGGGTCTGACCCGCTTCGCCATGACCTCGGACGGCCGGGAAGTCTCCTCACCGAAGTTCCTCCGCCGCGCGGAGGACAAGGTCCGCAGGCCCAGCGGGCAGTGTCACGTGAACAGAAGGGCAGCAACAACCGCGACAAGGCCCGCACCAGGCTGGCTCGTGCACATGCCAGAGTCGCCGATGCACGCCGGGAGTTCCATCATCGCCTGTCCACCGAGTTGATACGCGACAACCAAGCGGTCTATGTCGAGGACTTGTGCGTGAAGGGCCTGGCGCGCACCCGGCTGGCCAGGTCGGTGCACGATGCCGGATGGTCGGCCTTCGTCGGGATGCTGGAGTACAAGGCCGCCAGGTACGGCCGCACCTTCGCCCGTGTCGACCGGGCCTTCCCCTCCTCGCAACTGTGCTCGCACTGTGGGCGGCGTGACGGACCCAAACCTCTGCACGTCCGGGTGTGGGTGTGCGAGGGGTGCGCAACGGTGCACGACCGGGACGTCAATGCCGCCCGCAACATTCTGGCCGAAGGGCGGCGCATAACGACGTGACCCTGTTGGTCGCCGCCGGGCGGAAACCCCGCATGCGGGGAGGCGGAGACCCTAAACGCCTGATGGAGGGCAGGTAGGACCCTAACCCGTTGGGGCTCGGCCCGTTGAAGCAGGAAGCCACGGAAGTGCCCTCCCTGGCGGGCGGGCGCAGACCGAATCCCGGCCTTCAGACCAGGGAGCGCGCCAAAACTGGGGGTTCTTCACCCCCCACCTACCTTGTCCCTCCTCTGGTGGGGCGGCCGGTAGCGTCGGCGGCCTACGGGTTCATCCGGTTCATCGGCGGCGTCCTCGCCGTCGGGCACCGTGACCTCGCGCGCGCGGAGCGCGACCAGGCCGAGGTCGACGCGCAGGCGGCCGGCGGCGGACCGGACGCCGAGGTCACCGAGGCGGCCGAGGCGGGCTCGGGGTCCGGTTCGTAGCGGCGGCGGCTTCTGTGCGCCGGGCGCGCATTCACCGCGATCTTTTGTGCGGCCGGATGCGTAGCCGGAAGGCGCGGCGACGGGGTTGGATCACCTCCATGAAGATCGCCGTGCGGGCGGCGATGATCGTGGCCGCGGTGCTCGCCGCGTTCATCGCCCACCCCCTGCCCGCCGGAGCGGCACAGAACGCTCCTGGAACCACCGAGCACACCATCGCCATGGGCGACTGGGATCGCCCCTACCTGCTGCACACGCCGCCGAACCCGAACCCCGGGAAGCGGCTTCCGCTCATCGTCGCGCTGCACGGCGGGCTGAACGACGCCGCGTACGTGGAGAACCAGAGCGGGCTCGACAAGGTCGCCGACGAGGAGGGCTACGCGGTCGCCTACCCCGACGGGCTGCTCGGCACCTGGAACGCCGGCGCCTGCTGCTGGTTCGCCCGCTGGGCGGGCGTCGACGACGTCGGGTTCCTCGACAAGCTCATCGACACGCTGGTGAAACAGGGCGTGGCCGATCCCGGCCGGGTCTTCGTGACCGGGTTCTCCAACGGCGGCGGGATGGCCTACCGGTACGCGTGCGAGCGGGCCGACAAGGTCGCGGGAATCGCCGTGGTGTCGGGCGCGCTCGCCATCGGCTGCACGCCGAAACGGCCGGTGTCGGTCCTGGCCTTCCACGGAACATGGGACCCGTCCGTGCCCTATACGGGCGGCGGGAATATGGACGCCGACGTGCATTTCCCGTTCGTCGGCGTGCAGGTGCTCATGGAGTTCTGGCGGTGGGTGGACAAGCTCCCGGCGCTTTCGTGGCCCGTGCCGGACGGCCCGGAAGGCTGCGTCGGCACCGGGCCGGGGTCCGTCGAGGTCGCGCTGTGCACCAAGCAGCAGGGCGGCCACGAATGGCCCGACTATGCCAGCAAACTGATCGGCGAGTTCTTCGCCTCCCGCCCCTCGCTGCCGGAACCGGCGGCCTGACGAGTCGCGCCGGCCGCCGGCGCGTCGAGGGCGGGCCCACCCCCGGGCCCGCCCTCAGCTCATGGTCACGCCGTGAGGCTCCGCGGGCGCAGGTCCGTCCAGTTCTCGGTGATGTAGGCCAGGCAGTCGGTCCTGGCGCCCGGGCCGAACGCCGTCGTCCAGCCGGACGGGACGTCGGCGAACCCCGACCACAGCGAGTGCTGCCCCTCGGCGTTGACCAGGACGAGGAACGTGCCGTCGGGGTCGTCGAACGGGTTGGTCATCACGCCTCCTGCGGGACGCTCGCGAGGCGCGCCGAGCGCGCCGCGATGGACTGGACGATCTCTCCGGTGCGCACCGCCGTCATCGACAGCAGCGACGAGGCGATGCCGTGGCTGTGCTCGGTGGCCCCCTGCAGGTAGACGCCCCACTCGCGGCCGGGCTCGGTGGCGATGCGGTAGTCGCGCTCCATGACGGGGCGGCCGTCCGGGCGCGTCCGGCACCGCGCGCCGGCCTCGCCGAGCAGGCCGAACGGGTCGCGCTCGCGGTATCCGGTGGCGTAGACGACGGCGTCGGCGTCCAGGTCGGCCGTCTCGCCGGTGGGCAGGAAGGCGACCCGCATCCGCACCCCGCCGGTCTCCTCCCGGACGCCGAGGACGCGGGAGGCGTTGAGGATCCGCAGCCGTTCGGCGCCGGCGACCTTCTCGGCGTAGGCGCGCCGGTACAGCTCGTCGATGAGGTCGAGGTCGACCACGGAGTAGTTGGTGTTGCGGGAGTAGCCGAAGAGCATCTCCTTCACCTCGTCCGGCGCCGCGTAGTAGTGGTCGACGGCGGCGGGGTCGAAGATGCGGTTGGCGAACGCGCTGTCGTCGGCGGGCGAGTAGCCGTAGCGGGCGAAGACCGCGCAGACCTCCGCCGCCGGGTAGGTGCGGTGCAGGTACTCGACGGCCTCGGCGGCGCTCTGCCCGGCGCCGACGACGACGAGCCGGCGCGGCTCCCAGCCGGGCCGCGCGTCCAGCCGGGTCAGCAGTTCCTCGGTGTGCCAGATCCGCTCCCCCTGCCGGACCCCTTCGGGCAGGACGGGGTCGAGGCCGGCGCCGATCACCACGTTGCGGGCGAGGTGGGTCTCCAGCTCGTCGTCGCGGCGGACGACGACCTCCAGTGTCCCGGCGTCGTGCTCGCGCAGCGCGACGACCTCCGCCCCGTAGCGGACGCGGCCGGCGAACGCGGCGGCCGTCCATTCGAGGTAGTCGTGGAACTCCATCCGCGTCGGGAACATCGTCTTGTGGTTGACGAAGTCGACGAGGCGGCCCTTGGCGTGCAGGTAGGACAGGAACGAGTAGCGGCTGGACGGGTTCCGCAGGGACACCAGGTCCTTGAGGAAGTGGACCTGCATGGTCGCGCCGTCGATGAGCATGCCGCGGTGCCAGCCGAACGCGGGCTGCTTCTCGAAGAACACCGCGTCCGCCGACGGGTGCGCCTCTTCGAGCGCGACGGCGAGCGCCAGGTTGGACGGGCCGAAGCCGATGCCGACGACGTCGCGGACGGGCGGGTGCGTCTCCCCCGGCATCAGGCCGCCTTGCCCGCGGCCGCGGCCTTGGCGATCTGCGGGACGACCTGGTCGACCACGTACGGGACCGACAGCGCCGTCGGGGTGCGCAGCGGCCAGAACGACTTCAGGTCGAGGCGCACGTACGAGCCGCGCTTGACGACGGGCAGGCCGGAGAACAGCTTGTTGCCCTCGAACTTCTTCTGCGTCGCGGGGTCGTCGTTGTAGTAGCTCAGCAGGACGTCGGTGTCGAGGACGGACAGCTTCTCCATGCTCAGCTCGGCGGCGAAGCCGTCGCCGGGCAGTTTGCTCAGCTTGTCCGGGAGCACCATGCCGAACTGCTCGAGCATCTTGACGCTGGTGTCGTCCTTCGACTTCATGACGGCGATGTTGCCGTTGGGGAAGACGCTCGTGAACGCGAAGCCCTTGCCCTGGAGTTCCGGGTGCGCGGTCTTCACCGACGCGATCCTCGCCTCGACGCCGGAGACGATCTTCTCCCCGTCGGCGGGCCGGCCGACGGCCTTGGCGACCTGCCGGGTGATCTGCTGCCAGGAGTCCTCGGCGGGCCCGGTCCGGTAGGCCACGGTCGGCGCGAGCTTGGAGAGCTTGCCGTACTCCTTGTCGATGGTGAAGTCGCCGCCGGCCAGGATCAGGTCGGGCCGCAGCGCGGCGATCTGCTCCAGGTCGAAGCCGGAGTCGCCGGTCTTCAGCAGCTTCGGCTTCCCGGCGCCGGCCTTCGGGGCGCTCCAGGGGGCCAGGCCGTCCGGCTGGACCCCGGTCAGCTCCACCATCCCGACGGGCTCGACGCCGAGGGCGAGCAGCGCGTCCTGGTCGACCTCGCCGAGCGCGACGATCCGCTTCGGTGCGCCCTTCACGGTGGCGGTTCCCAGCTTGTCGGTGATCGTGACCGGGAACGCGCCGGCCGCGCCGCCGGAGGATGCCTTGGCGGGCTCGTCGTCGCCGCCGCACGCCGCGGTCAGCGCGAGACCGAGGACGAGCGCGCCGGTGGCGGCCAGACGCCGCGTCAGTGTGCGCATGAGGACCGGTGTCCTTCCAGATGTTCCAGGGGCTGTCGGGGAGTGATCTTAGGTTAGCCTTACCTTACTGTTCAATGCCCTGTGGGGTATGACCCGTCTCACCCCTTTCCTTGGGGTTCGTCCAGCCGGGCCAGCAGGCCCGCGACGGTCGGCGCCGCCATCAGCGCCGCGATCCGCAGCCCCGCGCAGCCGGGCTCGCGGCGGATCCGCCGCACCAGCCGCATCGCCAGCAGCGAGTGCCCGCCGAGGTCGAAGAAGTCGTCGTCCGGCCCGACCTCGGGGACGCCGAGTTCCTCGGCGAAGATCCGGCACAGCGCCGCGTCCCGGTCGTCCCCGCGCCGCACCGCCGCGGGCCCGGGCGCGGCGCCCGCCTCCGTGACGGCGCGGGCGGTGAGGACGGCGGGCAGCGCGCCCACGGGCGTGGCGGGATCGTCCGCGACGGTCTCCAGCAGCGCCACCAGGCCGCCGGCCATCGTCCGGACCGTCTCCCGGTCGAACAGGTCGGCGGAGTAGTCGACGACCAGCCGGAGGTCGTCGCCCCGCTCGCGGAAGATGAAGTCCAGGTCGAACTTCGCGGCGGACGGCCCGAACGACGCCTCCCCCTGCTCCAGGCCGGGGAAGCGCACCTCGCCGGGGTCCTGGTTCTCGTGGCCGACCATCACCTGGAACAGCGGGTTGCGCCCCGGCACGCGCCTCGGCCGCATCGCCTCCACGACGGCCTCGAACGGCAGGTCCTGGTTGGCGAGGCCGGCGAGGCCCGCCTCGCGGACCCGTCCGAGCAGCTCGGCGAACGTCGGCTCCCCCGACAGGTCGGCTCGCAGGACGAGCGTGTTGACGAAGAAGCCGACCAGGTCCGCGGCGGCCTCCTCGGTGCGCCCCGCGACCGGGCTGCCGAGCGGGATGTCGTCGCCGGCGCCCGTGCGGTGCAGCAGCGCCGCGACGGCGGCCTGGCAGACCATGAACACGGTGGCGCCCGCGTCCCGCGCGACGCGGCGCAGCCGCCGCGTCAGCGCCGGCGGCAGGTCCGCCGTGAGGGTCCCGCCGCGCTGGCCCGCCGTGCCGGGCCTCGGCCTGTCGGCCGGCAGCGGGATCTCCTCGGGCGCCCCCGCCAGGGCCCGCACCCAGTGGGCGAGCTGCCGCGCGTGGACGCTGCCCGGATCGAGCGGGTCGCCGAGCAGCTCGGCCTGCCACAGCGTGTGGTCGGCGTACTGGACGGGCGGCGGCTCCCATGCGGGCGGCGCCCCGTCCAGCCGCGCGGCGTACGCCTCGGCGACGTCTCGCGCGAACGGGCCGAACGACCACTCGTCGAACGCGATGTGGTGGAAGACGGCCAGGAGGAGATGCTCCCGCTCCCCTTCCGGGAAGACCGCGACGCGCAGCGGGATGTCGCGGGCGAGGTCGAACGGCCGGGCGATGACCTCCTCCGGCGCGGCCGACACGACCTCCAGGGCGGGACGGGCGTCGTCCGGGTCGAGGATCCGCTGGTAGGGCGTGCCGTCGTGTTCGGGGAAGACCGTCCGCAGCGCCTCGTGCCGGGCGGTGACGTCGCCGATCGCCGCCTCCAGGGCTGCTAGATCGAGGTCGCCGCGCAGCCGGACGGCGAGCGGCAGGTGGTAGCCGTCGCGCGGCCCGTCGTCCTCGCGGAGGAGCTGGTCGAGCAGCCACAGCCGCCGCTGCGCCGGCGACAGCGGGACGCGCTCGGGACGCTCCCGCGCCACGAGCGCCGGACGCGGCGCCTCGTCCGCGCTGCCGCGCAGCCGTTCGGCCAGCTCCGCCACGGTCGGCGCCTCGAACAGGTCGCGGATCGCCAGCGGCGCGCCGAGCGCCGCGCGCGCCCTGCCGACCAGCCGCGTCGCGAGCAGCGAGTGCCCGCCGAGGTCGAAGAAGTCGTCGTCGACGCCGATGCCCTGCGCGTCGAGCACCTCGGCGAACAGCGTGCACAGGACCCGCTCGACCGGCGTGCGCGGCGGGCGCCCGCCCGCGCGCCGGGGCCCGTCGCGGCCGGGCTCGGGCAGGGCGCGGCGGTCGAGTTTGCCGTTGACGGTGAGCGGCAGCGCGTCCAGCGTCACGATGGCGCTCGGCACCATGTAGCCGGGCAGCCGCCGCTTCAGGCCCTCGCGGAGCCGCGCGCCGAGGACGCCGTGATCGCGTGCCGCCACCGGGTCGTTCGCGTACGACGCGGGCGGGCGGCCGGGCTCGGCCGGAAGGTTCGCCGCTCCCCCGCCGAAGACGGCGTCGTAGCATCCGGCCTGCGCCGACGGCGTCAGCACGACGTCGGGGTACAGCGCGTAGACCGCCTCCGGCTCGACGCCTTCGGGCGCGGCGGCGAGCGCTTCGCGCGCCTCGTCCGGCGATCCCCCGTCGCGGAGCACGCGCAGCGCCGCCGCTTCCCCGGACAGTCGCGGATCGGGAATCCCCCGTACCCGCAGCGGCCCGTCCGGCGCCGCGTCGGCGAGCGCGCGGAGAGCGGCGAGGCGACGGGCGCCTTCAGGAGCGGCGTCGAGACCGTCCAGCGCGGCCCAGTCCACGACGGGCGCCTCGGAACTGGTTGGGACGTCCGGGCCAGGTTTCCAGAGGACGGCGTCGTAGCGGTGGCGGGTCAGTTCGTTGTGGTGGACGCCCCGCTTGGTGAGGACGTCGACGCGGGCGGGGCCGTCGAGTGCGGTGAAGAAGGCGGGGTCGAGGAGGAGCTCCTTCTCCATCCGCACGGCGCGTTCGACCGCGCGCAGGTCGGTGTCGCCTCGTCCGAGCTGGATCGCGGCGTGCAGGTGGTGGATCGTCCGCAGGTCGCGGACGTCGCCGAGGAAGAGCTTCCCGCCGGGCGCGAGCAGGCGCATCGCCTTGGCTACGACGTCCTGGAGGTAGGCGGCGCCCGGGAAGTACTGCGCGACCGAATTGATGACGATCGTGTCGAAGTGGCCCTCCGGGAGGCCCTCGGTGTCGTGGGCGGGGCGGTGGCTCAGCCGGACGGGCGAGTCCGGCCCGAGGTCGGCGCGGAGCTTGGAAATGACCGGTTCAGAGAAGTCCGTGCCCCAGTACTCCTCGCTGTCCGGCGCGAGGCGAGTGAGCAGCAGGCCGGCGCCGACCCCGATCTCCAGGACACGGCGGGGCCGCAGGGCGCGGATCCGCTCGACGGTGGTGTCCCGCCATTCGCGCATGTCGTCGAGCGGGATCGGCACGCCGTCGTAGCTGCTGTTCCAGCCGGCGAACTCCTCGTGGTGGACGACGGTGCCGACCTCGGTGTACTCGGCGTCGTAGATCTGCCGCCATTCGGCGAGCTGCTCGTCGGCGGCGCCGTCGCGGGACCCGTCCGGGACGACGTAGCCGATGATCCGCTTGACGCCGGGGACGTCGGTGGCCGAGGCGACGACGGCGGCCTGCCCGACGCCCGGTTCGGCGGCGAGCGCGGTCTCGATCTCGCCCAGCTCCACCCGGTAGCCGCGGATCTTGACCTGGTCGTCGGTGCGGCCGAGGAAGTCGATGTTGCCGTCCTCGCGGACCCGGACGAGGTCGCCCGTCCGGTACATGCGCCCGCCGGTGAACGGGTCGGCGACGAACCGTTCCGCGGTCAGGTCGGGGCGGCCGAGGTAGCCGCGGGCCAGGCCGGCGCCCGCGATGTACAGCTCGCCGGGGGCGCCGGGCGGGACGGGCCGCAGCCACGCGTCGAGGACGTGGGCGCGGGTGTTCCAGATCGGCTTCCCGACGGTCGGGGTGGCGCTGTCCCCGGTGCCGCCGCCGAGCGTGTTGATCGTGTACTCGGTGGGCCCGTACAGGTTGTAGCCGAGGACGCCGTCGGCCTCGGCGAGCCGGTCCCAGACGGAGGCGGGGACGGCCTCGCCGCCGAGCAGGACGAGCGGCGGCCGGTGCCCGCCGTCGAGGAGGCCTTCGTCCAGGAGCTGCTGGGCGTAGGTGGGGGTCACGTTGATGACGTCGACGCGGTGTTCGCGCAGGTAGGCGGTCAGCGCTTCGGCGTCGCGGCGCAGGTCCTCGTCGCAGACGTGCACCTCGTGGCCCTCGATGAGCCAGAGCAGTTCCTCCCACGACATGTCGAAGGAGAACGACACGGTGTGCGCGATGCGCAGCCGCCGCCCCGCTGCCCGCACCACGGGGTCGAAGATGTTGGCGCGGTGGTTGAACTGCATGTTCGTCAGGCCCCGGTACGGGGTGACGACGCCCTTGGGGCGGCCCGTGGATCCCGACGTGTAGATCACGTAGGCGGGGTGGTCGAGGCGTCCGGGGGTGCCGGGCGCGAAGCCGCGCAGCTCGCCGGGTTCAAGGTCGGTGCCCGGCATGCCGGCGAGCGCCCGGGCGGTGCCGGGTTCGTCCAGGGCGAGGGTGGCCCCGGAGAAGGTGAGGCCGGCGGCGATGTCGCGGTGCGAGACGAGGACCGCCGGCGACGCGTCGGCGATCATGTAGTCGAGCCGGTCGGCCGGGAGGTCGAGTTCGAGCGGCAGGTAGGCGGCGCCGGTGCGCAGGACGGCGAACAGCGCGACGACCATCTCGGCGGAGCGCGGCAGGGCGAGCGCGACCACCCGTTCCGGGCCGGCGCCGTTCGCCAGCAGCAGCCGGGCGAGGCGGTTGATCCCGGCGTTCAGCTCGCCGTAGCTGAGGCGGACGTCCGGGAGCGACACCAGCGCCGTGTCGCCGGGCCGCTCGGCGGCGCGCTCGGCGAGCAGTTCCGCCACGGTCAGCTCGGGGACGGGATGCCAGGCGTCGTCCCGGTCGCGGCGGAGCCGGTCGTGCTCCTCCGGGACGAGCAGGTCGAGGCGGTGGCACGGCGTGCCGGGGGCGTCGGCGATCTGCCGCAGCACCCGGACGTACCGGTCGGTGACCCGTTCGGCCTCCGCCTCGGTGAACGCGTCGCCCCGGTACATGACGCGCAGCGCGGCGCCCGGGTCGACGACCATGGTGACCGGGTAGTGGGTGGCGTCGCGGACCTCGCGCCCGGTGACGCGGAGCGCCCCGTCCGGGCCGAAGCCGCGGTCGGTGGGCATGCCGGGGAAGTTCTGGAAGACGAACAGCGTGTCGAACAAGGCGCCGAGGCCGGTGGCGCGCTGCACGTCGGCGAGCGCGACGTAGGAGTGGTCGAACAGCTCCGACTGCGCGGCCTGGACGCGTTCGAGCACGGCGGTCAGCGGGTCGGCGGGGCCGGCCTGCACGCGGATCGGGACGGTGTTGAACAGCAGCCCGACCATGGATTCGACGCCGTCCACGTCCGGGTGGCGGCCGGAGACGGAGGCGCCGAACACCACGTCGTCGCGGCCCGTCATGCCCATGAGCGTGAGGCCCCACGCCGTCTCGAACAGCGTGCCGGGGGTGACGCCGTGGTCGCGGGCGACCGCGTGCAGGCGGTCCGCGAGCCCGGCGGGCAGCGCGCGGTGCACCTCGCCTGCGGTGGCGAGGTCGGCGGGACGGTCGGCGAGGCCGGGGCGCACGAGGGCCGGTTCGTCGAAGCCGTCGAGGGCGCGGCGCCAGGCGTCGACGGCGGCGTCCCGGTCCTGCCGGGCGATCCAGTCCAGGTAGCCGCGGAACGGCGGGACGGGCCGGGCGGCCTCGGCGGCGGCGTCGGTGTAGGCGTTCAGCAGCGAGGTGACGAGCAGCCCGCCGGACCAGCCGTCCAGCAGGATCAGCTCGGACGTCAGCACCAGGCGGTGGTCGTGCTCGCCGAGGGTCGCGAGCCCGAACCGGATCAGCGGCGGCGCGGCCGGGTCGAACGGCTCGGCGCGCTGCGCGTCCACGAACGCGTCGAGGCCGTCCTGGCCGGACACCTCGGCGTGCGTCCAGGGCGTCTCCCACTCGTCCGGGACGAACTGGACGGCGCGGTCGCCGTCGGTGCGGAACCCGGCGCGCAGGTTGGGGAACTTCTCCAGGACGGCGCGGGCGGCGTCCGCCATCCGCGCCGGGTCGACGGGGCCGGACAGCGACACGACGGCCTGCTGCACGTAGATGTCGCGGCCCTCGCCGGCCATCATCAGGTGGAAGAGCAGGCCTTCCTGGAGCGGCGACAGCGGCAGCTCGTCGGCGCCCGCGTCCGGGGCGGCCTCGACGGCCGCGGGGGTCTCGGCGGCCCGCGCGAGGGCCTCGGCCGTCCGCAGCCGGAACACGTCGCGGACGGTGAACGACAGGCCGGCGCGGCGGGCGCGGGCGACGAGCAGCGCCGCGCCGATGCTGTCGCCGCCGGAGCGGAAGAAGTCGTCGTCGGCGCCGATGCCGTCGCGGCCGAGGACGGCGGCGGCGAGGCGGGTGAGGACCCGTTCGGCCTCCGTCGCGGGCGCGCGGCCTGCGGCAGGGCGCCCGGGTTCGGGCAGCGCCCGCCGGTCGAGCTTGCCGTTCGGGTTCACCGGCAGCTCGCCGAGCACGACCAGCTCGGCGGGGACGAGGTGGCCCGGCAGCGTCGCGCGCAGCCGGTCCAGCACGGCGCCGGCGTCCACCTCGCCGGTGACGTAGCCGACCAGGCGCGTCCCGTGGACGGCGACGGCGGCGCGGCGGACGCCGTCCTGCGCGGACAGCGCCGCCTCGACCTCGCCCGGCTCGATGCGGAACCCGCGCAGGGAGATCTGGTCGTCGGCGCGGCCGAGGAAGGCCAGGCCGCCGTCGCGGCGGCGCCGCACCCGGTCGCCGGTGCGGTAGAGGCGGGAGCCGGGCGGGCCGAACGGGTTCGCCACGAACCGCTCGGCGGTGCGGGCCGGGTCGCCGAGGTAGCCGCGCGCCAGGCCGTCGCCCGCCAGGTACAGCTCGCCGACGGGTACCTCGCGGAGCGCGGCGTCCAGGACGTACGCGCGGGTGTTGGCGATCGGCGCCAGTCCCCCCGTGCCCGCCGGCGGCGCCTCCGCGATCAAGCTGTCCCCGGCGGCCTCCGAGCAGCCGTAGAGGTCGACGATCCGGGCGGGCACCCTGGCCGCGAGCGCGGCGGGCAGGGCCTCGCCGCTGCTGATCCAGGTGGTGACGGACGGCGGCAGGCCGCGTTCCACAAGGGCGGCGAGCAGGCTCGGGACGAGCGTCACGGTCCGCACGCGGTGCCGTTCGACGAGGTCGCCGAGCGCGACGGCATCGGCCGCGGTCGCGTCGTCGGCGATCACGACGGTGTCGCCGGCGACGAGCCCGCCGAGCAGTTCGGTGGTCCCGTCGATGAACGCGGGCGAGCTCTTGGCGGCGCGGACGCCGGGCGCGGTGAGCCCCGCGCCCCACGCGAGCCGGTTGGCCAGGGCGCCCTGCGTGCCGACGACGGCCTTCGGGGTCCCGGTCGAACCCGAGGTGAAGATGACGTAGGCGAGGTGACCGGGCCGGACGTCCGGCCGTTCGCGGGGCGGCGCGTCGAGGGGCGGCTCCTCGCGTCCGAGGACGAGCAGCGGCCGGACGGCGCCGAGCATCGCCTCGATCCGGGCGTGCGGGTACGACAGGTCGACCGGCAGGTAGGCGGCGCCCGTCTTCAGCACGGCCAGCAGCGCGACCGCGAACGCGTCGGAGCGCGGCAGGGCGATGCCGACGACGCGCTCGGGTCCCGCGCCGGCCGCCGCGAGCCGGTCCGCGAGGGCCTCGGCGCGGCGGTCCAGTTCGGCGTAGGTCATCGACGTGCCGCCGAAGACCAGTGCCGTGGCGCCGGGCGTCCGCGCGGCCTGGGCCTCGAAGAGCGCGGCGGCCGTCGCGGCCGGGAGGCGGCGGGCCGTGTCCGGGTGCTCGACGGGGGCGCCGAGCACGGAGAGGCGGCGGTCCGGGTCCTCGGCGACCTGGTCGAGGATGCGGGCCAGCTCGTCCAGCAGCCCTTCGACGGTGGCGGCGTCGAAGAGGTCCTCGGCGTAGGCGGCGAACCCCTCGACGTCCTCGTCCCCTTCGGCGAAGTACAGGTCGAGGTCGAACTTGACGCCGCCGGTCACCGGCAGGAACGGCTCGGCGCGCACGCCGGGCAGCGCGAGCCGCACGTCGTCCAGCCGCTGGTGGACGATCATCACCTGGAACAGCGGGTTGCGCGCGAGCGACCGTTCCGGCGCGAGGCGCTCCACCACGCGCTCGTACGGGACGGCGGCGTGCGAGAACGCGGCGAGGTCGGCGGCGCGGACCCGTTCCAGCAGCGCGGCGAACGACGGGTCGCCCGACAGGTCGGTGCGCAGCACGAGCGGGTTGACGAACACGCCGACCAGCCCGGCCAGGTCCTCGTCGGCGCGGGCGGCGATGGGCGAGCCGAGCGCGACGTCGTCGCCCGCGCCGCCGCGCTGGAGCAGCGCCGCGACGGCCGCGTGCAGCACCATGAACACGCTGGTGCCGGTGGCGCGGGCGAGCCGCCGCGCGCCGGCGGCCGGGAGCCGGAACGGGACGAGGCCGCCGCGGTGGCTCGGCTCCGCCGGGCGCGGCCGGTCGAACGGCAGCACGGTCTCCTGCGGGAGCCCGGCGAGGGCCCGCTCCCAGTGGCCGAGCCCTTCGGAGAGGTCGGCGGACGCCGCCCGCTCCCAGGCGGCGTAGTCGGCGTACTGGACGGGCAGCGGCTCCCAGCCGGGCGCCTCGCCGGCGCGCCGCGCCTCGTAGGCGCGGGCGAGATCGGCGAGCAGCGGGGTGAACGACCATTCGTCGGCCGCCGCGTGGTGCAGCAGCAGGATCAGCGACCACTCCTCGTCGCCCGTCCGGACGAGCGTGCCCCGGACGGGCAGGTCGGCGGCGATGTCGAAGACGTGCGACGCCGCGTCCCGCTCGATGGCCGCGCGGCGCTCCGGCGTCTCGGTGCGGGCGTCGACGACGGAGAAGGTGACCGGGGTGCCGGCGTCCAGGATCCGCTGGACGGGCAGTCCGTCGTCGCCTTCGACCAGCAGGGTGCGCAGCGCCTCGTGCCTGGCCACGACGTCGGCGAACGCGGTGCGCAGCGCCCCGGCGTCGAGCGCTCCGGTGAGCCGGAGGCCGAACGGCAGTGTGTAGGACGCCGACGGGCCGCGCAGCCGCTCCTCCAGCCACATCCCGCGCTGCGCCGCCGACGCCGGGACGACCGCGGGCCGTGCCACGTCCCGGACGCGGACGCCTCCGCGCGCCACCAGGCGCGGGGCGAGCGCGGCGACGGTGGGGGCCTCGAACACGTCGGCGATGGAGAACTCGGCGTCCAGGACGGTCCGGACGCGGGCGGCGAGCTTGGCGGCGAGCAGCGAGTGGCCGCCGAGCGCGAAGAAGTCGTCGTCGACGCCGACGCGTTCGTACCCGAGCAGCTCGGCGAACAGATCGCACAGCGCTGCCTCGCGCGCGTCGCGGGGCGCCCGGCCGTCCGTGCGGGCGCCGGGGGCGGGGAGCGCGCGGCGGTCGAGCTTGCCGTTGGCGGTCATCGGCAGCGCGTCGAGCCGGACGAGCGCGCCCGGCACCATGTAGGCGGGCAGTTCGGCGGCGAGCACGGTCCGCAGCCCGGCCTCGTCGGCCGTGTCGGCGCCCGGGACGTAGTAGCCGACGAGGCGCGGCTCGCCCGGCCGGTCCTCGCGGACGACGACGGCGGCCCGCGCGACGCCCGGCAGCGCCGCCAGCACGGCCTGCACCTCGGCGGGCTCGATCCGGAAACCGCGGATCTTCACCTGGTCGTCGGTGCGGCCGAGGTACTCGACGGAGCCGTCCCGGGTCCACCGCGCGAGGTCGCCGGTGCGGTACATGCGGGTGCCGGGCGGGCCGAACGGGTCGGCGACGAACCGCTCCGCCGTCAGGTCGGGGCGTCCGACGTAGCCGCGGGCGAGCTGCGCGCCCGACAGGTACAGCTCGCCGGGGACGCCCGGCGGGACGGGTCGCAGCGACGCGTCCAGGATGTGCGCGCGGGTGTTCCACAGCGGGCGGCCGATGCCGGGCTCCGGCAGGACGGCGGCGGTCGCGTAGATGGCGGTCTCGGTCGGCCCGTACATGTTCGCGGCGCTGCGCGCGCGGGCCGTCAACTCGGCGGCGAGCGCGGCGGGCAGCGCCTCGCCGCCGGTGATGATCCGCAGCCCGTCGAGCGCGGCCGGGTCGAGGGAGCCGAGCAGCGACGGCGTGCCCTGCAGGTGCGTGACGCCGCGTCCGAGGAGGCGGGCCAGCGCCGCCGGGTCCCGGACGGTCTCCCGCGGGGCGAGGACGATCGCCGCGCCGGTGACCAGCGGCAGGAGAACCTCCAGCGTCGCGATGTCGAACGCGATGGTCGTCACCGCCGCCCACCGGTCGCCGGGGCCGATCGGATGCTCGTCCCGCATCCGCGCGAGGAGGTTCGTCAGGGCGCGGTGCGGGACGGCGACGCCCTTGGGCCGGCCCGTCGAGCCGGAGGTGTAGATGACGTAGGCGAGGTCGTCCGGGTGCGGCTCGTGGACACCGTCCTCGGCGCCTTCGGCATCGAGATCGCCGTCGAGGGCGATGGCGTCGGCCTCGTCGGGGAGCAGCCCGGCCGTCTCCGGCGCCGCGACGGCGCACAGCGCGCCCGCGTCCTTCAGCATGTAGGAGACGCGGTCGCGGGGGTGGCCGGGGTCGAGGGGCAGGTAGGCGGCGCCCGACTTCAGCACCGCGAGGACAGCGATCACGAGGTCGGCGGTGCGCGGCAGCGCGAGCGCCACGACGGCGTCGGGCCCGGCGCCCCGCGCCCGCAGGACGCGGGCCAGCGCGGACGACCGCCGGTCCAGCTCGGCGTAGGTGAGGGGCTCGCCGGACCCGGTCTCGACGGCGGGAGCGCCCGGCGTGCGGGCCGCCTGCTCGGCGAACAGCGCGACGGCGCCGGGGCCGGGGACGTCGCGGGCGGTCGCGTTGGCCGCCTCCAGCCGCGCCTCTTCGGCGGCGTCCATGAGCGCGAGCGCGCCGATCGGACGGTCCGGGTCGGCGATCGCGTCGCGCAGCAGCGTCTCCAGATGGGCGAGGAGGGCGTCGATGCGCTCGTCGTCGAACAGCTCCCGGCGGAACGTGGCCTCCACCGTCATGCCCTGCGGCCGGACGAACGCCTCCAGCGACAGGTCGAAGTGCGTCATGCCGTTGTGGACGTGCGTCCACGACGTGGTGAGGCCCGGCAGCTCCAGCTCGCCGATCTCCTGGGCGAGGAACAGCAGCATGGTGTCGAAGAACGCCGACCGGCCGTGGCCGCGCGCGGGCCGCAGCTCGCGGACGAGCGCGTCGTACGGCGCCGCCTGGTGCGCGAACGCGTCGGTCACCGTCCGCCCGGTGCGTCGCAGCGCCTCGCGGAACGTCGGCCCGCCGGTCAGGTCCGTCCGCATCACGAGCGTGTTGCCGAAGTTGCCGGCGAGCCGCTCGACCTCCACGTGCTCGCGGTTCATCACCGACGACCCGACCGCCACGTCGCCGGAGCCGGTGTAGCGGTGCAGCAGGACGGAGTAGGCGGCGAGCATCACCGTGTACTGGGTGACGTTCTCCTCCTTGGCGAGCCGGCCGAGCCCCTCGGTCACGTCGTCGCCGAAGCGGCGGGCGCGGCGTCCGCCGCGCTCGGACGCGGCGGCGGAGCGCGGCCGGTCGGCGGGCAGGTCGAGCGGCGGGGGCGGCGGGTCGAGCCGGGCGCGCCAGTAGGCGAGGTCGTCCTCGGCGAGGGGCCGCTTCTGCTCCCAGTCGGCGAAGTCGGCGTACTGGACGCCGAGCGCGGGCAGGCCGTCGGGCTCGCCCGTCACGGCCGCCCGGTAGAGGGCCGACAGGTCGCGCGACATCGAGCCCCAGGTCATGCCGTCCCAGGCGATGTGGTGGACGACCAGGACCAGCGCGTGCTCGTCGCCGGCCACGCGCAGCAGTTCGAGCCGGACGGGCCTTTCCGCGCGCAGGTCGAACGGCGTCGCCGCGAGTTCGGCGGCGCGGGCATCGGGGTCGGCGCAGTCGACCGGCGCCAGGTCGAGCGAGTCGTCGCCGGTGACGATCTGCACCGCGTCCTCGCCGTCGCCGGCGTAGACGGTGCGCAGGACGGCGTGGCGCCGGATGAGGCCGCGCAGCGCCTCGCGGAGCGCGGCGGCGTCGAGCGGTCCGGCCATGCGGATCAGCAGGCACACGTTGTAGGCGGGGCTCGCCGGGAACGCCCGGTGGTGCAGCCACATGCTCTGCTGCGCGTAGGACAGCGGCGCGGGCCCGCCGGTCTCGCGCGGGCCGGGGCGTCCGGCGTCCGGTCCGCGCCGGTCCGCCGGGAGGCCGGCCTCCGCCATCCGCCGCCGCATCAGCTCGCGCCGCAGTTCGTGACCCTGCGCCGCCGTCGTCGTCTGCTCCTGCACGCCTCAGCTCTTTCGTCGTCGGCTTGATCAGCAAAAGTTAGGTTAGCCTTGCCTACAAAAATCGCACAAGGTTAGGCTTACCTAAGTTTTCGCCCGGATTCCCGACTCGGTCGGATTTCGTCACCCAAGGGAGCCCACTGCCTTGTCCCCCGGTCCGCGCACTGACGAGAAGCCCACCGAAAAGGTGGTCGAGGCCGCCCGCGCGCCGCTCGACCTGATGACCCGGCTGGCCGGATCCGGCCTCTTCGCCGACCACGTCGTGTACGAGCGGCCCGGCCGCTGGACGTTCGCCGGCGGCGTGCTCGGCGAGGTCGTCCTCGACGCCGGCGCCGTGCACGCCCGCTGGCCGGGCCGCGCGCCGGAGACCGCGCCGTACACCGGCCGGCCCGGCGCCGCGCTGCGCGAGGCGTTCGCCGCCGCGCCGCTCCCGGCCTGGAACGCCTACGGGTGGATCGCGTTCGAGTTCGCCTCGGCGCGCCCGTCCGGGCGGCTCGCGCACTTCGTCGTCCCGCGCGTCGAGGTCCGGGTGGAGGACGGCGCGGCCCGCATCGCCGGCGCCGATCCCCGCGACGTCGAGCGCGTCGCGGACCTGCTCGCCGCGGACGTCCCGCCCGCTCCCCCGGCCCCCGCGCCGGTGGACGTGCGGCAGGGCGGCGACGCCTACCGCGCGCGCGTCGCCCGGGCCGTCGACGACATCGCGGCGGGCCGCTACCAGAAGATCATCGTGTCGCGGCGGCTGGACGTCCCCTACCCCGTCGACGTCGTCGCCACCTACGCGTGCGGGCGGGCGGCCAACACCCCGGCGCGGTCGTTCCTGCTCGACCTCGGCGGCTTCCAGGCCACCGGGTTCAGCCCCGAGGTCCTCGCGAGCGTGGACGACGGCGGGCGCGTCATGACGCAGCCGCTCGCCGGCACGCGCGCCTTCGGCCTCGGCGGCGACGCCGACGCGCGCACCCGCCGGGAGCTGGAGACCGACCCGAAGGAGATCTTCGAGCACGCCGTGTCGGTCCGCACCTCGCAGGAGGAGCTGTACCGGGTGTGCGACCCGGACGGCGTCCACGTCACCGGGTTCATGACCGTGAAGGAGCGGGGCAGCGTGCAGCACCTCGGCTCCAGCGTCGGCGGCGTCCTCGCGCCGGGCCGCACCAGCTGGGACGCGCTCGACGCGCTGTTCCCCGGCGTGACGGCGTCCGGCATCCCGAAGGCCGAGGCGATCGAGGCGATCGGGGAGCTGGAGGAGCGCCGCGGCCTCTACGCGGGCGCCGTCGCCGCCGTGTCGCACACCGGCGCGCTCGACGCGGCGCTCGTGCTGCGCGCCCTCTACAACGAGGGCGGGCGGGCCTGGCTGCGCGCCGGCGCCGGCATCGTCAGCGGCTCGACGCCCGAACGCGAATACGAGGAGACCTGCGAAAAGCTCTCGAGCATCGCTCCGTACGTCGTCCCCCTCCCCTGAACGACCTGCCACACCATGTCCGATTTCAGGGCTTTTGTGGCCCGTGGTGAGGGGCGTCCGGTCCGGCCGGCAGCGAAGACTTGGGGGGAACGCGCATCCCGCGCACCGGAAGGAACGGAATGTCTGCACCTCCCACCGTCGTGCTCGTCCACGGGGCCTTCGCCGACGCGGCCAGTTGGTCGCCGGTGACCCTTCGGCTTCTCGAGCAGGGCCACAAGGTCCTGGTCCCGCCCGTCTACAACCGCAGCCTGTCCGACGACGCGGCTTCGATCAGGGCCTTCGTCGAGCGGATCGACGGGCCGGTCCTCCTCGCCGGCCACTCCTACGGCGGCGCGGTCATCACCGTCGCCGGCATGGCGGAGAACGTCGCGGGCCTCGTCTACGTGGCCGGCTACGCGCTCGAGGAGGGGGAGAGCCTCGGGCAGCTGCAAGGCGGCTTCCCCGACTCCGACCTGGCCGCCAACCTCGTCTACACGCCGTACCCGGTGGACGGCGGCGAGCCCGGGACGGACGTCTCCGTGCGGATCGAGGCGTTCCCCGCAGTGTTCGCCGCCGGGGTCGACGCGGACACCGCGAAGGTCCTGGCGGTGTCGCAGCGCCCGCTGTCGGCCGCCGCGTTCGGCGAGCCCGCCTCGGCGGCCGCGTGGCGGGCCAAGCCCGCCTGGGGCATCGTCTCCAGCGCCGACCGCACCATCAACCCCGACGTCGAGCGCTTCGGCTACCAGCGGGCCGGACTGCGCAAGGTGCTGGAGCTCGACGCTCCCCACCTGGTGATGCAGACCCACCCCGCCGAGGTCGCGGAGTTCATCGCCGGCGTGATCCCCGAACTCGGCTGATCCCGGCAGGGAACGCGTACCCCTCATCCATACGACAGGCAGATAGGAAAACCGCCATGGCAGGCAACCCGCTGGGCATTTCGCTGGAGAAGGCGGCGCAGGAGTTCGTCGACGCGACGTCCGAGCCGCCGTTCCTCTACCAGCTCGCCCCCGAGGACGGGCGCAAGGCCGTCGACGGCGTCCAGGACAGCCCCATCTCCAAGCCCGAGATCGACGAGGAGTGGATCACCGTCGAGGGCGGCCCCACCGGATCGGTGCGGGTACGGATCGTCAGGCCGCCGGCCGCGACCGGGCCGCTGCCCGTGATCGTCTACACGCACGGCGCCGGGTGGGTGTTCGGCGACGCGCACACCCACGACCGGCTCGTCCGCGACCTGGCCATCGGCGCCGGCGCCGCCGTGGTCTTCCCCGAGTACGACCGTTCGCCGGACGTGCGCTACCCCGTGGCGAACGAGCAGTCGTACCGCGTCGCCCAGTGGGTCGCCGAGCAGGGCGCCGAGAAGGGGCTGGACCCGTCGCGGATCGCCGTGGCCGGGGACTCCGTCGGCGGCAACATGGCGATCGCGCTGACGCTGATGGCCAAGGAGCGCGGTGACGTCTCGTTCGTGCAGCAGGTGCTGTTCTACCCGGTCACCGACGCGAGCTTCGACACCGGCTCGTACCACGAGTTCGCGGAGGGCTACTTCCTCGCCCGCGAAGGCATGAAGTGGTTCTGGGACCAGTACACCACCAGCGAGGAGGAGCGCGCCCAGATCACCGCCTCGCCGCTGCGCGCGACGCCGGAGCAGCTCGCGGGGCTGCCCCCGGCGCTGGTCATCACGGCGGAGGCGGACGTGCTGCGCGACGAGGGCGAGGCGTTCGCCGCAAAGCTGCGGGCCGCGGGCGTGCCGGTCGCGCAGGTCCGGTACGGCGGGATCGTCCACGACTTCGTCATGGTGAACTCCCTCCACGACACCGAGGCCGCCAAGGCCGCGGTGGCCCAGGCCGCCGCGACCCTCAAGCGGGCCCTCCACGGCTGACCCGCCCGGAGACCACCACGGGGGCGCCTGATCCGCTGAGACGCGGGTCGGGCGCCCCCGTTCGTCGTGCGGCCCGCGGTCGTTCCCGGCCGCACGGCCGCCGCGGCCTCAGGCGGCGCAGTACGGCGGAAGGTTCGCGCAGGAAGTCCGGGCTATCGCGTGCAGCCGTTCCGTCGGGACGCCCAGGCGGCTGAGCTGGATCAGCCCCTGGGAGACCAGCACGATGTGCGCCGCGAGCGCGTCGATCTCCACGTCGATCTCAGTGTCGATCTCACTGTCGATCTCTGCGGCGTCCGCGGCGGAACCGGTGACCGCGGCGCGGATCCGGGCGGCGACGCCGGACTCCATCCGCTCCGTCGCCCGCCGCGTGATCGCGACGACCTCGGGCATCCGGGTCCCGAGCTGGGCCATGCTGTTGATCATCAGGCAGCCGCGGCGGCCCGGCTGGGCGGCGCAGTCGGCGATGACGGCCTCGAAGTACCCGCTCACCGCGGACGCCGCCGACCCGGGACGCCGCACGGCCGCGCGCACGAAGTCGGCGCGCCCCTCGCAGTACCGCTCGAAGAGGGCGAGGAACAGGCCCTGCTTGCTGCCGTAGGCGGCGTAGATGCTGCCGTTCCCGACGCCGGTCGCGGCGGAGACGTCCTCCACGGACGTGTCGTCGAACCCCTTGCTCCAGAACAGCTCCGTCGCCGCGTCGAGCAGGGCCGCCTCGTCGAACCGCCGTGGACGTGCCATCCGGGCATGCTACCCAAGCGAGGCGCCCGTGAGCCCGGTCACCCCGAGTTGATTTTGGAGCGACGCCTCCATAATGTTGCGCCATGAACCTCCGGCCACCCGCCCTCCGGCGCCGCATCGGCTTCCTGGTCTTCGACGGCGTCAAGATGCTCGACTTCGCCGGGCCCGCGGAGGTCTTCGTGGAGGCCAACCAGGCGTCGGCGGCGTCCTACGAGGTCGTGCTCGTCTCGCCGGACGGCGGCGACGTCACCACGTCCATCGGCGCGCGGGTCGCCGTGCGGTGCGCGGCGGGAGCCGGCGGGCGGTTCGACACGGTCGTCATCCCCGGCAGCGAGCTGCCGCCGGCCGCCTTCGTCACGCCCGAGGTGCTGGCGGCGACCCGGATCCTCGCCGCGGGCACCCGGCGCCTGACGTCGATCTGCAGCGGCGCGTTCGTCCTCGCCGAACTGGGGCTCCTGGACGGCAAGCGGGCCACGACGCACTGGAAGTTCACCGACGCCCTGGCGCGGCGCCACCCGGAGGTCCGGGTCGAACCCGACTCCCTCTTCATCCGCGAGGGCAACACCTACACCTCCGCGGGCGTCGCCGCCGGCGTCGACCTCGCGCTCGCGCTGGTGGAGGAGGACCACGGCGCGGACGCGGCGCGGGAGGTCGCCCAGGCGCTCCTGGTGTACATGCAGCGGCCGGGCGGGCAGTCGCAGTTCTCGGCCTCACTGGCCGGGCCGGTCCCGCGCAGCCCCCTCGTCCGCGCGGTCGCCGACCTGGTCTGGGCCGATCCCGCCCGGCCCTACACCGTGCAGGAACTCGCCACCCACGCCAGGGTCAGCGTCCGCCACCTGACCCGCCTGTTCCGCGCGGAACTGCAGACCTCTCCGGCCGAGTACGTCGCCTTCGTCCGCTTCTGCCTCGCCCGGGAGAAGCTGGACGCCGGCCACACGGTCACGGCGGCGGCCGCCGCGACCGGATACGGCAGCTACGAGGCCATGCGGCGCGCCTTCGTGACCCGCCTGGGCATCTCGCCGAAGAAGTACCAGCAGCGTTTCCGCTCGACGGTCCGTCCACCCGGCATCCCGGCGGTGAGCCACGCGGCAACGGGCTGATCCCCGCGTGGCCAGCTGGCTGGCTTGAGCGGTCGTGGCGGCCTTCGGCGCACTCGAAGATCGCGCCGGCGAGTCCGCGGCGTGCCTCTCTAATGCAGGCCGGCGGCGAGGGCCTTCTTGCTGACCTTGCCCACCGGGGTGCGCGGGAAGGCGTCGGCGGTCTCCAGGCGGTCGGGCCACTTGTAGGCGGCCAGGCCGCGGTCGCGGAGGAAGTCCTTGATCTCGCGGAGCGTCGGCGGAGTGCCCTTCGCCGCGTCGCGGAGGATGAGGAACGCGCAGGTCCGCTCCCCCATCATCGGGTCGGGGACGCCGACGACGGCGGCGTCGTGGATCGCCGGATGGGCGAGGAGATGGTCCTCCAGCTCCTCGGCCGACACCTTGTCGCCGCCGCGGTTGATCTGGTCCTTCTCGCGGCCCTCCACGACGAGGTGCCCGGAGGGCAGCTCGCGGACGAGGTCGCCGGTGCGGTAGTAGCCGTCCGGCGTGAACGCGCGGGCGTTGTGCGCGGGCGCGCGGTAGTAGCCGCGCAGCGTGTAGGGGCCGCGGGTGAGCAGTTCCCCGACCTCGCCGGGCGCGACCGTCCCGCCGTCGGCGTCCACGACGCGGATCTCGTCGGCCGGGGACAGCGGGCGGCCCTGCGTCCGCTCGACCAGCTCGGGCGGGTCGTCCAGGCGGGTGAAGTTGAGCAGGCCCTCCGCCATCCCGAACACCTGCTGCACGCGGCAGCCGAGGACCCCGGGGACCTCGGCGGCGCGCTCGGCGGCCAGCTTGGCGCCGCCGACCTGCAGCAGCTCCAGCGAGGACAGGTCGTCCTCGGACCACGTGGCCGCGTCCAGCCACAGCAGCGCGATCGGCGGGACGACCGCGCAGGCCGTGGCGCGCTCGCGCTCGACGAGCGGGAACGCCTCGTCCGGCGACCCGGACGGCGCGAGCACCACCGTCCCGCCGGTCGCGAACACGCCGAGCAGGCCGGGGCAGGCGAGCGCGAAGTTGTGCGCGGCGGGCAGCACGACGAGGTAGACGGTGTCGCGGGTGAAGCCGCACACCTCCGCGCTGGCCTCCAGGTTGTAGACGTAGTCGCGGTGCGTGCGGGGGATGAGCTTCGGCAGCCCCGTCGTGCCGCCGGACAGCAGGAGGACGCCGACGTCGGAGGGGTCCGGGCGCGGGTGCTCGACGGGCTCGGCGTCCAGGTCGGCGAGCGCGGTGAACTCCTGGGCGTCGCCGTCCACGACGACGTGCTCGACGGGGAGCGTCCGGGCCATCGCCCGGTAGTCGAAGTCGCCGTCGGTCTCGCCGCAGACGTAGGCGCGGGCCTCGGCCAGCTCGCACAGGTAGCGGATCTCGCTCTCGCGGTGCGCGGGCAGGGCAAGGACGGGCGCCGCGCCGATCCGCACGAGGGCGAGGAACGCCACGACGAAGCCGGCGGTGTTGGGCAACTGGACCACGACGCGGTCGCCGTCGCGGACGCCGAGCCGCAGGAATCCGGCGGCGGTCCGTTCGGCGCGCCGGTCGAGGTCGGCGTAGGTGAGGCGGTCGCCGCCCGCGACGAGCGCGACACGGTCCGGGTCGCCGCGCAGGACGTCGCCGAGGACGCGGTCCTTCCAATAGCCCTCGGCCTTGTAGCGGGCTTCCAGGTCGGCGGGCCAGGGGGTGAAGCCGTCCACGGTGCTCAGCGTCCGGCGAGCTGGGCGGCGGCGCCGGGGACCGGCTCGCCCGGGTCGGAGCCGAGCGCGACGATGCGGTTGGCGTCGTCCACGTGGACGACGCGGGGCCGGTGGGCGGACAGCTCGGCCTCGTCCAGCGCCGCGTAGGTGATGACGATGACCAGGTCGCCGGGCTGGACGAGGCGGGCCGCGGCGCCGTTCACGCCGATGACGCCGCTGCCGGCCTCGCCGGTGATGGCGTAGGTGACCAGGCGGGAGCCGTTGGTGATGTCGACGAGGTGGACCTGCTCGCCCTCGGCGATGCCGGCGGCCTCCATCAGGTCCGCGTCGATCGTCAGCGAGCCCACGTAGTGCAGGTCGGCCTGGGTCACGGTCGCTCGGTGGATCTTTCCGTTCATCAGCGTGCGCTGCACCGGGAGGTCCCCTTCTCTCACGATCAACTAAGGATAGGCTTACCTTAGCCACTCCCCCATCCGAGGAGAACCCCCGACGATGCTCCGGCGCCTCGCCCTGGACATCGGCCCGCTGCGCGACAGCCGGCCGTTCCGCAACGTGTTCATCGCCCGCACCGTCTCGGTCTTCGGGATCGGCATGCTGGCCGTCGCCGTACCCGTGCAGGTCTACGACCTGACCGGCTCCACCGTGCAGGTCGGCGCCGTGTCGGCCGCCGAGGGCTTCGCGCTCCTCGTCGGGTTCCTGTGGGGCGGCGTGCTCGCCGACCGGCAGGACCGGCGGCGGCTCATGCTGCGCGCCCGCACCGCCTCCGGGATCGCGTTCGCGCTGCTCGCCCTCAACGCGTTCCTGCCGTCCCCCTCGTCCGCGGCGCTCTACGCGCTGGCCGCCTGGGACGGCCTCGCCACCGGCGTCGCCATCACCGCGCTGCTCGCCGCGACGCCCGCGCTCGTCGGCCCGGACAAGCTCGTCGCGGCGGGCGCGCTGAACGCCCTGACGGTCCGGCTCGGGTCGATGCTGTCGCCCGCGCTCGGCGGGCTCGTGGTGTCGGCGTTCGGCGTCGGCTGGAACTACGCGGCCGCCGCCGCCGGCACCCTCGGCACCCTCGGCCTGCTGACCTCGCTGCCGACGCTGGAACCCGCCCGCGGAGACGGGACGGACGCGCATCCGCTGAAGTCGATCGGCGGCGGGCTGCGCTTCGTCGCCTCCCACCGCGTCGTCGGCTCGCTGATGCTGCTCGGCCTGCTGTTCATGGTCGCGGGCGGCATCCCGGTGCTGATGCCGGCGTTCGCCGAACGCGGCCTCGACGGCGGCCCGACCACCGTCGGCCTGCTGTACGCCGCACCCGCCTGCGGCGCGGTCCTCGCGTCCGTCACCAGCGGCTGGGCGGGCTCGGTCAAGGCCCCCGGCCTCGCGCTGCTCGCCGCGTCCGTGACCGGGTTCGCCGCGCTGGCGTGCACGGGCCTGGCCCGGCATCCCGCGCTCGCCGTCGCGATCCTGTTCGGGTACGGATTCGCCGCGTCCGTCGAGGAGATCCTGCGCTACGGCCTCATCCAGTCGCACACCCCCGACTCCCATCTGGGCCGCGTCAACTCCCTGTGGGCGGCGCAGGAGACCGGCGGCTCCGCCGTCGGATCCCTCGGCGCCGGCGCCCTCGGCCGCGCCATGGCCCCGGGCCCGGCGATCGTCGTCTACGGGACGATCAGCGCCGTCCTCGCCCTGGCGCTCGCCGTCACCCTCACGACCCTCCGCACCGCCACCCTCACCCCCGCCCCCGAGCCCGAGCCCGAACGTTGAGGCGCAGCGCGTCGGGTTCGGTCAGCCGGCCAGGTGCGACTCGACCTCTTCGTCGGACATGGAGTCGATCTCCAGCCAGATCGCGGCGACCGCCTCCAGGCGGCCCGGGACGTCCTCCAGCTCGGTGAAGCGGCGGGCGATGCGGGCGATCGTCCGCTCGGCGAACAGGATCCGGACCGGGAGGGCGGAGGTGTCGAGGGCCTCGCGCAGCCGCGCGACCAGGGTCGTGGCGAGGACGGAGTCGCCGCCGAGGGCGAAGAAGTCGGCGCCCGCGCCGACGCGTTCCCTCCCCAGCACCTCGGCGGCGATCCGGGCCAGCACCCTTTCCAGGGACGTCCCGGGCTCGGTGTAGGGCGCGGCGTCCTCGCCCGCCTCGGCGGCGGCGAGCGCGGCGAGCGCCCTGCGGTCCACCTTGCCGTTGGCGGTGAGCGGCAGCTCGGCGACCGGTACGAGCACCTCCGGGACCATGTGCGGCGGCAGCAGGTCGCGGACGCGCGCCAGTACGGCGTCGGCGGGGACGCCCGCGGGCGTGACGGCGGCGCAGAGGCGGTCGCCCGCGAGCAGCGCGACCGCGCGTCCGACGGCCGGGTGGTCGCGCAGCGCCGCCTCGATTTCGCCGAGCTCGATGCGGAAGCCGCGGACCTTCACTTGGTGGTCGCGGCGGCCGAGGAACTCCAGCGTGCCGCCGGTGCGGTAGCGGGCGAGGTCGCCGGTCCGGTACCAGCGGGTGCCGTCGCGGACGACGAACCGGTCGGCGGTGCGCGCGGGATCCCCGGTGTAGCCGTCGGCGACGCCGGCGCCGCCGATCCACAGCTCGCCCGCGACCCAGTCGGGGCGGTCGCGGCCCAGGTCGTCCACGACGCGGCAGGCGACGCCGCCGAGCGGCACCCCGTACGGGACGGCGCGCCAGTCGGCGGGGACCTCGCCCGCGACCTCCTGCACCGTCGAGTGGATCGCCGTCTCGGTGGTTCCGCCGAGCGCCGCGAACCGGGCGCCCGGCGCCCGCTCGGCGAGCAGCCCGGGCAGGTGCGTGCCGACCCAGTCGCCGCCGAGCAGCACCAGCCGCAGGGACGGGACGGGCCCGGAGCGCAGCAGCATCTCCAGGACGGACGGCACGCTGTTCAGCACGGTGACCGACCAGCGGGCGGCAAGGGCGTTCCAGCGGGCGGCGTCGCGGCGCTCGTCCTCGTCCGGGACGACGACGGCGCCGCCCGCGGTCCAGAGGGCGAACAGGTCGAACACCGACAGGTCGAAGTCGAGGGCGGAGACGGCGAGGGCGACGTCGTCCGGTCCGAGCGAGAAGCGCCCGACGAGGTCGCCGATGGTGTTCATCGCGGCGCCGTGCGCGACCTCGACGCCCTTCGGCTCGCCCGTCGACCCGGACGTGAACAGCACGTACGCGACCTGGTTGGGGCGGACCGCGACGGGCTCGGCGAGCGGTTCCGCGGCGGGCGCGAACGCGGGGCCGATCGACGCGGCGACGGCGGCGCTCGTGCGGATCCGCTCGCGGCGCGCGTCCGGCTGCTCGGGGCCGATCGGGACGTAGGCGGCGCCCGCGGCGAGCACGCCGAGCGCGGCGACGGCCTGGCCGGGCCCCTTGGGAAGCTCGATCGACACCCGGTCGCCGGGTCGGACGCCCTGCGCGACGAGGGCGGCGGCGATGCGCAGCGCCCGATCGGCGAGTTCACCGTAGGTGAGGGTGCCGTCGTCGCCCCAGTGCAGGGCGGGGGCGCCGGGCGTGCGCCGGGCGTGCTCGAAGAACCCCTTGGTCAGGGTGGAGGGCGGCGGGGCCTCGGTGGCGTTGAGGCGGTGCCGGACGCGGAGCTGCTCCGGCGTCGCGCCGATGCCGAGCGGCGCGTCCCAGTCGGCACCGTCCGCGCCGAGCCGGGCGATCGCGGCGGTGTAGGCGGCGAACATCGCCTCGGCGACGCCGTCCGGGAACGCGGGGCGGCGGACGTCCCAGTTCAGCAGCAGTCCGCCGGACACCTCGGTGACCTGGGCGTCCAGCAGCACCTGCGGGCCCTGGGAGATGATCCAGGCGGGCTCGCCGAACCGCTCGCGGACCGCGTCGCCGAACAGCTCGCCGAGGTTCAGCGCGCTGGTGTAGACGATCGGGGCGAGCACCTGCTCGCCGCGCAGCCGCGACAGGTCGCGCAGCACCTCGAGGCCGGAGTAGTCGCTGTGCGCGCCGGCGGTGTGCAGGTTCGCCTGCAGGGCGCGGGCGCGCGCGACGAACGGCAGCTCCTCGGTGAGGTCGGCCTCCAGCATGATGGAGCCGGTGAAGTCGCCGACGACGGAGTCCACGTCGGGGTGGACGGGCTCGCGGTGGAACAGCGGCAGGTTGAGCAGGAACCGCGGCGTCGCCGACCACGCGCCGATGACCTCGGCGAACACGGCGGCGAGCGCCATCGCCGGGGTGACGCCCTCGGCGTGCGCGCGGGCGATGAGCCGGGCCTTCTCCGCCGGCGCCAGCCAGTGGTGCAGGCGCTCGACCTCGTCGCCCGGTTCGGGGACGACCGGCAGCTCGGGCGGGCCGGGCAGGTCGGCGAGCCGGTCGGCCCACCACCGCCGGTCCTGCTCGCGGGCGTCGGCGCGCGGGTCGTCGGCGAGGTAGCGGGCGTAGCCGTAGCGGATCGGTGCGAGCGCCTCGCCCTCGTAGAGCGCGGCGAGGTCGGCCAGCATGACGCGGTAGCTCATCGCGTCGGCGGCGACCATGTCGACGTCGAGGTGGAGCCGCGCGGTCCCCTCGGGGAGCAGGCTGAGGCGGGCGTCGAAGACGCGGCCGTCCTCGATGGGGAGCCGCTGCCGCGACATCTCGGCGCGAATCCGGTCCAGTTCGGCGCCGGGGTCGGCGGCCTCGCGCAGGTCGTGGACGGTCACGGCGGGCCCGGGGCGCTCCGGCAGGATCCGCTGCGTCCCGTCGTCGCCGACGGCGACGCGCAGCATGGGGTGCCGTTCGGCGAGCGCGCGCACGGCCGGCTCGAAGCGGGACGGGTCGATGGCGCGGCCGTCCAGCTCGACGTAGAGGTGCGCGGCGACCGAGCCGAGGGACTGGCCGGAGTCGCGGCCGATCCAGTACGCGTGCTGCATGAGGGCCAGCGGGAACGGCCCGCCGGGTTCGCCTTCGTCCGGCTCCGGAGCGGGCTCCGGCGGGCGGGCCTCCATCTGGCCGCGCTCGGCGAGCAGGTCCCACCAGCCGGCGAGGGTGGGCCGCTCGGCGAGCTCGGCGAAGCGGACCTCGACGCCGCGGCGGCGCAGCCGCCCGGTCAGCTGCATGAGGCGGATCGAGTCCATCCCGAGCTCGATCAGGTTGTCGCCCGGCTCTGCGTCCTCGCCCAGCACGTCGGTCAGCGCGGCGTGCAGCTCATCCCAGGTCAGCACGGAACTCCCCTCAACTTAGGTAAGGCTAACCTAAATTGATCGCCGCCCCGCCGTCAATGCGGGCGCCGTCAGGCGGCCGCGCGGCGGCCCGAGGTGAGCAGCAGCCACGCCAGGTAGGCGCCGCCGAGCACGCCGGTCACCACCCCGACCGGCATCGCCACCGGCAAGTGCAGCGAGATCAGGTCGCCGCAGGCCAGCAACGCGGCGCCGGTCAGCCCGGCGGGCAGCAGCTGCGCGCCGGGGCGGCGGGTCAGCCGGCGCGCCAGCTGCGGCGCAGCGAGCGCGACGAACGGCACCGGGCCCGCCGCCGCCGTCGCCGCCGCGACGAGGCCGACTCCCACCACCATGAGCAGCGCGCGCGTCCGCTGGACGGGCACCCCGAGCGCCCGCGCCGCGTCGTCGCCCATCTCGCCCATGCCGAGCGGGCGGGCGAGCAGCAGCGCCATCGGGACGAGGACCGCGAGCGCGGCGGCGAGCGGCACCGCCTGCGCCCACCCGCGCCCGTTCAGGCTCCCGGTCAGCCAGAACGCCGCCTCGTACGCCTCGCGCAGCTCGGCGCGGGTGATGAGGTAGGAGTTGGCCGCCTCCAGCATCGCGGCGGCGGCCACCCCGATCAGGATCAGGCGGACGCCGTGCACGCCGCCGCCCCGCCGGTAGGCGACGACGTACACGCCGGCGGCGGTGATGAACGCGCCCGCGACCGAGCTGACGGTGATCGCGACCGCGCCGCCGCCGAACACCAGGATCTGCAGCAGCGCGCCCGTCGCCGACCCGGTGGTGAAGCCGATGAGGTCGGGGCTGCCGAGCGGGTTGCGCGACATGCTCTGGAAGATCGCGCCGCTCATGCCGAGCGCCAGCCCGGCGAGCAGCCCGGTGACGGCGCGCGGCAGCCGCAGCGTCCGGACGATGAAGTCGGTCGCCTGGTCGCCCTGCCCGACGAGCGAGCGCACCACGTCCGCCGGCGGGACGGGGAACTCGCCGGACCCGACCACGAGGACGGCGGCGCCCACCGCGACCAGCGCCACCAGCCCGCACACCAGCGCCGCCCGCGGCTCCCACCGCACCGACACCCCGCCGGCCCGCACGACGCGGCTCACAGGTCACGCGTCCTTCCGCGCCGGACGATCAGCATGAACAGCGGCGCGCCGAGGAAGGCGGTGACGATCCCGGTCTGCAGCTCGCCGGGCGCGACGACGCGTCCGGCGATGTCGGCGGCGAGCAGCAGGACGGGCGCGAGCAGCAGCGAGTAGGGCAGCACCCAGCGCTGGTCGGGCCCGACGAAGGCGCGGACCGCGTACGGGACGGCGAGGCCGAGGAACGTGATGGGCCCGACGGCCGCCGTCGCCGCCCCGCACAGCAGCACGACCGCCAGCGCGCCGAGCGCCCGCGTCCGGCCCGGATGGGCGCCGAGCGCGCGGCCCGCCTCGTCGCCGAGTCCGAGGGCGTTCAGCGGGCGGGCCAGCAGCAGCGCCAGCACCGTCCCGGCGGCGATGAACGGCAGCACCCGCAGGAACACCCCGGTGTCCCGCCCAGCGAGGCTGCCGACCTGCCAGAACCGGAAGCCGTTGAAGGCGCGCGGGCTGAGCAGCATCAGCCCGGCGGTCAGCGCGCTGAACACGGCGTTGACGGCGGCGCCCGCCAGCACCAGCCGCGCGGGCGAGGTCCCGCCGCGCCCGCGCGCGCCGATCGTGTGGACGAGGACGGCGGCGCCGGCGGCCCCGACGAACGCCGCCCACACGTAGACCAGGACGTCGTCGGCGCGCAACGCCCCGATGACGATGACGACCGCGAGCGCGGCGCCGCCGTTGACGCCGAGCAGGCCGGGTTCGGCGAGCGGGTTGCGGGTGAGCGCCTGCATCACCGCGCCGGCGAGGCCGAGCGCGACGCCGACGCCGACGCCGAGGAGGGTGCGCGGGAGCCGCAGCTCCCGCACGATCAGCGCGTCCCGCGACCCGTCCGGCGCGAACACGGCCGGCGCGATCTTCCCGATCGGGATGTGCTCGGCGCCGACGGCCAGGCTCGCCGCGGCCGCCAGCAGCAGCAGGACGGCGAGGACGCCGAGCCCGGCCCAGCGTCCGGCCGGGTGCCGGACCGGAGGCGCGGCGGCCTCCTTCGCCGGGGGCGTGCGGGGGGTTCTCCGCGCGAGGGACAGCACGGTTAATAAGGCTAGCCTAAGCTAACTCGCCGCCTCCACCCCTCCCCGTTCCCGATTTCCCGGACCTCCTCGCGCCAGCGCCAATACACGCGTATGGTATACATGCGTATTGGAGATTGAACGCTTGTATTGGAGGGTTCGGAAGCGTGACGGAGACGAGCCCGGCGCAGGAAGACCTGACGGCGCGCGCGCGGATCAGGGACACCGCGCTGGAGATGTTCGCCGAGCACGGGATGAAGGGCGCGACGTTCCGCGGCATCGCGGAGGCGGCCGGGGTGTCGGTCGGGCTCGTCCAGCACCATTTCGGCTCGAAGCAGGAGCTGCGCGAGGCCTGCGACGCCTACGCGCTCGACACGATCCGCCGGCTCAGCTCCGAGAAGATCGACGGGATCGGCGACCCGGGCTTCCTCGCGCGGGCGATGCGGATCGACCTGCCCGTGCGCCGCTACCTCGCGCGCGCGCTCGTCGACGGCTCCCCCGCCGCGGCGCGGGTGTTCGACGACCTGGTCGACACCACCGAGACCTACTTCGCGTCCGACCTGCCGCCCGGGGTGAACGCGCCCGTCACCACCGACGTGCACGCCTACTCCGCCGCGCTCGTCGCGATGACGATCGGGATGGAGGTGCTGCACGACCACCTGTCGCGCGTGCTCGGCGTCGACACCTTCACCCCCGAAGGCGCGCTGCGGCTGCGCCGCGCCCTCTTCGACATCTTCAACGACCGGCTGCTGAGCCCGGAGCTCGCGGCGCGCGCCCGCGCCGCCATGCGGGAGTACGAGAGCGGCGCCTTCGGGCCGGCCGCTCGCACCGGAAAGGACGCCCCCACCGGGGAAGGTCCAGGAGAGAAGGCAGGATGACCGAGGCGGTACGGGCCGAGGGCCTGGTCAAGACGTTCGGCCGGACGCGCGCGCTCGACGGGCTGGACCTGCGCGTGGAATCCGGCGAGGTGCACGGCTTCCTCGGTCCCAACGGGGCCGGGAAGTCCACCGCCATCCGCGTCCTGCTCGGGCTGATCCGCGCCGGCGCCGGGACGGCCCGGCTGCTCGGCGGGGACCCGTGGCGCGACGCCACCACCCTGCACCGGCGCATCGCCTACGTCCCCGGCGACGTCACCCTGTGGCCGAACCTGTCCGGCGGCGAGGTCATCGACCTGCTCGGGCGGCTGCGCGGCGGGCTGGACGCCGGCCGCCGCGACGACCTGCTCGCCCGCTTCGAGCTCGACCCGAAGAAGCGCGGACGCGCCTACTCCAAGGGCAACCGGCAGAAGGTCGCCCTGGTCGCGGCGTTCGCGTCCGACGCGGAGCTGCTCATCCTGGACGAGCCGACCTCCGGCCTCGATCCCCTCATGGAGGAGGCGTTCCAGGAGTGCGTGAGGGAGGAGCGGGCGGCCGGGCGCACGGTGCTGCTGTCGAGCCACATCCTCAGCGAGGTCGAGGCCCTGTGCGACCGGGTCACCATCATCCGCAGGGGGCGCACGGTGGAGACCGGCACGCTAGCGGAGCTGCGCCACCTGACCCGCACGTCGATCCGGGCGGAGCTGGCAGGCCCGCCCGACGGCGTCCCGCTGCCCGGCGCGCACGACGTGCGCATCGACGGCGACACCATCACCTTCGAGGTCGAGACGGCGGAGCTGGACGCCGCGCTGCGGCAGCTCACCGAGATCGGTGTCCGGGCCCTGACCAGCCGGCCGCCGACGCTCGAAGAGCTGTTCCTGCGGCACTACGAGAACGACCACGCCGGGCGGGCGCTGCAGGAAGGCGGCGTGTCGTGACCGCCACGACCGTGCGTCCCCCGGCGCGCGGGGAAGGCGGCTTCGCGGGCGCAGGCACGCTGCTGAAGATGTGGCTGCGCCGCGACCGCGTGATGATGCCGGCCTGGATCTACGGGCTGACCGCGCTGGTGTCCAGCACCGTCTACAGCTTCAAGAGCGGGTACGACGCCCCGGGGTCGCTGGAAAGCTTCGCGCGCGGCATCAACGGCAACCCGTCCATGCGGGCACTGTACGGGCCGGTGCTGAACGAACGCACGGCCGCGGGCGTCAGCGCGTGGCGCGTCGGCGCGACCGGCGCCGCCCTCACCGCGGTCATGTGCGTGCTGCTCGTCGTCCGGCACACGCGCGCCGAGGAGGAGACCGGGCGGCTGGAGCTGGTCGGCGCCGCCGCCGTCGGGCGCCGCGCGCCGCTGACCGCGGCCCTGGCCGCCGCCGTGACGGCCGCCGCCACCCTGGCGGCCGTGGCCGCGCTCGTCATGATGCTGTTCGGGCTGTCGGTCGCCGGATCGATCGCGTTCGGGCTGTCCTGGTTCGGGGCCGGGCTGGTGTTCGCCGGGGTCGCCGCGCTCACCGCGCAGCTCGCGGAGACGTCCCGGCTGGCCAACGGGCTGGCGTTCGCCGTGCTCGGCGCCGCCTACCTGGTCCGGGGTGTGGCCGACGCCGGTTCGGCGCACTGGGTGTCGTGGCTGTCCCCGATCGGCTGGGCGCAGCGGGTACGCCCGCACGCGGGCGAGCACTGGGCCGTGCTCCTGCTCCCCCTCGCCGCGTTCGTGCTCCTGGCCGCCGCCGCGTACGCGCTGGCCGGGCGCCGCGACCTCGGCGCCGGGATGCTGGCCCCGTCCCCCGGCCCCGCCCGGGCCGCCCCGTCCCTGCGCGGCCCGCTCGCCCTGTCGTGGCGGCTGCAGCGCGGGACGCTGATCGGCTGGTCCGCGGCGTTCCTGGTGTACGGGCTGGCCATCGGCGGCGTCGCGGACGGCGTCGGCGACCTGGTCGACGGCAGCGACGCAGTGCTCGACGACATCCGCGAGATGGGCGGGCAGCAGGACATCGCGGACGCCTTCCTCGCCACCGCCATGGGCCTGATGGCCCTGTTCGCCTCGGCCTACGCGGTGCAGGGCGTGCTGAGGATGCGGGCCGAGGAGAGCGGGGGCCGCCTGGAGCCGGTCCTCGCGACCGCCGTCGGCCGCGTCCGCTGGGCCGCCGCGAACCTCGCCGTCACCGTCGCGGGCACGGTCGTCCTGCTGGGCGCCACCGGCCTCGCCGTCGGCCTGGTCCACGGAGCCCGCTCCGGCGACCTGGGCGGGCAGCTCCCCCGCCAGCTCGGCGCGGCGCTCGTCCAGCTGCCGTCGGTCTGGGTCATCGCCGCCGCGGCCGCGCTGATCTTCGGCCTGGTGCCCCGCGGGACGTCCGCCGGGTGGGGCGTGCTGACCGTCTGCCTGCTCCTCGGCCAGGTCGGGCCGCTGCTGAAGCTGCCGCAGGCGGTCATGGACGTCTCGCCGTTCACGCACACGCCGAAGCTTCCCGGCGGCGGTCTCGACGTCCTGCCGGTCGCCGCGCTGACCGCCGTCGCGGTGGCCGTCGCCGCGGCGGCCCTGCTCGCCTTCCGCCGCCGCGACATCGGCTGAACCGGGGTGCCGGGGCGGCCGGCCCCGGCACCCCTCCTCAGGACGCGCCGTGGCCGGGGTGGGAGAGCAGCCACGCCCAGATCTCGGCCGGGTCCTCGGCGGTGCGGCGGGCGCCGCAGTGGCAGATGCCGGTGAGCCGGTCCGAGCCGGGGGACCATTCGACCCGCAGGCGGCCCCCGCCCGCCGTACCGGCGCTCACCGCGCCGCCGTGAGCCGCTGGAGCAGGCGGCGCGCGGCAAGGCCGCCGGTGTCGATGTTGATGGACAGCTCCTGGTAGCCCTCCGGCTCGGCGGCGATCACCTTCTCCAGGGTGTTCAGCGCCGTGACGTCCTGCAGGACGACCGTGCGGTTGTTCTCGCGGAGGAACTCCGACACCCGCTCGTCGTCGAGCGCGAAGTCGCGGGCGACCCACCAGAAGTCGTGCGTGGTGGTCTCGGTCTCCGGGACGATCGCGTAGCCGACCTCCACGTGGAAAGCGCGCGGGTCGTCGCCGTCCGGGCCGGGCTCCACGCCGGTCGGCGCGATGCGGCTGTGCAGCAGGTAGAAGCACGGCGGGTGGTACTCGATGTCCTGCCACCGGTCGATGCGGCCCTCGACGCCGGTCGACTCGGAGTAGAACGGCGGGCACTCGACGTCCTTCATGCGGCGGCTGACGTAGACGACGCCGGCCTCGTCGTCCACCTCCGTGGTGATCGGCGTCTGCGCGACCTCCGGCGTGCCGATGTAGCCGGCGTGCAGGTACGTCTCGTGGGACAGGTCGAGCAGGTTGTCGACGAGCAGCTCGTACCGCGCGGCGAGCGGCTCCATGCCGCGGACGGTCGTGTAGTCCGGCGAGCTCAGCCAGGGGGCGCGCGGGATCGCGGCGGCGTCGCCCGCCCCGTCGCCGATCCACACCCAGACCAGCGAGTCCTGCTCGACGACCTGGTACGCGGGGACGCGGGCGGTGCGCGGGATCCGCGTCTGCCCCGGCACCGCGACGCACGCCCCGTCGGGCGCGTAGGTGAAGCCGTGGTAGCCGCAGACGATCCGGTCGCCGTCGCGGTTGCTCTCCGAGAGCGGGAAGCGGCGGTGCACGCACCGGTCGGCGAGCGCGACGGCCTGCCCCGCGCCCGTCCGGTAGAAGACGAGCGGCTCCCCGCAGATCGTCCGGGCGAGCAGGCCGTCGCCGACCTCCTCGCTGTAGGCGGCGACGTACCACTGGTTGCGCGCGATGGCCATGGGCTGCTCCTCGGCGGTGAACGGCGGGCGGTGCGGTCGCCACGACCTTCGCCGCCGCCCGCGAGGCCGGGCCACACCGATTCCGTCTAACGGAAGAAGCCGCCCGCGGCGCCCTGCGGGAGGTGCGCCGTCAGCCCTCGCGCCGCGCCGACTCCGGGCGCCGCAGGGCACGCGGGGCGCCGAGGGCGCGGGAGATGCCGCGGGCGGCGGCCCGCACGACCGGGACGAGCGAGCGCGCCTCCCAGCCGGATGCCGGGACCACGATCGCGACGGCCGCCACCACCGTGTCGTCCGGGCCGAACACGGGCGCGCCGACCGACATCGCGAACGTCTCGACCTGCCCGTCGCTGACCGCGGCCCCGGTGCGGCGGACCTCGGCCAGGACGCGGCGCAGCTCGGGGCCGGTGGTGATGGTCTTGGGCGTGAAGCGGCGCAGCGGCCCGGCGATCGCCCGCTCCTGCAGCTCCGGGTCGGCGTGCGCGAGCATCGCCAGGCCGACCCCGGTCGCGTGCGCCGGCCAGCGGCCCGCGACGCGGGAGAAGACGTGCACGGCGTCGCGGGCGGAGATCCGCTCGATGTAGACGACGTCCAGGCCGTCCAGCACGGCGAGGTGGACGTTCTCGTGGGTCGCCTCGTACAGGTCCTCCAGGAACGGCATCGCCGCCTCGCGCAGCACCGGGCCCCGCGCGAGCGCGCCCACCTCCCACAGCCGCAGGCCGATCCGGTAGAGGCCCGTGCCGTCGCGTTCGAGCGCGCCCCAGCAGGTCAGCTCGCCGACGAGCCGGTGCGCGGTGGACAGCGGCAGCCCGGCGCGGCGGGCGATCTGGGTGATGGTCAGCGCCGGGCGGTCCGGCGTGAAGGCGCCGATGATGTCCAGGACCCGGCTGGTCACGGTGGGACGCGGCACTGGGCCGGCGGGCAGCGGGCCGGCGGCCGTCCCGGCGGTCATGGGCGCCCGCCGCGCGGCGTCACCTCGAAGGCGCCGCGGGCGGTGCCGCGCGGCGGCGCGGGCGCGGGCCGGGAGCCGGGTCCTCCGTTGCGCATGCGGACCGTCCTCTCCGAGCGTCGACCCAGAAATTAGGCGCAATGCGCACAGCTGTCAATTATGTGCCGAACATCGGCCCGGGGGGTTCAGTCCGCCGCCGTCATCTTCGGCACGGTCTCCTCGATCAGGTGCATGATCGTCTCTTCCAGCAGCACGTGCACCTGGGCGCGGGTCAGCCTGCCGTGCCGCAGCCACTCGCGGGTGGCCGCCTCCGCCATCCCGCTGAACCCGCGCAGCGCCGAGCGCACCTCCGGATGCCCGGCGGCCAGCCGGGACAGCCCGACCACCTCGGTGACGTGGTCGACGGCGCCCTCGCGCGCCGCGTCCACCAGCCGGGCGAGCTCGTCGTCGCCCGCCGACCCGGCGGCCATGTCCAGCGCGACGAGCCAGGTCCCGGCGTTGCGCTCCAGCAGCTCCAGCCAGCCGGTGATGCTCTCGGTCACCCGCTCGCGGACGCTCGCGCCCGGCTCGTAGGCGGGCACCGGCACCGGCGGGATCTGCAGCATCCGCTCCACGACCGCCAGGTACAGCTCCCGCTTGGTGCCGAAGTAGTGGTTCAGCAGGCCGCGGCTGACGCCCGCGACCGCGGCGATCTCGGTGTTGGACACCTCCTCGTACGGCCGTTCGCTGAACAGCTCCCGCGCGCACACCAGGATCTGCTCGCGCCGCTCGTCACGGTCCTTGCGCACCCGTACCCGCACCCGCTCGTCCATGTCTCCCTGTCCGCGCCCTCATCGCCCGCCGCCGCTCGATGACGTGCTCCCGCGGCGGGGCGGGTCCCAGTGTTCCAGAACGGCGGCCGCCCGCGCCGTGCCGCGACGAGGTCGGAGCAGGCGGCCCGGCGCGCCCCTCCGGACCCGCCCGGGCCGCAGGACCTGTGCGTGGACGCCCGCGCGCGGCCCGCCCGTCAACCATCGGACCTCGGCAGGATGATCCGGACGGTGGTGCCCGCGCCGGGCGGGCTCTCGACGTCGACGTGGCCGCGCAGCGCGCGAACCCGGTCGGTGAGGCCGGCGAGCCCGCCGCCGGGGACCGGGCGGGCGCCGCCCGCGCCGTCGTCGCGGGCCTCGGCGACCACCCGGCCCGGCTCGTCCCGCACGCTCAGCCGGACCTCGCGGGCGCCGGCGTGCTTGGCGGCGTTCGCCAGCGCCTCGCAGAGCGCGAAGTACAGCGTCGACTCGACCTCCGGCGGGTACCGGCGGGCGGGTACGTCGAGCCGGACGGACGCGGCGGCGCGGGCGGCGACCGGCCGCATCGCGGCGGCCAGTCCCGCGTCGGTCAGGATCGCCGGATGCACGCCGCGAGCCAGGCCGTCCAGCTCGGCGGCCGCCTCCACCAGCTCGTGGCGGCACGCGCGCGCCTGCTCGCGGGCCCGCGGGCCGGCCGCCGCCTCCAGCCCGGCGAGCAGCGCCTCCAGCGCGCGCAACCGCTGCTGGGCGCTGCGCTGCAGCTGCGCCGCGACCCGTTCCCGCTCCGCCGCCTGGGCGCGGACCAGCCGCTCCCGCGCGTCCCGCGCCCGTTCCAGATGCGCCCGCGCCGCGGCCTGCAGCCGGACGGTCTCCAGCGCGCGGCCCCCGGCGACCAGCGCCGCCTCGACGAGCGCCCCGTGGCCGCGCAGCCGGTCGTCGGCGTCGACGGTGGCGAGCGGCTCCCCGCCGGACATGCGGACCTCGTGCCGCCAGCGGCCCGCGGCGGGCCCGGCGGCGGTGCCCGGCCCGGGGCCGGCGGCGATGGGGCGCCCGGTGATGTCGACGTAGCCGCCGTCGGCCCACAGCCACAGGTCGAGGGTGCCGTCGTGCAGGACGCGGCGCAGCGCGTCCCGCACCTTCTCCACCGACACCGGGTGGCCGGTGAGGCGCTGCATCCGCGCGGCGGCGGTGAGCTCCGCCAGCCGTGCGCGCAGCGCCGCGGCGAGGAACGCCAGTGGCAGCACCGTCGCGCACACGCCCTGGAACAGGTAGACCTCCATCACGTCGTCCAGGCTCACGTGGCCGCCGATGAGCGAGCCCTGCACCGCCAGCGCCCCGGCGACGCCGACCGTGACGGCGGCCGCGATCGGCACGGTGAAGCGGCGGTCCAGCCGGCCGGTCCCCGGCAGCCGCAGCAGCAGGATGATCACCAGCGCGCCGGCCAGCGCCGCCTCCACGGTCGTGATCGCGCGGTAGGCGCACTGGAACGCCTCGCGGCCGGGGGCGACCGTGGGCCACGCCGCCGAGGCGGCGAACCCGTTCCACTCGGGCCGCGACACCGCGCACAGCAGCGCCTGCCCGCCGACCATGACGACGGCCGTGACGCCCGTCCACAGCCGGGCGACCGTCCCGTCGAGCCGGCCGCCCGGGTAGACCAGCACGCCCACCCCGATCGTCACGAAGAACACCGACTGGGCGAACACCGACGCCACCGGCCCGGCGCCCGCGTTCCAGCTCGCCGCCCACGTCAGCGCCCACGCCGCCGCGGCGGCGGTGAACGCCGCGCCGGTCCGCCGGCCGAGCCGCCCGGCGGCCAGCAGCCCGCCCGCGACGGCGAACCCGCCGCAGCACAGCAGCGTGACCGCGGCGGCGGCCGGATGCCCGCGCCAGTGCGGCCAGCCCGCGGCGAGCGCCCCCGCCGCGACCGCGGCACCGCCCGCCGCCGCGCGGCGCAGCGGCGCGGCGAACCACAGCGGCGCCCGCACGCGCACGGACCTCACGACCGTCCCTTCCCTGTCGGGGCCCGCGCCGGGCCCGCGCCGGAGCCCGGGTCCCGTGGCCGCCCAGGGCACGCCCGCGGCCGGGGCCCCGGGGAACCACCGGACGGGCATCGGGTTTCCCCGGATGCGCCCGGGGCGCGGCGGCGGGAGGATGGGGGCGCCGGACGGCCACGGGCACCACGTCCGCGGCACGCCTCGGTGGCGTGCGGGGGCCACCACCGGTGTCACGTACCGCGACCGGGCTCGTACCGTAAGTCTTCCTCACCGCGCCGCCGCGCGCGAGAGCCCGTTACCCGATCGATGCGCGGGGCGGGTGGGACGAGCGCGCCCGGCTCCGGGCGGTCAGCGCGTCTCGGCGGCGCGCAGCCAGGTGAGCACCGCCAGCACCCGCTTGTTGCTGTCCTGCGGTCCCGGCGGGCCGCCCGTCGAGGTGATCTTGAGCTTGGTGAAGATGGCCCGCACGTGGTCCTCGACGGTGCGGGCGGACAGGTGCAGCCGCCTGCCGATGCCGGCGTTGGAGTGCCCCTCCGCCATCAGCCCGAGCACCTCGCGCTCGCGGCCGGACAGCCGGGACAGCTCCCGCTCCCGGTGCCGGGCCTCGACCAGCCGGCTCACCACGTTCGGGTCGATGACGACCTCCCCGCGCATCACCCGCTCCAGCGCGCCGCGCAGGTTGTCGACGTCGGTGACGTGGTCCTTCAGCAGGTAGCCGACGCCGCGCGGCTGGTCGCGGAACAGCTCCATCGCCTGCGGCGTCTCGTTGAAGGCCGACAGCACCAGCACGCCCATCCGGGGATGGCCGCGCAGCAGGGTGCGCGCGGCGACCACGCCCTCGTTGGTGTAGGTCGGCGGCATGTGCAGGTCGAGGATCGCGACGTCCGGCGGGTCCTCCGCGATGCGGGCGAGCAGCTCCTCCCCCGAGGCGGCGGACACCGTGACGTCGATGCCGACCGTGGTGAGCAGGGTGACCAGCGCCTGCCGGAAGATCCCGCTGTCCTCGGCCACGGCTACTCGCATGGCAGGACCATCCTTACCGTCGTGCCCCGGGTGGGATCTCCGTCGACTTCCATGTGCCCGCGCAGCGCCCTGATCCGCCCGGCCATGCCGGCCAGCCCGTCGGGCACCGCGCCGGGCTCCCCGCCCGGCCGCTCGCCGTCGTCGCTGACCTCGGCCACCAGCCGGTGGCCGTCCGGACGCACCCGGACCGTCACACGGGTCGCACGCGCGCGGTCGACAGCGTACGACAAAGCCTCGCAAAGTACGGAGTAAAGAGCGGACTCGACCTCGCGGGAGTAGCGCTCGCCGGTCACCTCCAGCAGCACGCGGGTGCCGAGCCGCTCGGCGACGACCTCCAGCGCCGGGCCGAGGCCGTCCTGGACGAGCAGCGCCGGCTGCACCTCGTGGGCGAACGCGCGCAACTCGGCCAGCGCCGCCATCAGCTCCTTGCGGCACTCGCGCGCATGGTCCTTCACCGCCGGGTCAACGGCGAGGGCCTCCAGGGTGGCGAGCATCGCGCCGAGCGCGAGCAGCCGCTGCTGCGCGCCGTCGTGCAGGTCCCGGGCGAGGCGCTCGCGCTCCACGGTCTCGGCGCGCAGCAGCCGGCCGTACGCCGACCGCACCTGCTCCAGTCCCGCCTGGACGTTGGACTGCAGCCGCGCCGTCTCCAGCGCCCGGCCCCCGGCCTCCAGCGCCGCCTCGACCAGCGACCCGTGGTCGCGCAGCGACCCGGCGAGCTCCACGATCGCCAGCGGCTCGCCGGCGGCGGTCTCGACGCGCCGCCGCCACCGCCCGGCACCCTCCTCCGGAGGGACGTCGGCGTCCGGGCCGCCGGGGTCGCCGCCGTCCAGGCCGGCGACGGGCCGTCCGGCGGTGTCGACGTAGACCTCCTCCGCCGGCGCCCAGAACCACAGTTGCAGGGTCGGGTCGTGCAGGACGTCGCGGAGGGCGTCGCGGACGCGCTCCACCGACGGCGGCGCGGTCAGCCGGAGCATCCGCCCGGCGACGGACAGCTCCGCGAGCCGGGTGCGCAGCCCGGTCGCCAGCAGCGCGAGCGGGACGAGCGCGACCACCGCGCCCTGGATCGCGTACACCTCCAGCAGCGCGTCCAGCGAGATCGACTCCTCCATGATCGGCCGCTGGGTCAGCGCCGCGGAGATCCCGACGAACGCCAGCGCGACGGTCACCGGCAGCGTGACCGCCCGCCGCATCCGGCTCATCCTCGGCAGCCGCAGCAGCAGGACGGCCGCGAAGGACAGGGCGAGCACGATGTACAGGACGGCGGAGACCTCCAGGACGACCCGGAACGCCGCGTGGTCGGGGAACGGCGCCGGCCACCACACGTGCCGGCCGCGGAAGGCGGCCCACTCCGGCCGCGAGGTCGTCCACAGCGCGGTCGGGCAGCCCCACAGGACCGCGCAGGCGAACACCGTCCAGATCCGGTCGGCGGCGTACTCCAGCCGTCCGGCCGGATACAGCAGCACGCCCGCGGCCAGCGCGAGGTAGAAGTCGGCCTGGGCGTACGGGGACAGCAGCGGCCCGGGGCCGGTGTCCCAGCTCGCCAGCCAGCTCAGCGCCCAGCAGAGCGACGCCGCCACGAACAGCAGGCCCGTCCGCCGGCTCCGGGCTCCCGTCGCCAGCAGCGCGCCGACGACCGCGATCCCCGCGGTGCCGACGAGGCTGACCGCCGCGGCGGCGGCGTGGTCGCGCCAGTAGGGCCATCCGGCGGCGAAGGCGAGCGCGGCCACCGCCAGGCCGGCGACGAGGGCACGCCTCGTCTCCGCGCCGAACCACGGTGGCGACCTGCGCCTCCGCGGGGCGGATATCACCACGACCACCCTTTCCATGCTCGGACCTGGAGGGCTCCCCTGGTACCGGGATCCCACGGGCACGCGCACCGTGGTTTCCCGGACGCGCACCGGAAGTGTCCCCGGTCCGGCCCGTCCGGGAGAAGGCCGTTACCCGATCGCGACGCACGCCGCCGGACGCGCGCCGCCGAAGGGGACGGCGGCGGATGTTTGCGCTACCACGATTGTGTTCAGGCTCTTGACATCGGTTCGCGTTATCGCAAACATTCAGGGCACCCGACCGATGTGGAGCAGATCACAGTGACCACCGCAGCGCCCCCTCCCCCGTCCGGCACCGGCTCGCCCGGTGCCGGGACGGGCGGCGGGCGGTCGCGCGCGGCGGTCATGGAGGACGTGGCGGCGCTCGCCGGGGTCTCGGCGATGACGGTGTCGCGGGTCCTGAACGACCCGGGCAAGGTCGCACCGCGCACCCGCGAGCGGGTCCTGGCGGCGATGCGCGATCTGGACTACCGGCCGAACTCGGCGGCGCGCGTGCTGGCGACCGGCCGGTCTGGGGTGCTCGGCGTGGTCAGCTTCGACACGACGCTGTACGGGCCCGCCTCGACCCTGTACGGGATCGAGCGCGCCGCGCGCAGCGCCGACTACATGATCAACATCGCCAGCCTCGGCTCGCTGACCCGGCGCTCCATCGAGGACGGGGTGCAGCGCCTGCGCTCCCAGTCGGTGGACGGGATCGTCATCATCGCGCCGCACCAGTCCGCGGCCGAGGGGCTGCGGCGGCTGCCGCCGGACATGCCGGTGGTGGCGGTCGGCGCGGGCGACGACCTGCCGGTCCCGGTCGCGTCGGTCGACCACCGCGCGGGCGCGGTCCGGGCCGTCCGGCACCTGCTGAGCCTCGGCCACGAGACCGTGTGGCACATGGCCGGCCCGGCGGACTGGATCGACGCCAGCGCCCGCGTGGACGGCTGGCGGTCGGTGCTGGCGGAGGAGGGCCGGGAGGCCCCCGAGCCGCTGGCCGGCGACTGGAGCGCCCGGTCGGGGTACGAGCTCGGCCGGCGGCTGGCCGCCGACCCGGCGGTGACCGCGGTGTTCGCCGCGAACGACCCGATGGCCCTCGGCCTGCTGCGCGCGCTGCGCGAGGCCGGCCGCCGCGTCCCCGAGGAGGTGAGCGTGGTGGGCTTCGACGACGTGCCGGAGGCGCCCTACTTCGCACCGCCGCTGACCAGCGTCCGGCAGCCGTTCGGCGAGGTCGGGCGGCACGCGTTCCAGCTGCTGCTGGAGCGCGTCGACGATCCCGGCGGCGCGCCCGGCGGCCCGCCCGCGCGCCGCAGCGTGGAACCGGAGCTGGTGGTGAGGGAGAGCACGGCCGTGCGGCCCGGAGGCCGCTGACACCGAGCACGCGGGAGGACGGCTTCCGCGGCCCGCGAATGTTAGCGCTAACACAAGCTAGTGCCAGGTTGAGTTGAGAGGGGCGGCACGTTGCGCATCACCGAGATCGGCACCCATGTCCTGGGCACGCCATGGCGGAACCTCACGTTCGTGACCGTCCGCACCGACGAGGGGCTCACCGGTGTCGGCGAGGCCCGGATGCTCGGCCACACCGACGCGCTGATCGGCTATCTCACCGAGGCGGCGCGCCGCCACATCGTGGGCAGCGACCCGTTCGACATCGAGGACCTCGTGCGCCGGATGAAGTACGGCGACTTCGGCCGGGCCGGCGAGATCGTCATGTCCGGCATCGCCTGCGTCGAGATGGCGTGCTGGGACATCGTCGGCAAGGCGCTCGGCCAGCCGGTGTGGCGGTTGCTGGGCGGCTCGGTGCGCGACCGCGTGAAGGCGTACGCCAACGGCTGGTACACCGTCGACCGGACGCCGGAGGAGTTCCACGCGGCGGCCAAGCGCGTGGTCGACAGCGGCTACCGGGCGCTGAAGCTCGACCCGTTCGGCGCCGGCCGGATGGAACTGGACCACGCCGAGACCGTGCTCGCCATCGACCTGGTCGAGGCGGTGCGCGACGCGGTCGGCCCGGAGACCGAGCTGCTGGTCGAGATGCACGGCCGGTTCTCCCCCGCGACCGCGATCCGGCTCGCCGGCCTGCTCGCCCCGTTCGACCCGGCCTGGCTGGAGGAGCCCGTCCCGCCGGAGAACCTCAAGGCGCTCGCCAAGGTGTCCGCGCACACCGGGCTGCCGATCGCCACCGGCGAGCGCGTCCACGACCGCATCGAGTTCCGCGAGCTGCTGGAACTGCAGGCCGCCGACATCCTGCAACCCGACGTCGGGCACACCGGCGGCATCTCCGAGGTCCGCAAGCTCGCCGCGACCGCCGAGACCTACTACGTGCAGGTCGCGCCGCACAACGTCGGCGGCCCCGTGCTGACCGCCGCGAGCCTCCAGCTCGGCGTCTGCACCCCCAACTTCAAGATCCTCGAACACTTCAACGACTTCGCCGACGCCGCCGTCAAGGACGTCGCGAAGGGCGCCCCCCAGGTCGTCGACGGCTACTTCGCACGGCCCGAGGCCCCCGGTCTCGGCGTCGAGCTCGACCTCGACGCGATCGCCGCGTTCCCCCAGCAGGACGCCGACTTCGACCTGTACGCCGGCGGCTGGCACTTCCGCGGGACGCGCAGTTGAGCCGCGCCGTGCTGGTGGACGCGCCGGGCCGCTGGCGGATCGACGCCGGCGACCCGCCGGAGCCGGGCCGCGGCGAGGCCCGCGTCCGGGTCGCCGCCGCCGGGCTGTGCGGCAGCGACCGGGAGCTGTTCGACGGCGCGCGTCCCGAGGGCTTCGCCCGCTACCCCGTCGTCCCCGGGCACGAGTGGTCCGGCACGGTCGAGGCGGTCGGCCCCGACACCGACCCCTCGCTGGTCGGCGCGCCCGTCGTCGGCGAGGGCTTCCGCGGCTGCATGGCGTGCGGGCGCTGCCGCGAGGGCGCCCCGAACCTGTGCGCCGCCCGCTACGACGAGACGGGCTTCACCCGGCCCGGCGCGTTCGCCGACCACCTGCTGGTCCCGGCCCGGCTGCTGCACGTGCTGCCGCCCGGCGCCGACCTGCGCGCGGCGGCGCTGCTGGAACCGGCCGCGGTCATCGCCGGGGCCGTCCGGCACGCGGCGCCGCGGCCCGGCGAGACGGTCGCGGTGGTCGGCGCCGGCACGCTCGGGATGCTCGCCCTGCAGTTCCTCGCCGCGTCGTCGCCCGCCCGGCTCGTCGCGATCGACCCGCGGGTGGAGCGCGGCGAGGCGGCGCTGGACGCGGGGGCGACCGCGTTCAGCCGGCCGGGCGAGGCCGACGAGGGCGCGTTCGACGTGGTCGTGGAGACCGCCGGGGCGGCGGGCACCGCCAGCTCGGCGGTGCGGCTGGCGCGGCGCGGCGGCCGGGTCGTCCTCACCGGCATCCCCGCCGACCCGGCCGACGCCGTCCCGACGTCGCTGCTGGTCACCCGCGCCCTGTCGCTGCACACCGTGTTCGGCTCCGGCCCCGCCGACTGGACGTACGCGGTGCGCGCGTTCGGCACCGGCGTGCTGCGGCCGGCGCCCCTGATCACCCACGAGCTGCCGCTGACCGAGTTCGCGGCGGCGCTGAAGCTCAGCGGCTCCCCCGACGCCGGGAAGGTGCTGCTGCGCCCCGACCTCGACACGACCCCGAACGGCGGGAGGACCGATGGACCCGTTCTCTGACGAACCCGGCGCCGGCCGCGCGCCCGGCGAGGAGGCGCTGCGCGCGCTCGGCCTGCCCGGCCGGGCCGCACCGCCGCCCGCGTCCGGCCTGCGGTTCCCCGACGGCGGCGCCTGGCGGACGGAGCTGCCCTCCTGCGAGGGGCCCGCCGTCCTGGCGGCCGTGCTGGAGGAGAGCGACCGGCTGGAGGTGCCGCTGCACCGCATCAGCCAGGGCAGCGGCGTGTGGATGCTCACCGACGCCGAGATCGGCGAGATGGTGGACGCCTGCGACGCGCGCGGCATCGAGCTGTGCCTGTTCCTCGGCCCGCGCGGCACCTGGGAACCGGGCGCCGGAGGCCGCTCCTACAACGCCTCCGGCCCGCGGGCCCGGGGCCGCGACCAGCTCGCCCAGTGCGTCGAGGACGCCGAGCGGGCCACCGCGCTGGGCGTGCGGTCGCTGCTGGTCGCCGACGAGGGCGTGCTGTGGACGCTGCACCGGCTGCGCGAGGCCGGGCACCTGCCCGCCGGCACGACCTTCAAGGTGTCCGCGCTGGTCGGCCCGGTGAACCCCGCCTCGTTCGCGGTGTGGGAGGGGCTCGGCGCCGACTCGGTGAACGTGCCGAGCGACCTGACGCTCGCCCAGCTCGCGGAGATCCGCGCGGTGAGCGCCGCGCCGATGGACTTCTACGTCGAGGCGCCCGACGACCTCGGCGGGTTCGTCCGCTTCTACGACGCCGCGGAGCTGATCCGCTGCGGCGCCCCCATCTATCTGAAGTTCGGGCTGCGCAACGCGCCCGCGCTCTATCCGGTCGGCCAACACCTGCTGCCCGCCGCCGTGGCGAGCGCGCGGGAGCGGGTGCGGCGCGGCCGGCTCGTCCTGGACACCCTCGCCCGGCTCGGGGCGGGCGGGGGGATGTCCCCGATCGGGTCCCGGGACCCGGGGCCGCTGCGCCGGTTCCCGTCCGTGCCGGAGACCCTGCCCGCGTCCGCCGTTCCACGCTGATTCGTTCCGCTGCCCTCCCCCCACCCCGAAGGAGAACGAGATGAGAGTCCGGCGCATCACCACGGTCCTGTCCGCGCTGGTCCTGGCGACCACCATGACGGCGTGCGGCTCCAGTGAGAAGACCGTCGACAAGAAGCCCAAGGCGGGCGACGCCAAGGGCGCGCTGATCGGCGTGACGATGCCGACCAAGTCGTCCGAACGCTGGATCCGCGACGGCAACACCGTCAAGGCCGACCTGGAGAAGCTCGGCTACAAGGTCGACCTGCAGTACGCCGAGAACGACATCCCCACGCAGGTCAGCCAGATCGAGAACCAGATCACCAAGGGCGCCAAGCTGCTGGTCGTCGCCTCCATCGACGGCACCGCGCTGACCAGCCAGCTGGAGGAGGCGCACCAGAACCACATCCCGGTGATCTCCTACGACCGGCTGATCATGCGCAGCCCGGACGTCGACTACTACGTCACCTTCGACAACTACAAGGTCGGCGTGGAGCAGGCGACCTCGCTGCTCACCGGCCTGAAGGTCAAGAACGAGGACGGCTCGGAGGGCAAGGCCAAGGGCCCGTTCAACATCGAGCTGTTCGCCGGCTCCCCCGACGACAACAACGCGCCGTTCTTCTACAACGGCGCGATGTCGGTGCTCAAGCCGTACATCGACAAGGGCACCCTCGTCGTCAAGAGCGGCCAGACCGACTTCAAGACGATGGCGATCCTGCGCTGGGACCCGGCCACGGCGCAGAAGCGGATGGAGGACATCCTCACCAAGACCTACCGGGGCGGCGCCAAGGTCGACGGCGTCCTGTCGCCCTACGACGGGCTCTCGATCGGCATCCTGTCGGCGCTCAAGAGCAACGGCTACGGCACGGGCAGCCAGCCGTACCCGGTGGTGACCGGGCAGGACGCCGAGCGGGCGTCGGTGAAGTCGATCCTCGCCGGCGAGCAGTACTCCACCATCTTCAAGGACGTCCGCAAGCTCGCCGACGAGGCGGCGAAGATGTCCGACGCGATCCTCAAGGGCGGGAAGCCGCAGGTCAACAACACCACCGACTACAACAACCAGAAGAAGGTCGTCCCCACCCAGATGCTCCAGCCGGTCATCGTGAACAAGGCCAACGTGCAGACCGAGCTGATCCAGTCCGGCTACTACACGCAGGCGCAGCTGGGATGACGCCGTGACCACCGACGAGACCAACGGCACCGCGGAACGCGACGACATCCTGCGGATGCGCGGGATCACCAAGACGTTCCCCGGCGTGAACGCGCTGGCGGAGGTCGACCTGACGGTGCGCCGCGGCGAGATCCACGCGATCTGCGGCGAGAACGGCGCGGGCAAGTCGACGCTGATGAAGGTGCTGTCCGGGGTCTACCCGCACGGCTCGTACGACGGGGAGATCCTCTTCGACGGCGAGCCGTGCCGGTTCTCCGGCATCCGCGACAGCGAGGAGCGCGGCATCGTCATCATCCACCAGGAGCTGGCGCTGTGCCCGCAGCTGTCGATCGCCGAGAACATCTTCCTCGGCAACGAGCGGGCGGCGCGCGGGTTCCTCGGGCTGCGCGGCCTGGTCGACTGGAACCGCACCAACCACGAGGCGGGCCGGCTGCTGGAGCGGGTCGGGCTGCCGGAGAACCCGGTGACCCCGATCGCCGACCTCGGCGTCGGCAAGCAGCAGCTGGTGGAGATCGCCAAGGCGCTGTCCAAGCGGGTGCGGCTGCTGATCCTGGACGAGCCGACCGCCGCCCTGAACGACGAGGACTCCGCGCACCTGCTGAACCTGATGCGCGGGCTCCGCGACGACGGCATCACCTGCGTGATCATCTCGCACAAGCTGAACGAGGTGCTGGCGATCGCCGACACCGTCAGCGTGCTGCGGGACGGCCGGATGATCGAGACGCTCGACGCGTCCGGCGGCCGGGTCACCGAGGACCGCCTCATCTCCGGCATGGTCGGCCGCGACCTGGAGCACCGCTTCCCGCCGCGCGAGCCGGAGATCGGCGAGGAGGTGCTGCGGATCGAGGACTGGACCGTGCACAGCCCGGCGCAGCGCGACCGGGCGGTGGTGTCGGAGGCCGCCCTGACGCTGCGGCGCGGCGAGATCGTGGGGCTGGCCGGGCTGATGGGCGCGGGCCGCACCGAGCTGGCGATGAGCGTGTTCGGGCGGTCCTACGGGGTGGACATCTCCGGCCGCGTCTACAAGGACGGCGAGCCCGTGCAGCTGCGCACCGTCCGGGACGCGATCCGGCACCGCATCGCCTACGCCACCGAGGACCGCAAGCGCTACGGCCTCAACCTCATCCAGGACATCAAGAGGAACGTGTCGGCCGCCCGGATCGGGAAGCTGGCCAGGGCCGGGTGGGTCAACGAGTTCGAGGAGTACAAGGTCGCCGAGGAGTTCCGCGGCGGGATGAACATCAAGGCGCCGAGCGTGCTGGCCGCGACCGGGCAGCTGAGCGGCGGCAACCAGCAGAAGGTCGTGCTGTCCAAGTGGATCTTCACGGATCCGGACGTGCTGATCCTGGACGAGCCGACCCGCGGCATCGACGTCGGCGCCAAGTACGAGATCTACACGATCATCAACCGGCTCGCCGCCGAGGGCCGGGCGATCCTGCTGATCTCCTCGGAGCTGCCCGAGCTGCTCGGCATGTGCGACCGGATCTACACGATGGCGGCCGGCCGGATCACCGGCGAGGTGCCGCGCGCCGAGGCCACCCAGGAGCGCCTCATGACCTACATGACCATGGGAAGGGAGCAGGTCGGATGAGCCGGACCGCACCCGCCGGGACCGACACCGCGGCCACCGCCGGCACCGCGCCCGCACCGCGGGCGGCGCCCGGCCGGGCACGGCTGACGATCAACATCCGGCAGAGCGGCATCTACATCGCGTTCGCGCTGATCGTCGTGCTGTTCGCGGTGCTGACCGGGGGTGATCTGCTGCAGCCGCAGAACATCTCCAACATCATCGTGCAGAACTCCTACATCCTGATCCTGGCGATCGGGATGATCCTCATCATCATCTCCGGGCACATCGACCTGTCGGTGGGCTCGCTGGTCGGCGTCACCGGCGCCATCGCCGCCTGGCTGATGGTCAACCACGATGTCGCCTGGCCGCTCGCCCTGCTGCTGACGCTCGTCGCGGGCGCCGCGATCGGCGCGTGGCAGGGGTACTGGACGGCCTTCTTCGGCATCCCGTCGTTCATCGTCACGCTGGCCGGGATGCTGCTGTTCCGCGCGCTGACCATGACGGTGCTCGGCAACCAGGGCCTCGGGCCGTTCCCGGACCAGGTCCGCACGCTGTCGAACGGGTTCACCTCCGGCTACTTCGGCAACGTCGGGCTCGGCCCGCTGGGCGGCGCGGACCTGTTCAGCCTGCTCGTCGGCATCGTGGCCGTCGCGGGGCTGGCGGTGTCGCGGTGGCGCACCCGCACGACGCGGCTCGGCTACGGGCAGACCGTCGACCCGGTGCCGGTGTTCCTGCTGAAGGTCGTCGCGGCGGGCGCGCTCATCATGGCGGTGACCGTGCAGCTGGCCCGGTTCCACAACCTGCCGTGGGTGCTGGTGCTGCTGGCGGTGCTGGTGCTGGGGTACTCGCTGCTGACGGGCCGGTCGGTGTTCGGCCGGCACGTCTACGCGGTCGGCGGCAACCTGCAGGCGGCCGTGCTGTCCGGCGTGCGGGCCAAGTCGGTGGTGTTCTGGCTGTTCGTCAACATGGGCGTGCTGTCGGCGCTGGCCGGGATCATCTTCGCCGGCCGGCTCAACCAGGCGGGGCCCACCGCGGGCAACACCTTCGAGCTGGACGCGATCGCCGCGGCGTTCATCGGCGGCGCCGCGGTGCAGGGCGGCGTCGGCAAGGTGGTCGGCGCCATCACCGGCGGCCTGATCATGGGCGTGATCAACAACGGCATGTCGCTGATGGGCGCCCCCAGCGAGCGGGTGATGCTGGTCAAGGGCCTGGTCCTGCTGGCCGCCGTCGCGTTCGACGTCTGGACCAAGCGGCGGGCCGGCTCGCCGCTGCTGCGCTGAGCCGGCGGCGCCCCCCCACCACTTTCCGGCCGCACGACCGGGGGGCCGGCGGCGATCCGCCGGTCCCCTTCCCAACAGAACACGCAAGTCCGTCTCCTCCCTCCCCCCATGCGAGAGGAACACCGATGAAGCGCGTCCCACCCCTCACCGTCCCGCTGGCCACCGCCGCCCTGCTCGCGGGCGGCCTGCTCGCCGTCCCGGCCACCGCCGCGTCGTCCGGGCCGACCATCGCCAAGGAGCCGTTCGGCGCGCTGCCGGACGGCACGAAGATCGACCGGTACACGCTCGGCAGCGGCCACGGGATGAAGGTCCGCATCCTCACCTACGGCGGCATCGTCCAGTCGCTCGACGCCCCCGACCGGCACGGCCGGTCCGGCAACGTCGCGCTCGGGTTCGGCAAGCTCGACGGGTACCTCAGCGACACCTACAAGGACGCGAACCCCTACTTCGGGGCGCTGATCGGGCGCTACGGCAACCGGATCGGCGGCGCCCGGTTCACCCTCGACGGCAAGACCTACAAGGTCCCCGCCAACGACGGGAACAACAGCCTGCACGGCGGCACGACCGGGTTCGACAAGCGGGTGTGGACGGCGCAGCCGGCCAAGGACGGGGACGGGGCGTCGCTGCGGCTGTCGTACGTCAGCCCGGACGGCGAGGAGGGCTACCCCGGCACCCTCCGCACCACCGTCACCTACACCGTCACCCGCGGGAACGACCTGCGCATCCGCTACCAGGCGACCACCGACAAGCCGACCGTGGTCAACCTGACCAACCACACCTACTTCAACCTGGCCGGTGAGGGGTCCGGCGAGGTCTACGACCACAAGGTGCAGATCAACGCGTCCCGCTACACGCCGGTCGACTCCACCCTCATCCCGACGGGGCAGTTGGCCACCGTGCACGGCACGCCGCTGGACTTCACCCGCCCGCACACCATCGGCGAACGCATCCGCGACGGCCACCAGCAGATGGTGTACGGGCGCGGCTACGACCACAACTTCGTGCTCGACGGCACCGGCATGAAGCTCGCCGCCCGCGTCACCGAGCCGGCCACCGGCCGGGTGATGGAGGTCCGCACGGACCAGCCCGGCCTGCAGTTCTACTCCGGCAACTTCCTCGACGGCCGGCTCGTCGGCACCGGCGGGAAGATGTACCGGCAGGGCGACGGGTTCGCCATGGAGTCCCAGCACTTCCCCGACTCGCCCAACAAGCCGCAGTTCCCGAGCACCACGCTGCGGCCCGGCCAGACTTACGACTCCACCAGCGTCTACTCCTTCTCCACGTCCTGATCCGAGCCGGGGGGGGGGGCCCCGGGGGGGGGGGGGACCGGGCCCGCCCGCGCCGGGGAGCGGGCACCGGGGGTCGCGCGCGGGTGCCCGCTCCCGGCCGTCCGGACCGACCGAGGAACCCATGGACCACCGCATCGAGATCGCCCTGCCCTCCCGCGTCCGGCTCGGAGAGGGACCCAACTGGCACGCCGCCGCCGGCGTGCTGCTCTGGGTCGACATCCTCGGCAACGAGGTGCACGCCTACGACCCGGCCACCGGCGCCGACACCGTCCGCCACACGGCCCAGCACGTGGGCGCGGCGAGGCCCCGGGCGGGCGGCGGCCTGGTCGTCAACCTCCGCGACGGCGTCGGGCTCTACGACGCCGGCGGCGCCTTCCGCTGGCTCGCCGAGCACCCCGTCCCCGGCTGCCGCGGCAACGACGCCGCCGTCGGCCCGGACGGTGCGCTCTGGGCCGGGACGATGCGCTACGACGAGGCGCCGGGAGGCGGCCGCCTGCGCCGCGTCCGCCCCGATGGCGAGACGGACACGGTGCTGGACGACGTGACGATCAGCAACGGGATCGCCTGGAGCCCCGACGGGCGCCTCATGTACTACGTGGACACGCCCACGCGCCGCATCGACGTCTTCGACTTCCGCCCCGAGGAGGGCGCCACCCGCCGGCGCGCGTTCGTCTCCGTTCCGGGACAGCCGGACGGGCTGACCACCGACGCCGACGGCCGGATCTGGGTGGCCCTGTGGGGCGGCGGCCGCGTCCTCTGCTACACGCCCGGCGGCGACCTCGACCGCACCGTCGAGGTGCCCGCCGCGCAGACCACCGCCTGCGCGTTCGGCGGCCCGGACCTCCGCGACCTCTACATCACGACGGCGACCGTGGGCGCGCCGAAGGACGATCCCCATGGCGGATCGCTGTTCGTCGTCCCCGGCGCGGGGCAGGGCCTGCCCTCCCCCGCGTTCGCCGGCTGACCCCGCGGGCGGGTCAGGCGCGGCGGCCGACGCCCGCGAGCGTGAACGTCCGCTCGGGGTGCCCGATCTCCGCGCCGGGCTCGGGCCGCCACAGCGGGGTGTAGGTCAGGCCGGGGTCGAGCAGCTCGAACGGCGCGACGAGGGCCTCCACCTCGGCCCGGGTCCGGCCCCAGAAGTGCCAGGTCGGCTTGAACACCTCGGTCACGTCCCTGCTGGACTCCGGCTGGGGCTCGTGGGTGATGTGGGTGAACACCAGGTGCCCGCCGGGCGGCAGCGCCGCGTGCAGCCGCCGGACCGTCTCCGTCGCCGCGGCGGTGTCGCGGATGAAGTGCAGGACCCGGTCGAGCACGATCGCGACCGGTTGGGAGAAGTCGATGTGCTCGCGCACGAGCGGGTCGTCGGCGAGCGTCTCGGGGCGCGTGAGGTCGCACTGCACGACCGCCGTGCGCTTCGTGCCGGCCAGCAGCGCCCGGGCGTGCACCAGGACGACGGGGTCGCCGTCGGCGAACACGACGGTCGCGTCCGGGGCGACCTCGGCCGCGACCTCGTGCACGTTGCCGGCCGCGGGCAGCTTGCTGCCGACGTCGATGAACTGCCGCACGCCCCGCCCGGCGAGGTGCCGGACGGCGCGGCCGACGAACCCGTGGTTCTCCCTGGCCGCCGTCCGCGCCTCCGGGATGACGGCCAGCAGCTGCTCGGCGACCTCGCGGTCGGCGGCGTAGTTGTCCTTGCCGCCGAGCAGGTAGTCGTAGATCCGCGCCGTGTTGGGCGTGGTCAGGTCGACGCCGGCGGGGGACCACCTCTCCTCGGCCATCGCAGTCTCCGCTTCGTCCCGGGGAGAACGATCGTCTCATGGGACGCGCCGTGCTCGCGCCGGGACGCACCGCGTCCGCAGGCGAACGGCGGCGCGGGCCGGCGGCGCGGGCCGGCGGCGACGGCCTCGGCACCGCGGAGGGGACTGCGCCGCGCTCAGGGCCGGGCGCCGCCGAGGTCGTCGGAGCGCCCGGCTTCGAGACGGGACAGCTGCGCGGTCGGACGCCCGCCGGTCCGCCAGTTGTGGCCGTCGCTCTCCCACGGGCGGGGCCACCCGGCAGGCGAGTCCTCCCAGCCCTCCTGCCGCCCGTACACGGTCATGTCGAGCAGCCCGCAGGTCGGGGCCATCGGCTCCACGCCGCGGCCGGTGGTCCAGTACGTCTCGAACACCCGGTCGCCGTCGCGCAGGTAGCACGCCAATCCGAAGCTGCTCCGGTCCGCGTGCAGGGCGCCGATGGAGTCCCGTGCCGAGTACCAGGGCACGTCCCAGCCCATGAAGTCCCGGTAGCGGACGCTGGTCTCGTACGGGCCCTTGCAGAACGTGGCGTAGGTGACGTCACGGGCGTGCAGGTAGGACAGCTCCCGCACCTGCGAGTTGAAAAACGTGCATCCCTCGCACTGCTCGGCGGCCGGGTGGCCGTCGTGCCACATGTGGTGGTAGGCGATCAGCTGCCGCCGGCCCTCGAACGTCTCCAGCAGCGTGACGGGCCCGGCCGGGCCGGTCAGCGGGGCGGCGGCGTCCACCTCCACCATGGGCAGCCGCCGGCGCGCCGCCGCGATCGCGTCGCCCTCGTGGGTGTGCGCCTTCTCCCGCACCAGCAGCGCGTCCCGCTCGGCCTGCCAGGTGGCCCGGTCGACGATCCTGGGCAGCGCCTCGGCGGCCGCCGTCGTGTCCGTCCTGCCGTTCATGATCCCCTCCGTGTGCCGGCGTCCGCCGGCCGTAGGTGGTGTCCGGGTCATTGCTCGAGGTGGTCCTTGAGCGCGTCGAGCCGGTCGTCCCAGTCGCCGGCCAGCACGTTCAGGAACTGCTGCGCCACCCGCATCGGCGCGGTGCGCACCCGGTAGCGGACCCGGCGCCGCTCCCCGGGTTCGGCCGTCACCAGGCCCGCCCCGGTGAGCAGGGCGAGGTGCTTGGCGATCGCCTGCCGCGTGATCGGCAGCCGGGCGGCCAGGTCGGTGGCGGTGGCCGGCCCGTCCGCGGCGAGCGTCGCCAGGACGGAGCGCCGGGACGGGTCGGCCAGCGCGGCGAAGACCCGCTCGGCGGTCGCCTCCAGGTCAGGCCGCATCGAGGTGCCCGGCGAGTTCGCCCAGTTCCGCCGCCCAACCGCCGACGTGCGCGTCGTACTCCTCCTGGTACACGTCCTCGGGGAGCTGGGCGAAACCGGTCTCCACCACGTGCAACCGGGTGCCCGCGCCGGACGGTTCGAGGGTGAACTCGACGTAGGTGCGGCGCGGGTCGTCCGCGGGCAGCCCCTTGAGCTGCCAGGTGAAGCCGAACACCCGGGGCTCCTCGATCCGTTCGACGCGCATGGCGACGGCGGACCCGTCGCTCCAGCCCATCCAGGCCCGCCCGCCCGGACGCGGGTCGATGGCCGCCTCCTCGCCGAACCAGGCGGCCAGCCCCTCGGCCGTGGTGAGCGCCGTCCACACCTTCCCCGGCGGGGCGGCGAGCTCCACGGTCCGTTCGATCCGATCGGGAAACCCCATGGCGACCTCCGTATAGCAACCCAACGGTTGCCACACTATGGCAACCGTTGGGTTGCGTCAACGGGTCAGGGACCGAGCAGGTCGATCACCTCGGCGTCGAGGCCGATGCCCGGGTCGGCCGCGCGCGCGGCGCGCAGGGCGGCGGCCAGGGTCGCCGCCGCGAGGACCGCCAGCCGGTCGCGCGGGACGTCGCGGTGCCGAAGATGGTCGATGACGACCTCGTCCAGGTAGCCGACCCAGCCGCGCATCGTGGTGCGCAGCACCGGACGGGCCGGATCGGGCACGCCGAGCGCGTCCAGCAGCCGTTGCGCGCCCTGCCAGCGCAGGTCCTCCACGATCGCGCGGACCTCGGGGTCGGAGCCGTTGCCGCCGCGCATGACCGCCAGGAACCCGGCGGCGTTCGCCTCCATGAAGGCGATGTGCCGGTCGAGGGCATCGCGCAGCTGCTCCCCCGGCGTCGCGCCTTGCGGCTCCGCCTCGTGGACGACCCGCAGCCGGTCGGCGGCGGCGCGGATCGTCGCCAGGTACAGGCCGCGCTTGTTGCCGAAGTGGTGCGCGATCAGCCCGTAGGCGACGCCCGCCCGCCGGGCGATCTCGGTCGTGGTGACCTCGTCGTAGGCGCGTCCGGCGAACAACTCGGCGGCGGCGTCGATCAGCATCTGCCGGCGGTCGGGCCGGGGCATCGGCGGCTCCCTCGGATTGACGTGCGGTCGCGGGCGAGTCTAGCCTCTCGAACTGATTGATAATCAGTCAACATCGGGAGGCGATGATGGCCCGGATCGAGCTGACGGACGCGCCGGTCCTGCTCACCGGCGCGTCCAGCGGGATCGGCCGCGCCCTGGCGTTCGCGCTGGCCGGGCGCGGCGCGCGGCTGGCGATCGCGGCGCGCCGGCGGGACGCGCTGGAGGACGTGGCCGACCGGATCGCGGCGCGCGGCGGGACGCGCCCGCACGTCATCGAGGCCGACCTGTCGCGTCCGGGCGCCGCCGCCGCGCTGGCCGGCGCGGCGGAGCGGGCGCTGGGCGGTGTGCGCGTGCTGGTCAGCAACGCGGGCGCGGGGCTCGTCGCGGCCCAGGGCGAGCTGGGCGACGGCCCCGACGCGCGGGCGCTGTTCGAGACGAACTTCTGGTCGCCGCTCGCGCTGGCCCGCGAGCTGCTGCCCGGGATGCGCGGCGGCGGCGTGATCGTCAACGTCACGTCCACGCTGCAGGCGCTGCCGGTTCCGATGCTCGGGTACTACGGCTCGGCCAAGGCCGCGCTCGCGCACGCCACCCGCACGATGCGCAACGAGCTGCGCGGCACCGGCGTCACCGTCCTGGAGTACGTCCCGGGCGCCACCGACACCGATGCCCGCGACGTCGGGCTGCTGCCCTGGCGCGGCCGGCCGGTGCGCACGCTCCCGCCGGTCTCGCCCGAGTCCGCCGCGCGGGCGATCGTGCGGGCGATCGAGCGCGGCGAGCGCCGCCGCGTCCACCCGTTCCCCTCGCTGCTGCCGCTGGAGGTCCCGGCGGTCGGGCGCCTGGCGGCACGGGCCGCGGCGCGGCGGATTCAGGTGCCGCGGAGCTTCTGAAGCCCCCGATCGGACGCGCTGCCCGGCGCCGCCGTGTACAGGACGACCCGGTGCTCGCCGCCGCCGGGCACCGGCAGGATCTCGCAGTCGAGTTCCAGCTCGCCCGCGACGGGGTGGACGGCGCGCTTGGTGATCGTCCGTTGCACCTCGATCTCGCGGGCGGCCCACATCCCGGCGAACTCCGGGCTGGCGGCGGACAGTTCGGCGACGATCGCGCGCACGGCCGGGTCGCCGGGATAGCGGCCGCTCGCCCGCAGGTCGGCGACGCATCTGCGGGCCAACTCCAGCTTGGCGCCATCCAGCGGCCCGCCGAAAAGCCAGCGCAGCGTGTTGCGCCGTTCCGGCGGCGCCTGCGCCAGGTCGCCGATCAGCGCGGTCAGCATCCGGTTCCACGCCAGCACGTCGTAGCAGACGTTGATCACCATCGCCGGAACGCCGTCCAGCCGGTCGAGCAGCCGCAGCACGTTGGCGGGGACCTCCGCCGCGGCGGGCGCGGGCGGCGGCGCGGCGAAGCCGAGCAGGTAGCCGGTCTCGTCGCCGGTCAGCCGGAGCGCGCGGCCGAGCGCGGCGAGCACCTGCGCGGACGGCCTCGGCCCGCGCCCCTGCTCCATCCGGATGTAGTAGTCCACCGAGATGCCCGCCAGCAGCGCGACCTCCTCGCGGCGCAGCCCGGGCGTCTGGCGGCGCCCGCCCGCGGCGAAGCCCGCCTCGTCCGGCCGGACCCGGTCGCGCCGGCTGCGCAGGAAACCGGCCAGCTCTCGCCTGTCCATCCCCACCCTGTCCATCCCTGTCATGATGCCGCCATCCGGGTGGTACCGCCGGTCCCAGGCCCGGCCGTGCCTACCCGTCCCGGCCGGCGCGGCACCAGCCTGGAGCCATGACGATCTTGGTCACCGGAGCGCGCGGCAACGTCGCGCGCAGCCTCGTCCAGCAGCTCCTCGGCGCGGGCCTGCCCGTCCGCGCGGCCGGCCGCGACCCCGCGGCGGCGCGCCTTCCCGGCGGCGTCGAGGCCGTCCGCGCCGACCTCGCCGATCCCGCCACGCTCGGCCCGGCGCTCGACGGCGTCGCGCGCGTCTTCCTCTACGCCGAACGGCAGGGCCTCGGCGGCTTCACCGAGCGGGCCCGCGCCGCCGGCGTCGAGCACATCGTGCTGCTGTCGGCCGCGGGCGCCGACGCCGCGTCGGCGGACCCGATCGCCCGGCTGCACGGCGAGGCCGAAGAGGCCGTCGCCCGCTCGGGCATCGCCTGGACGTTCCTGCGCCCCGGCGGCTTCGCGACGAACGCGCTGCAGTGGGCGGGCACGATCCGCGCGGACGGGACCGTCCGCGACCCGTTCCCCGAGTCGTGGACGGCGCCGATCCACGAGGCCGACATCGCCGCGGTCGCGCTGCGCGCCCTGACCGAGCCGGGGCACGCGGGGACCGCGCCGGTCCTCACCGGGCCGGAGCGGCTGACGAGGCGGCAGCAGGCCGAGCGGATCGGCGAGGCGATCGGCCGGCCCATCGCCGTCGAGCGGCAGGACCTGGACGAGCACCGCCGCGACCTCGCCCGGTGGGGGCCGCCGGAGGTCGCCGAGGCGCTGATCCGGCACTCGGTCGCCGCCGTCGACGCGCCGCCGCCCGTCACCGCGGACGTCCGGCGGATCACCGGGCGCCCGGCGCGCACGTTCGCCGCATGGGCCCGCGACCACGCCGCCGACTTCGGCTAACCGGACGGCTCGTCGGGCAGGGTCGGCACCGTGATGCCCGGGTCGCGGCCGAGCAGCACCGCGCGGGTGATCGCGGCCGCCCCGAACCGGCCGCGGACGCCGTCGACGGCGGCGTCCGCGGCCGCGCCCGCCTCGAACGGCAGCGCGAGCTGGACGACCCGGTCGTCCTGCAGGGAGCCGAGGGACACCCCGATCAGCGTCAGCCCGCGCTCGGCGACCAGCGGGGCGGCGCCGCCGAGCAGCCGGCGCGCCGCGTCCAGCAGGACGGCCGTCTCGGCCGTGGCCTGCGGCAGCGTGTGCGAGCGGGTCGCGCGCGCGTAGTCGCCGAACCGCAGCCGCAGCGTGACCGTCCGGCACACCCGGTGCGCGCCGCGCAGCCGTCCCGCGAGCCGGTCCAGCAGGCCGACCAGCATCGCGTCCAGTTCCTCGGGTGTCCGGGCCCGCCGGCCGAGCGCGCGCTGGGCGCCCATCGACCGGCGCCGGACACCGGTGCGGACGGGCCGGGGGTCCCGGTTGCGGGCCAGCGCGTGCAGGTGGCGTCCGGCGCCGGGGCCGAGCAGCGCCACCAGCGCCGCCTCCGGCATGTCGGCGACCTGGCCGACCGTGGTCACGCCGTACCCGGCGAGCTTGGCGGCGGTCGCCGGGCCCACGCCCCACAGCCGCCGCACCGGCAGCGGGCGCAGGAAGTCCAGCTCGCCGTCCGGCGGGACGACGAGCAGCCCGTCGGGCTTGGCGACGCCGCTGGCCACCTTCGCCAGGAACTTCGTGCGCGCCACGCCGATGGTGATCGGCAGCCCGACCTCCTCGGCCACCCGGCGGCGCAGCCCCGCCGCGATGCCGGCCGGCGTCCCGGAGATCCGGCGCAGGCCGTCCACGTCGAGGAACGCCTCGTCGATCGACAGGCCCTCGACGAGCGGCGTCGTGGCGCGGAACAGCGCGAACACCGCCTTGCTCGCCTCGGCGTAGGCGTCCATCCGGGGCCGGACGACCACGGCGCCCGGGCACAGCCGCCGCGCCTGCCCGCCGCTCATCGCGGTCCGGACGCCGTGCGCCTTGGCCTCGTAGCTGGCCGCCAGCACCACGCCCCCGCCGACGATCACCGGCCGCCCGCGCAGCGCGGGGTCGTCGCGCTGCTCGACCGACGCGTAGAAGGCGTCCAGGTCGGCGTGCAGGATCGTGGCGGCGCCGGACACGAACATATGTTCGCATACCCGTCCCGGACCTGGGCCGGTACGCTCCCCGCGTGACCGAGGTGGGGTACGCCGCGTCCAGGGACGGGACGGTCGTCGGCTACGAGACGATCGGCGAGGGACCGCCGATGGTGCTCGTGCACGGCGCGGCCGTCGACCGCCGCTGCTGGGCGCCGGTGCTGCCGCGGCTCGCCGAGCACTTCACGGTGCACGTGATGGACCGCCGGGGGCGGGGCCGCAGCGCCCGGGAGGGCGGCCCGTACGCCGTCGAGCGCGAGGGCGAGGACATCGCCGCGGTCGTCGAGGCGGCCGGACGGGACGTCTTCCTCGTCGGCCACTCCTACGGCGCGGTGTGCTCACTCCACGCGGCCATGGCGACGGACGCGATCGGGCGGCTGGTGCTGTACGAGCCGCCGATCACGACGCCCTGGCGCGAGGCCGCCTCCCCCGAACTGCTGGAGCGGCTCCGCGGGTTCGCCCGCGAGGAGGACTACGACCGGCTCCTGGAGACGGTGTTCCGCGACGTGATCGGCCTGTCGCAGCGGCAGGTGGACGCGCTGCGCGGAGCCCGCCGGTTCTGGGCGGCGTACCTGGGCAACGCGCCGCCGCTCGTCCGGGAGAGCGAGAGCGTGCCGCGGATCGAGGACTGCGCCCGGTTCGCCGGGATCGGCGTGCCCGTGCGGCTGCTGGTCGGGGAGGCGAGCCCGCCGTACCAGCGGCCGACGGCGGACGCGCTCGCCCGCGTCCTCCCCGGCGCCGAGGTCGTGGAGCTGCCGGGACAGGGCCACATGGCGATGGCGGCCGATCCGGACCTGTTCGCCAAGGCGCTGACGGCGTTCGCGGGGTGAGCGGTCATCCCTTCGTCGCGCCGGCGGTCAGGCCGCCGATCAGCTGGCGCTCGGCGACGGAGTAGAACGCGATCGCCGGGACCATCGCCAGCACGATGTAGGCGATGACGAGCGCGTAGTTCGTCGCGTACTGCCCCTGGAACTGCTGGATGCCGACGGGGATCGTCTGCCATTTCGGGGTCCCGAGCACGAGCAGCGGCAGCAGGAAGTTGTTCCAGCTCGTCACGATGGCGAGGACCGACACCGTGCCGAGCGCGGGCCGCGCCATCGGCAGCAGGATCCGCCAGAAGAACCCGAACCGGCTGCAGCCGTCGATGACGGCGGCCTCCTCCAGCTCGCCGGGGATCGTCCGGAAGAAGGACCGCAGGATGATGAGCGTCATCGGCAGCGCGAACGCGGCCTGCGGGAGGATCACCCCGAGCGGGTTGTCGAGCAGCCCGAACGAGCGCAGCAGGACGAACAGCGGCAGCACCGCCACCGCGGGCGGGAACATCAGGCCCGCCGCGAACAGCGTGAAGAAGAACTCGCGGCCGCGGAAGGCGTAGCGGGCGAACGCGAACGCGGCCAGCGCGGCGGCCGCCACGGTGATCAGCGTGGTGGCGACGGCGATCAGCACGCTGTTGCCGATCTGATGCCAGAACGTGCCGGACGTCAGGATGCCGGTGTAGTTCGACACCTTCCACGGGTGCGGGAGCCCGATGGGGTCGGTGGTGAGGTCGCCGGTGGTCTTGAACCCGGAGACGACGGCGTACAGGAGCGGGACGACGACGAAGGAGCCGAGCACCCACACCAGCACGTGGCGGGACAGGCCGCGGACGGCGGCCGCCCTCATCGCCGGCCTCCCGCCGAGGTGACCGCGCCCCGCAGGTCGCGGCGCAGCGCGAAGCGCTGGTACAGCAGGGAGAAGACCATGCTGATGAGGAACATCGCCACGCTGATCGCGCTCGCGTAGCCCATCTGGTACCGCTTGAAGCCGAACTGGAACATGGTGACGGCCATCGTCTCCGTGGAGTTGGTCGGCCCGCCGGTCGTGGTCACCCACACCAGGTCGAAGAGCTGGATCGAGCCGATGACGGACAGGAACACGCTGATCCGCAGGGTCGGCGCGAGCAGCGGCAGCGTGACGGCGCGGAACCGGCGCCACGGCCCGGCCCCGTCGATGGCGGCCGCCTCCAGCACCTCCGTGGGGACGCCCTGCAGCCCGGCGAGGTAGATCATCATGTGGAAGCCGAAGTACTTCCAGGTCATGACGGCGAACAGGGTGGGCAGCGCGGTGCCGGGATCGGAGAACCAGGTGCCGGCGAGGCCGCCGACCAGGGGCAGGCCGCCGACGACGTGGTCGGCGAGCCCGCCGCCGGGCAGGAAGATGATGCCGAACAGCACGCCGGCGATCACCTCGGACAGGATGTAGGGCGCGAAGAAGACCGCCCGGTACACCGCGCGGCCCCGCATCCGCTGGTTCAGCAGGACGGCGGTGCCGAGCGCGATCGGCAGCTGGACGGCCAGCGACAGCAGGACGATCAGCAGCCCGCGCCACAGGTCGCCGCGGAAGACCGGGTCGCCGGACAGCTTGCGGTAGTTGTCCAGGCCGACGAAGTCCTCGGGGCGCCCGAAGCCGCCCCACTTGAAGAAGCTCGTGTAGAGGGCGACGGCGATCGGGATGAGGACGAACAGGAAGAACAGCAGCAGGGCCGGCAGCAGGAACCAGCTGGTGGACGCCCAGCCGCGCAGCCGCCGTCCGAGCGGCGCCCGGGAGCCCCGCTCGGACGGGGTCCGGGCGGGGCGCCGCCGGTCCCCGGCCGCGGCGGGCAGCGTCAGGGGTTCGGTCATTGGCTCTTGGCCGCCTTGGTCACCTGCTGGGCGACCTGCTCGGGCGTCGCCTTGCCGCCGATGAGCGCGGCGACGCTGTCGTTGACCTGCTGCCCGACGGCCGGCGGGAACGCCTGGTCGAGGTACAGCTGGAATCCGGTGGAGGCGCCGAGCGCCTCGGCGACCTGCTTGCGGTTGGGGTCGGTGAGCTCGTTCTCGGCGCCCTTCACGACCGGCATGAAGGCGCCGGAGGAGACGAGTTCGTGCTCGTTCTGGGCGTTGAGGAGGAAGGCGAGGAAGTCGACGGCCTCCTTGGGCGCGTCCTTGCCGAGGGCATGGCCGTTGCCGCCGCCGAACACGTCGGTGAGGGCGCCCTGCCCGCCGTCGACGGCCGGGAACGGGAACCAGCCCTCGTCGTCGCCGAGGCCCTTGCCGGAGGCGTCCTTCTCCACCGACGGCGCCCACTGCCCCATCAGCTCCATGGCGGCCTTGCTCGCGCCGACGCTCGCCGCCTCCCCGCCGGGGGCGTCGAAGCCGGCGTTCTGGAAGCCGGGCTGGAAGGGCTGCAGGTCGACGAGCTCCTTGAGGCGCTGCCCGGCGCCGACGAACGCGGGCCCGGTGAAGTCGTTGGTCTTGGCGGCCTGCTCCATCGCGGACATGCCGCCGATGCGCATCGCGAGGTAGGCCCAGTAGTACATGCCGGGCCACTTGTCCTTGCCGGCGAGCGCGATGGGGACGATCCCGGCGGCCTTGAGCTTGCGGATGGCGTCCAGGAACTCCGCCCAGGTCTTCGGCGGTGCCTTGATGCCGGCCTTCGCGAAGTGCCGCTTGTTGTGCCAGAACCCGACCATGCCCATGTCGTACGGGACGGCGTAGGTCTTCCCGTCGAACTGGTAGGCCTTCAGCGACACCGGGGTGATGGTGTTCAGCAGGCCGGACGCGGAAGAGGTGAGGTCCTTGACGAGCCCGGCGTCGATCTGCTGCTTGAGGACGCCGCCGCCCCAGGTCACGAAGATGTCGGGCACCTTCCCGGAGGCGGTGAGCGCCGTCATCTTCGACTTGAACGCCTCGTTCTCCAGGTTGGTGAGCCTGATCTTGACGTCCGGGTGCGCGGCCTCGTACGCCTTGGCGATCTTCGGATAGATCGTCTTGGAGGGCTCGGTGGTGGCGATGTCCATCCATTCGATCGTGACCTTGCCGCCCGATCCGGAGCCGCCGTCGCCGCAGGCGGCGAGCAGCGGCGCGGCGGTGACCGCGGCCGCCCCTGCGGAGACTGCGGTCAGGAACGAGCGGCGCGACAGGTGGGGGTTGCCCATGGTGGTCTCCTGGATGGGGGGTGGGCGGCGGCCGGAGCGGAGGGCGTTCCGCTCGAAACATTTCGAAACTCTTCGAGGCTCCGTTGCCGTGGAACTCTAAGAACGCACTCCCCTGCGGTCAAGGCCTTCCGGGCACTTGACCGCCTCCAGTGCGCACTTACCGCGCCGGAAACCGCACCCAGAACGCCCGGATTACGTGGTCTCGGGGCTAGGAGAGCGCGAAACATTGCGATACTGTTCGCAATCGTTTCCTCGGGGAGGAGAGAAGCGTGCCCGTGCGCACCACCGACGAGATGCCGGATCCGCCGTCCCGGCCGACCCTGGCCGTCATCGCCGCCGAGGCGGGGGTCTCCACCGCGACGGTGTCCAAGGTCCTCAACGGCCGCACCGACGTGGCCGCCGCGACCCGCGAGCGGGTGGAGGCGCTGCTGCGCACCCACCACTACCCGGGTCCCGGCGGCGTCGCCCGGCGCACCCGCCGGTCCGGGCTGATCGACCTGGTGCTCGCCGGGCTGGACAGCCCGTGGGCGGTGGAGATCCTGCGCGGCGTCGAGGCCGAGTGCGCCGAGCACGGCACCGGCGTCGCGGTCTCGCTCGTCCGCGACGACGACGCCCGCCCGCCGAGCTGGCAGAACCTGCCCGCGCTGCACCACAGCGACGGCGTGATCCTCGTGACGTCCCGGATGACGCACCGCCAGCGCGCCCAGCTGGAGAAGGCGGGCGTCGGCCTGGTGCTGGTCGACCCGGTGAACCTGCCGGACACCGACATCGCCAGCGTCGGCGCCACCAACTGGGCCGGCGGGCTGGCCGCCACCGAGCACCTCATCGGGCTCGGCCACCGCCGCATCGGGATGATCGGCGGCCCCGCCGACATGCTCTGCACGCAGGCCCGCGTGGACGGCTACCGGACGGCGCTGGAGCGCGCCGGGATCGAGGTCGACAAGGACCTCGTCCGGTACGGCGACTTCCACCACCGGGGCGGCTTCGCCCGCAGCCGCGAGCTGCTGGAGCTGCCCGATCCGCCGACCGCGATCTTCGCCGGCAGCGACGAGCAGGCGATGGGCGCCTACCAGGCGGCCCGGCTCGCCGGCCTGCGCATCCCCGAGGACCTCAGCGTCGTCGGCTTCGACGACCTGCCGACCTGCGAGTGGCTGTCGCCGCCGCTGACGACCGTCCGGCAGCCGCTGGAGGAGATGGGCCGCGTCGCCGCCCGCACCCTGCTCCAGCTGCTGGACGGCCGCCCGCCGCTGACCCCGCGCGTGGAGCTGGCCACCGACCTGCGCGTCCGCGCGTCCACCGCCCCGCCCCCCACGGAGGAACGATGACCGAAGCCGTCCCGGCCGCGCGCGCGGCCGACGAACCGTGGCGGGACCGCGGGCTCCCGGCCGCCGCGCGGGTCGCCGACCTGCTGGCCCGGATGACGCCGGAGGAGAAGGCGGGCCAGCTCGCCGGCTTCTGGGCGATGCCCGCCGCGCCCGGCGAGCCCGTCGCCCCGATGGAGGACGACTCGCACGAGACCGCGCCGTCCCTGGAGGAGGTGGTCGGCCAGGGCCTCGGCCAGCTCACCCGCGTGTTCGGGACCGCGCCCGTCCCGGCGGGCGAGGGCGCCGCGCGGCTGCGCGAGCTGCAGCGCCGCGTCGCCGCCGGCAACCGGTTCGGCATCCCGGCGATCGCGCACGAGGAGTGCCTCAACGGCTTCATGGCCTGGGGCGCGACCATCTTCCCGAGCCCGCCCGCGTGGGGCGCCACGTTCGACGCCGCGCTGGTCGAGGAGATGGCCGCCGCGATCGGCTCGGGCATGCGGGCGGCGGGCGTCCACCAGGGCCTCGCGCCGGTGCTGGACGTCGTCCGCGACCCCCGCTGGGGCCGGACGGAGGAGTGCGTCGGCGAGGACCCGTATCTCGTCGGCGTCCTCGGCACCGCCTACGCGCGGGGGCTGGAACGGTCCGGCGTCGTCGCGACGCTCAAGCACTTCGCCGGCTACTCCGCGTCCCGCGGCGGCCGGAACATGGCGCCCGCGCCGATCGGGCCGCGCGAGCTCGCCGACATCGTCCTCGAACCCTTCGTCATGGCGCTGCGCGGGAGCGGCGCCCGGTCGGTCATGCACTCCTACACCGACGTGGACGGCATGCCCGCCGCCGCCGACGAGCGGCTCCTCACCGGCCTGCTCCGCGGCGAGCTCGGCTTCACCGGCGTCGTCGTCGCCGACTACTTCGGGATCTCCTTCCTGGAGACCCGCCACCACGTGGCCGGCTCGCGAGGCGAGGCCGCCGCCGCCGCGCTGCGCGCCGGCGTCGACATGGAGCTGCCGACCGTCCGCTGCTACGGCGCGCCGCTGATCGAGGAGGTCCGGCGCGGCGCCGTCCCCGCGGAGCTGCTCGACCGCGCCGCCGAACGCGTCCTGACGCTCAAGGCCGGCCTCGGCCTGCTGGACGGCCCGCCCGACCCCGCCGCCGCGACGGCGCCGGACCTCGACCCGCCCGCGCACCGGACGCTGGCACGGCGCGTCGCCGAGGAGTCGGTGGTGCTGCTCGCGAACGACGGCGTGCTGCCGCTGGCGCCCGGAGCGCGGGTCGCGCTCGTCGGCCCGCTGGCGGACGACCCGTACGCGATGCTGGGCGCCTACACCTTCCCCGGCCACGTCGGGCGCGCGCACCCGGAACTGCCGCTCGGCGTGGACGTCCCGACGCTGGCGGAGGCGCTCCGCGACGAGGGGGCCGACCTGCGGGTCGCCGCCGGCGGAGACGTGCTGGTGCCGGACGACGCCGACATCGCCGCCGCCGCCGAGGCCGCCCGGGACGCCGACGTGTGCGTCCTCGCGCTCGGCGACCGCGCCGGCATGTTCGGCCGCGGCACGTCCGGAGAGGGCAGCGACGCCCCGACCCTCGCGCTGCCGGGCCGGCAGGCCGACCTTGCCGCCGCCGTCCTGGACACCGGCACGCCGACCGTCGTCGTGCTGCTCACCGGCCGCCCCTACGCGCTGGAAGGCGTCGCCGGCCGCGCCGCCGCGATCGTCCAGGCGTTCTTCCCCGGGCAGGAGGGCGGCCCGGCGGTCGCCGGGGTGCTGACCGGGCGGGTCGAGCCGTCCGGGCGGCTGCCGCTCAGCGTGCCGCTCGGCGCGTCCGGCCCGTCCGTCCCCTACCTGCGCTCGGCGATGGACGGCGCACACGACTGGAGCACCGTCGACCCGGCCCCGCTGTACCCGTTCGGGCACGGCCTGACCTGGACGCGGTTCGAGTACGCGGACCTGCGGGCGGACGAGCGGGCGGGCACCGACGGGACGGTCACGGTCAGCGCGGTCGTCCGCAACGCCGGGGACCGCGCGGGCACCGAAGTCGTCCAGCTGTACCTGTCGGACCCCGTCGCGTCGGTGGTGCGGCCGACGCACTGGCTCGCCGGGTTCGCCCGGATCCGGCTGGAGCCGGGCGAGGCGGCCCGCGTCGCGTTCGAGGTGCACGCCGACCGGACCTCGTTCACCGGCCCGGACCTGCGGCGCATCGTCGAGCCGGGGGTCGTCGAGGTCGCGGTGGGGCCGTCCAGCGCCGACCTGCCGCTGCGCGGCTCGTTCACGCTGGACGGCCCGGTCCGCGAACCCGGACAGGACCGCGTCCTGACCGTCCCGGTGCGGGTGGTGCGGCTGTGAGGCGGTTCCGCAATCCCGTGCTGCCGGGGTGCCATCCCGACCCGTCGATCTGCCGCGTCGGCGACGACTTCTACCTCGTGACGTCGACGTTCGAGTGGTTCCCCGGCCTGCCGATCCACCACAGCCGCGACCTGGTGCACTGGCGGCCGGTCGGGCATGCGCTCGACCGGCCGGAGCAGCTCCCCCTGGACGGCGTCCCGGCGTCGGGCGGCCTGTACGCGCCCACGCTCCGGTACCACGACGGCACCTTCTACCTGATCTGCACGCTCGTGGAGGGCACCCAGTGGTCGGGCCACTTCGTGATGACGGCCGACGACCCGACCGGGCCGTGGTCGGACGCGGTGCGGCTGGACGGCGACGGCATCGACCCGTCGCTGTTCTTCGACGACGACGGCCGCGCGTGGTGCACCGGCACCCGGCCGACCGGCCGGTACGAGGGGCACACCGAGATTTGGCTGCGCGAGTTCGACCCGGCGTCCCTCTCCCTCACCGGCGAGGAGCACGTGATCTGGGACGGGGCGCTGAAGGGCGCGATCTGGTCGGAGGGCTCCCACCTTTACCGGATCGGCGGACGGTACTACCTGCTGACGGCCGAGGGCGGCACCGCGATGGACCACGCGGTGGTGATCGCGCGGGCCGATCACGTCACCGGCCCCTACGAGGGCAACCCCCGCAACCCGGTGCTGACCCATCGCGACCTCGGCACCGGCCACCCGATCGTCGGGGTCGGGCACGCCGACCTGGTGGAGACGCCGGGCGGCGAGTGGTGGATGGTCCTGCTCGCCATGCGACCGCACCACGGGGACCGCTGCGCGCTCGGCCGGGAGACGTTCCTGGCCCCGGTCACCTGGGAGGACGGCTGGCCGGTCACCGGCGGGCGGGTCGAGGAGCAGCCCCCCGTGCCGTCGCTGCCGGAGCACCCGTGGCCGGCCGTCCCGGCGTGCGACCAGTTCGATGGGCCCGAGCTCGGCCCGTCCTGGACCATGCTGCGGACCCCGCGCGAACGGTGGTGGAGCTTGTCGGACCGCCCCGGACATCTGCGGCTGCGCCTGCGTCCCGAGGGGCTCGCCGACGTCGCCAATCCGTCCTTCGTCGGACGGCGGCAGCAGCACCAGGCGTTCGCCGCCTTCACCGCCCTGGATTTCGCACCCGCCGATGACGAGGAGGCAGGGCTCGCGCTCGTGCAGAACGACGGCTTCCACGTCGTGCTGGCCGTGACGGGCGACGGGCTGCGGCTGGCCAAGCGCGAGCGGGGCGCCATGACCGTCCTGGCCGAGGCTCCGTCCGTGCCGGGGGTCGTCGGGCTCGGGTTCGAGGCCCACGGCCGCTGGTACCAGGCGTCCTACTCGCCACGGCCGGGGCACTGGGCGCCGCTGGGCGACCCCGTCGACGGCGACCTGCTGACCAGCCAGGTCGCCGGCGGTTTCACCGGCGTCCTCGTCGGCCCCTACGCCACCTCCAACGGACGGGCCAGCGCGAACCACGCCGACTTCGGCTGGTTCGAGTACCTCCCGCTCTAGAGCAGGAGCGCCGGGTCGGCGATCACACGCTCGATGACCAGGCCGGCGGCGCCGAGGACGGCGGCGCCCTCGGCCAGGCCGGACACCTCGACGGGCGGGGCGCCGCGGCGCAGCGTTCCCGGCCCGGCGGCGAGGACGGCCTCCAGCGGCGGGCGGATCCACTCGGCGAGCGGCGAGAAGACCCCGCCGAGGACGATCGCGTCCGGGTCGAAGAGGTTCACGACGGAGGCGAGCGCGCCGCCGAGCGCGCGGCCCGCGCGGTCCACCGCGGCGAGCGCGGCGGCGTCGCCGGCGTTCAGCCGGTCGAGGAGCGCGCCGACCGAGCCGTCCGGGCCGGTGACCGTCCTGGCCTGCGGGATCCCGGCGGCGCGCAGCATCGCCTCCTGCCCGGCGATCTGCTCCAGGCAGCCCCGGCCGCCGCACGAGCAGGCCGGCCCGGACGGGTCGGCGACCAGATGCCCGAGCTCGCCGGCGAAGCCGTGCGCGCCGCGGAAGACCCGGCCGCCGACGACGATGCCGGCGCCGATCCCGATCTCGCCGGAGACGTGCACGAAGTCGCCGAGCCGCGCGCCGCCGCCGAACCACAGCTCGCCGAGCGCGGCGAGGTTCGCCTCGTTGTCGTACTCGGCGGGCAGCGGTGCGGCGCCGGCCGGCAGGGCGACGGGGACGTCCGTCCAGCCGAGGTTGGGTGCGTGCCGGACGACGCCGTGCTCGCGGTCGAGCAGGCCGGGCAGCGCGACGGCGGCGCCGGCGACCGCGAGGCCCTGGCCCGCGACGGCGGCGACGGCCTCCCCGGCGAGCGCCGACAGCGCGGCGAGGACGGCGGCGGGCGGGCGGCCGCGGTTGTCGGCGCTGACCACGTGCCGGTACCGGACCTGCTTGCCGAGGTCCAGGACGCAGGCGGCGAGGTAGTCGACGTTGACCTCCAGGCCGAGCCCGGCGGCGCCGTCCCCGGCGATCGACACGCCGACGCCGGGCCGGCCCCGCTCCCCCTCGTGGACGGGCGCGCCGTCGCGGACGAGGCCCGCGCCCTCCAGCAGGCCGACGAGGTTGGAGACCGTGGTCTTGGTGAAGCCGGTCAGCTCGGCGAGCCGGGCCCGGGTGACGGGCTGGTGCCGGGCGACGTGCTCCAGCACGACGGCGAGGTTGCGACCGCGCATCGTCGCGTGCCGGACGGGGGCGTTCCCGGACTTCGTCATGAACCCACCCTAATTCAATCCGGTGTCTGGGCAGGGCCCAGGTCATCTGCTAGTTTCTTTAGTCCAAAGTCTTTACGAAAGAGGGCGGATGGCCGAGACCCTGGTGGCGGGCGTCGATTCGTCGACGCAGTCGACGAAGGTCGTGCTCTGCCGCGCCGAGGACGGCGCCGTCGTCGCGCGGGCCTCCGCGCCGCACCCCGACGGCACCGAATGCCACCCCCGGCACTGGTGGGACGCGCTGTCCCAGGTCCGCGAGGTGCTCGAACGCGCCGACGCGGTCGCCGTCGCGGCCCAGCAGCACGGCATGGTCGCGCTCGACGGCGCCGGCGAGGTCGTGCGGCCCGCGCTGCTGTGGAACGACACCCGCTCGGCGCCGCAGGCCCGCGCCCTGGTCGCCGAGCACGGCGGCCCGAAGGCGTGGGCGGAGCGCACCGGCAGCGTGCCGCTCGCCTCGTTCACCGTCGGCAAACTGCGCTGGATGGCCGAGCACGAGCCGGACAACGCCCGCCGCACCGAGCGGGTGATGCTGCCGCACGACTGGCTGACGTGGCGGCTCGGCGCGACCGAACCGGTCACCGACCGGGGCGACGCGTCCGGCACCGGCTACTGGTCCCCCGCGACCGGCGCCTACCTCCCCGACCTGCTGCGCGCCGCGCTCGGCCACGACGCCGCGCCGCCTCGCGTCGCCGGTCCCGGCGAGACGGTCGGCGAGACGTCCTGGGGCGCGGCGATCGGGCCGGGCACCGGCGACAACATGGGCGCCGCGCTCGGCCTCGGGCTGGAGCCGGGCGACGTCGTGGTGTCGATCGGCACGTCCGGGACGGCGTTCGCCGTCGCGGACTCCGCCGCCGCCGACCCGTCCGGCCTGGTCGCCGGGTTCGCCGACGCGACCGGCCGGTTCCTGCCGCTCGTCTGCACGCTGAACGCGGCCCGGATCCTGTCGGCCGCCGCGTCCATGACCGGCGCGGGCCTGGACGAGCTGTCGGCGCTCGCGCTCGCCGCGGAGCCGGGCGCGGGCGGCCTGACGCTGCTGCCCTACCTCGACGGCGAGCGCACCCCGGACCGGCCGGACGCGACCGGCGTCCTCGCAGGGCTGACCACGTCGAACGCCACGCGCGAGAACATCGCGCGGGCGGCGGTGGAGGCGCTGCTGTGCTCCCTCGCCGACGCGGTCGGCCATCTCGCCGCGCAGGGCGTGACGCCGCGCCGCACCCTGCTCATCGGCGGCGGCGCCCGCTCGGAGGCCGTCCGCGCGCTTGCCCCGGCGATCCTGGGTACGCCGGTCACGGTGCCGGAACCCGCCGAGTACGTCGCCCTCGGCGCCGCCCGCCAGGCGGCGTGGGCGCTGGCCGGGACGCCGGAACCACCGCACTGGCCCGCGCCGCCCGCCACCGGGCACACCATCGACCACGCGGCGGACGCGGAGCGGATCCGCGCGCGCTACGCCGCGCTGCGCGACACCGCCCCGCAGATCTGAGAGGAATTCCCATGAGCGACTACACGCCCGTACCGGAAGACCGGTTCTCGTTCGGCATCTGGACGGTCGGCTGGCAGGGCGTCGACGTGTTCGGCCCCGGCACCCGGCCGCCGATGGCCGCCGACCGCGCCGTCCGCGAGCTCGCCGAGATCGGCGCCTACGGCGTCAACTTCCACGACAACGACGTGTTCGACTTCGACGCCTCGCCGGCCGAGCGCCAGGAGAAGATCGACGCGTTCAAGAAGGCCCTGGACGAGACGGGCCTGGTCGTGACCACCGCGACCACCAACCTGTTCTCCCACCCGGTCTTCAAGGACGGCGCGTTCACCGCCAACGACCGCGAGGTCCGCCGGTTCGCGCTGCGCAAGGTCATGGACAACCTCGACCTCGCGGCCGAGCTGGGCGCGAAGACCTACGTGTGCTGGGGCGGCCGGGAGGGCGCCGAGTCGGGCGCCGCCAAGGACGTCCGCGCCGCGTTGGACCGTTACAAGGAGGCGTTCGACGTCCTCGGCGACTACGTCGCCGACCAGGGCTACGACCTGCGCTTCGCCATCGAGCCGAAGCCGAACGAGCCGCGCGGCGACATCCTGCTGCCGACCATCGGCCACGCGCTCGCGTTCATCCAGACGCTGGAGTACTCCCAGAACGTCGGCCTCAACCCCGAGGTCGGCCACGAGGAGATGGCCGGCCTCAACTACGCGCACGGCCTCGCGCAGGCGCTGTGGCAGGGCAAGCTGTTCCACATCGACCTGAACGGCCAGCACGGCCCCCGCTACGACCAGGACCTGCGGTTCGGCGCCGGCAACGCGCGCGGCGCGTTCTGGGTCGTCGACCTCATCGAGAACAGCGACTACAGCGGCCCGGTCCACTTCGACTTCAAGCCGCCGCGCACCGAGGACGACGAGGGCGTCTGGGAGTCGGCGAAGGCCTGCATGCGCAACTGGCTGATCCTGCGCGAGAAGGTCCGCGCCTTCCGCGCCGACCCCGAGGTGCAGGAGGCCCTGCGCGTCGCGAAGCTCGACGAGCTGGCCGTCCCGACCCTCGCCGACGGCGAGGACTGGCGCGCCGTCCGCGAGGCGTCCCCCGACATCGAGGCGCTCGCCGCCCGCGGCGGCGCCTTCGAGCGCCTCGACCAGCTCGCCCTGGAGCACCTCTACGGCGTCCGGTAAAGGCGGCACCCAGGGCACGCCCGCCGACCGACAGGCCGTTTCACGCCAGGCGTGAAACGGCCTGTCGGTCGTTGACGGGGATTCCAGGGGGCGCCCTCCGGGCCGGCACAGCCCCCTGGGTCACACCGCCGCTGGGTCACACCGCCGCCAGCGCCTCGGTGGGGGCGAGGCGGGCCGCCCGGATCGCCGGGTAGAGGCCTGCCACGGCGCCTATCAGGAGGGTGGCGAGCACGCCGCCCGCCATCGCCCAGACCGGGACGACCGTCGGCCATCCCTGCGTCGCCGCGAACACGGCGGTGACGGCGATACCGAGGGCGACGCCGCCGACGCCGCCGAGGCCGGCGAGCAGCTGCGACTCGGTGAGGAACTGGAGCCGGATCTGGCCGCGGGTGGCGCCGAGGGAGCGGCGCAGCCCGATCTCGGCGCGGCGCTCCAGCACGGAGATCACCATGGTGTTGGCGACGCCGACGCCGCCGACCAGCAGCGCGACGCCGCCGAGGCCGAGCAGCAGCGCGGTGAACGTCTCGTCCGTGGCGTTCTCGGCGGCGAGCGCGTCGGACGGGCGGGCGACCTCGACCTCGGTGGGCGATTCGGGGTCGGCGGTGGCGGCCAGCAGGTTCCGGGCCCGCACCACCGCGTCCTTGCGGGCGCGGGCGTAGAGGGTGGTGGGGTGCCCGTCGAAGCCGAGGTGGGCGGCCGCGGCGTCCCAGCCGACGAGCGCGGCGCTGTCCAGTTCGGGGGCGAGCGGGTCCGGGGCCAGGATCCCGACGACGGTGAACCACTGCGAGCCGAGCCAGACCTGGACGTTCGGCGTGGAGATCCCGAGCGCCGCGGCGGCGTCCGAGCCGAGGACCACCGCGGGGTAGCGGGCCGTGCCGGCGTTCAGCCAGGTGCCCGCGGCCATGGTGAGGCCGACGGTGCGGGGCAGGTCGAGGCGGGCGGCGAGCACCGAGATGCCGCCGGTCTGGCCCTGGGGGATGTGGTCGTTGCGGAAGACGTCGGCGTCCTCCAGCTTGCCGGTGGCGGACGCCGACTCGACGTCGCGCATCCGCCCGACCATGCCGGTCGCCTCCGCGGGCAGCTCGCTGTCCGCGCCGAACAGGTCCTTGCCGGGCGCGACGGTCAGCAGGTTGGTGCCGAGCTCGTCCAGGGTGGCCTGGAGCTGGGCGCGGCTGGAGGTGGAGATGCCGACCACGGCGATCATGGCGGCGATGCCGATCGCGATGCCGAGGGCGGACAGGAACACCCGCATGGGGCGGGCGCGGAGCCCGGCGGCGCCGACGCGCACGACGTCGGCCGGGCCGAGGCGCGCGGGGACGTCGCCGCTCCTCGGCGGCGGTGCGGTGAGGGTCATCGCGCCGCCTCCAGTCCGGCGTCGTCGTGGACGATCCGCCCGTCGCGCATCCGGACCTGGCGGGGCATCGCCGCGGCGATGTCGCGGTCATGGGTGATGAGGACGACCGTGGTGCCGCCGCCCGCCAGCTCGTGCAGCAGGCCGAGCACGCCGGCGCCGGACGCCGAGTCCAGCGCGCCGGTCGGCTCGTCGGCCAGCAGCAGCGCCGGCTCCCCGACGACGGCGCGGGCGATCGCGACCCGCTGCTTCTCGCCCCCGGACAGCTGGTGCGGCCGGTGGCCCAGACGGTGCCCGAGGCCGACGCTCTCCAGCGCCCGGCGCGCCCTGCGGCGCCGCTGCGCGAGCGGCACGCCCCCGTAGAGCAGGCCGTCGGCGACGTTGTCGAGCGCGCTGACCCCGGCCGCGAGATGGAACTGCTGGAACACGAACCCGATGCGGCGGGCGCGCAGCGCCGACAGGCGGCGGTCGCTCATCGAGGACGCGTCCCGGCCTTCCACCAGCACGGTCCCGGTGCTCGGCCGGTCGAGGGTGCCGAGCAGATGCAGCATCGTCGACTTGCCGGAACCGGACGGGCCGGCGATCGCCATGAGCTCGCCCTTCCCCACGGTGACCGACACCGCGTCCAGCGCGGTGACGCCGCCCGGGTAGGTCTTGGTGACCTCGCGCAGCTCCACGACCGGCGTCATGAGGGCACCCCCACCTTCATGCCCTCCGACAGGCCGGATCCGGAGACCTCGACCTTGCCGTCGGTGAACACGCCGGTCTCCACCGCGACGGTGCGGACCGTCCCGTTCTGGACGACCTGCACCGCGTACCCGCCGTCGCCCTCCGCCAGCAGCGCGGCGATCGGCACGGCCAGCACGTTCGGATGCCTGCCGGCGATGAGGTTCACGCTTACGGGCGCCTTGTCGTAGGAGCCGAGCGAGCGCCGGCTCTGGAGGGCGATGGTGAGGTGGACGGTGGAGGGGTCGTCGCCCTGCCCCTGGGTGGCGACCTTCCCGACCGAGCTGATCGTGCCCTTCGTCGTGCTGTCGTCGGGCAGCACCACCTCGACCTGGGCGCCCTTCCTGACCAGCCGCTGGTACTGCACGTCCAGCTCGACGCCCACCACCCGGGTGGTTCCGGTGCAGGTCAGCACCGGTCCGCCGAGCTTGTCGCCGACCTGCGCCTTGTGGTCGGCGACGCGGATCCGGCCGGACGCGACGACCGCGGCCCCGGGCGCGATCGTCCCCGTCTCGTCCACCCCGAGGTCGTCCTGCCACTGCTTCACGGCCGCCGCGGTCGCGGAGCTGTAGGTCTTGTCGACGGTGAACCCGGTGTAGCCGAGCGCGGCGAGGTTCTTCTCGAACTGCAGGACGTCGGCGCCCTTCGTCCCCTCGGAGAGGGTGCGGTAGAGGGGCAGCTTCCCGTACAGCAGCGGCACGGGCTCGTTGTCGACCCGGTACACCGGCTGCCCGCGCGTGACCACGGCCCCTTCGCCGGCCAGCCAGGTCAGCGTTCCGCGGCCCGCGGCGGACATGGTGCGGGACGTGCCGTAGCCGAGCGTCCCGTCCACCTTCTGGGTCTCGACGAGGGTCGTCCGCTCGACCGCCGCGGTCGCGGGCGGCAGCGTGCTGTGCGCGGCCGACGGGCCGTCGCCGCCGCCCAGCCCGGCGGCGGCGAGGCCGGCGCCGCCGACCACCACGACGCCCGCCGCGCCGAGCGCGGCCGTGCGCCTCCGACTCACTTCCCGCCTCCGCCGGAGAGCCTGGGGGCGCCCTTGCGGCCGCCCGGCTGGTACTTCTGGCACGCCTTGTCGGCGGCCTTGAAGGTCTGGCTCTGCGGGTCGATCCCCGTCCCCTCGCCGGCCTCGATCTGCATGCCGCCGTCGGGCTTCGGGTCGGGGAACGCGGTGATGCCGTGGTCGCGCATGCACTTGGAGTAGGCGCGCATCTTGGCCAGCTCCGCCGTGGACGGCTTCTGCGGTTTGCCGCCGTTCGGCATGAGGTGCGCGCACTTCTTCTGCGCCGCCTCGATCTTCGGATCGGTGTGCTCCGGGCCGCCGCGCGCCGAGGGCTGCGCGCTCGCCCGGATCTCGACCCGGCCGTCCTTCGGGTCCTGCATGTCGACGCCGTTGTCGCGCATGCACTGGGCGAACTTGCGCATCTTGGCCTCGTCGCTCGCGGTCTTGGACGCGCCGGTGCCGCCGCCGTCCCCGCCGCCGCATCCCTGGAGCCCCAGGGCGAGGGCGGGCACCAGGGCCAGCATCGCGAGCGTGTTCCGTCTCATCGGTCGGTCTCCTCCGGCCGCCGGGCGGACGCCGGCGGGCGAGCGCAAGTCCAGCGTCCGGCGGGTAACCCCGCCGTAACCGGAACGCGTTATGCCGGCGTTACGCCCGATGGCGGAGGCTGGGCGCCGACGGTCCGGGCCGAGGTTGAGGACGGCAGAGGTGCGCGTATTGATCGCCGAGGACGAGCGGATGCTCGCCGACTCGATCGCCGAGGGCCTGCGGGCCGAGGCGCTGGCGGTGGACGTGGTGTACGACGGGGACGCCGCGCTGGAACGGCTCGGCGTCAACGACTACGACGTCCTCGTCCTGGACCGGGACCTGCCGGTGGTGCACGGCGACGACGTGTGCCGCGCCGTGGTGGAGTCGGGCGCGCTGGTGCGGGTGCTGATGCTCACCGCCGCCGCGGCCGTCCCGGCGCGCGTCGACGGCCTGCGGATCGGCGCGGACGACTACCTGACGAAGCCGTTCGCGTTCGAGGAGCTGGTCGCGCGGATCCTGGCGCTCGGCCGGCGGGCCCGCCCGGCGGCGCCGCCCGCGCTGGAGCGCGCGGGCATCCGGCTGGACCCGTCCCGCCAGGAGGTCGTGCGGGACGGCCGGTACGTGCGGCTGGCCCGCAAGGAGTTCGGGCTGCTCGCCGAGCTGCTGCGCGCCGACGGGACGATCGTGTCGGCGGAGCGGCTGCTGGAGAAGGTGTGGGACGAGCACACCGACCCGTTCACCAACACCGTCCGGGTGACGCTGATGAAGCTGCGCCGCAAACTCGGCGAACCGCAGGTCATCGAGACCGTGCCGGGAGCGGGGTACCGGATCCCGTGAACCGCCTCGCCGAACGCGTCCGCCCCACCATCCGGATGCGCCTCACCCTGCTCTACACCGGCCTGTTCCTCGGCGCCGGCATCGTCCTGCTCGGGCTGACGTACCTGCTGGTGCAGAACAACCTCGCGCAGGCCGGCCCCAAGGAGATCAGCGGCTCCACGCAGGGCGGCCCCAGCGACCGGGTCTACACACAGGCGCCGGCCGGCGCGGCCGCCGTCCCCGAGACCGGCAAGAAGATCACGCCGGGCGAGATGCAGGGCGTGCTGATCAGGGCGAAGCGGGACTACAAGGCCGACACGCTGAACGCGCTGCTGACGCAGGGCGGGATCGCGCTCGGGCTGGTCGGCGCGGCCGGGCTCGGGTTCGGCTGGCTGCTGGCCGACCGCGCGCTGCGCCCCGTCCACAAGATCACCGAGACGGCGGGGCGGGTGGCGCGCAGCCACGACCTCACCGAGCGGATCGGCTACGAGGGGCCCCGCGACGACGTCAAGGAGCTGGCGGACGCCTTCGACACCATGCTCGGCCGCCTCGCCCGCGCGTTCGACGGGCAGCGCCGGTTCGTCGCGAACGCCTCGCACGAGCTGCGCACCCCGCTCGCCATCAACCGGACGCTGGTGGACGTGGCGCTCCGCCGCCCGGACGCGACCGGCGACGTCAAGCGGCTCGGCGAGTCGCTGCTGGTCGTCAACACCCGGCACGAGCGGCTGATCGACGGGCTGCTCACACTCGCCGGGACGGAGAACGCCGTGGCCGGCACCGACCCGCTGGACCTGGCGGACGTCGCCGGGCACGTCCTGGACCAGGCCGCGCCGGAGGCCCGCGGGCACGGGGTCACCGCGGACCGGCGGCTCGGCCCCGCGCCGACCACGGGTGACCCGGTCCTGGTGGAGCGGCTCGTGCAGAACCTCGTGGAGAACGCGATCCGGCACAACCGCGAGGGCGGTGAGCTGTGGGTGTCGACGCGCGGCCGGGACGGCTGGGCCGAGGTGCGGGTCGCCAACACCGGGCCCGCCGTGCCGGCCTACGAGATAGAGACGATCTTCGAGCCGTTCCGCCGGCTGGGCAACGACCGGGTGCGCTCGGACCGCGGGTCGGGGCTCGGCCTGTCGATCGTCCGCGCGATCGCGGGCGCGCACGGCGGGACGGTGACGGCGGAGCCGCGGGCCGGCGGGGGCCTCGTCGTCACCGCCCGGCTGCCGTCCCGCATACCCGGGCCGCCACCGGCCCGCGGCGTCCATGCCGTCCGCGAGGACGAGGCGGTGTCTCACTCGCGCGGGTGAGGTGCGCGGCGGCCCCGGTCCCCGACACTGGCGGCATGCGCGACGCGAGGACCGCCGACCGGGCGGTGGCCGCCGCCGTCACCGCCGCGACCGTGGCGCCGGCGCTGTGGGCGGCGCGGCCGTGGTGGGTGGTGGCGCTGGCGCTGCTCGCGTCCGTCCCGGTGCTGTGGCGGCGCCGCGCCCCGCTGTGCGTCGGCATCGTCGTGGGCCTCGCGATGACCGCGCTGGTCGTGTGGCAGAAGCCGCTGCTGCTGCCGTGGGGGCCGCTCGTGGCCGTCTACACGATCGCCGCGCTGGGCCGGCCGCTGCTGCGGCTGCTGTCGGTCCCCCTGCTGACCGCCTCCGTCTACGCCTCGATCGTGCTGCCGGGCGAGGACTCCGACGTGTACCCGCTGCTCGGCACCGCCTTCACCGCCGCGTTCGCGCTCGGGACGGTCGAGCAGGCCCGCCGCGCGCAGGCCGCCGAGCACGCCGAGCGGACGCGCCGGCTGGAGCAGGAGGGGGCGATGGCCGCCACCGCCGAGCGGGCCCGCATCGCCCGCGACATGCACGACGTCCTCACCCATTCCGTCGGGCTGATGGTGGTGCAGGCCGAGGCGGCGCCGCTCGCCGGCCCGGACCGGGCGGACGAGGCGTTCGGGCGGATCGCGGATACCGGACGCGGCGCGCTGGCCCAGCTGCGCACCATCCTGGACGCGCTGCGCGACGACGCGGCGGCGCCCAGCAGCGCGCAACCGGGTCTGGCGACGCTGCCCGACCTCGTGCGCGACTGCGGGCTGCCGGCCGCGCTGACCGTGGACGGCGAGCCGCGCCCGATCGCGCCGGACGCCGGCGTCGCCGCGTACCGGATCGTGCAGGAGGCGCTCACCAACGTCCGCAAGCACGCCGGTCCGGTGGCCGCCGTGACCGTGGCGGTGCGCTGGCGGGACGCGCTGGAGATCGAGATCGCCGACGACGGCCGGGGCGGCGAGCCCGCCGCGTCCGGGCACGGTCTCGCCGGGATGCGCGAGCGCGCGGCCGCCTGCGGCGGCGCCGTGCGGACCGGACCGGGCCCGCGCGGATTCACCGTTCTGGCCCGGCTTCCGGTTGAATGAGCCCGTGACGGACGATCCGGCGCTGCGCGTTCTCGTCGCCGACGACCAGGACCTCTTCCGCGCCGCGTTCACGATGATCCTGGACGCGCAGCCGGACATGACCGTCGTCGGTGAGGCGACGGACGGCGCCGCCGCCGTCCGCGCCGCCGGGGAGCTGCGCCCTGACGTCGTCGTGATGGACGTGCGGATGCCCGTGATGAACGGGATCGAGGCGACGGAGCGGATCTGCGCCACGCTGCCCGCCAAGGTGCTCGTGCTGACGATGTTCGACACCGACGAGCACGTCTACGACGCGCTGCGGGCGGGCGCGGGCGGCTTCCTGCTGAAGGACATCCGGCGCGACGAGCTGGCGGACGCCGTCCGGGTCGTCGCCGCCGGGGACGCGCTGCTCGCGCCGGCGGTGACGCGGCGGCTGGTCGAGGACCTGGTGCGGCGGCCCGGCCACGGCGTCGTCCCGCGGCTCGCGGCGCGGCTCGCCGGGCTGACCGAGCGGGAGGCCGCGACGCTGCGGCAGGTGGCGCGGGGCCGGTCCAACGCGGAGATCGCCGGGGCGATGGTCGTCAGCGAGCACACCGTCAAGACGCACGTCAGCCATGTCCTGGGCAAGCTCGGGCTGCGGGACCGGGTGCAGGCGGTCGTGTTCGCCTACGAGTCCGGGCTGGTCGTCCCGGGCGACCCCGCGGACTGATACCCGCGGGAGTGAGGCGCGGATTCCCTCGTCCCGGCGACGCGGCGCGGGGCCCGCGCGGCCGAGGCTCGCTCCATGACCGTCATCGTCTCGACACTGCTGTCGTCCGTCCTGCTGCTGTTCGGCACCGGGCTGCATCCCGTGGCCTGGCTCACCTGGCTCGGCCCGCTGCCCGTCCTGTGGCTCGCGCCGCGGGTCGGCGGACGGGCCGCGTTCGCCGCCGCGTCCGTCGCCTGGCTCGCCGGGCAGAGCCGGATGTGGCCCTACTACCTCGGCACCCTGGAGATGCCGCCGCCTGCGGCGGCCGGGATCATCGTCGGCACCGCGCTGGTGTTCGGCCTGCTCGTGCTGGCCTTCCGGCGGCTGCTGCTGCGCGGCTTCCCGCTCGTCGCCGCGCTGACCGTCCCGGCGGGCTGGGCGGCGCTGGAGTACGCGCTGTCCCTGGCGGCGCCGCACGGCGCGTGGCTGAGCCTGGCCTACACGCAGGCGGACGTCCCGCCGGTCGTGCAGACCGCGTCGCTGACCGGCCCGTGGGGGATCACGTTCCTCGTCATGGGCGTCCCCGCGGCCGTGGCGGCGGCCGCCGCGCCCGGCGCCGCGCGGCGGTGGCGGGTGCTGCTCGCCGCCGCGCTCGTCCTCGTCCTGCCGCTGGCCTACGGCGGCTGGCGGCTCCGGCAGCCCCACGACCCCTCGCGGGCGACCGTCACGCTGCTCGACACCGACCGTCCCGACGACACGATCGACCTCGCGACACCGCAGGGCCGCGACCTGCTGAGCCGCTACCTCGCCGCGATCCGCGCGACGGCGCCCGCCGGCACGGTCGTCCTGCCGGAGAAGACGTTCGCGGCGGACGAGTCGACCCTTCCCGCGCTCACCGGGCCGCTGGCGCGGCTCGCCGCCGAACGCCACGAGGACATCGTCGCCGGGCTCGTCCTGACGACCGAGGGGACGGCGCGCAACGCCGCGCTCGGGATCCGCGCGGACGGCGGCCCGCCCGCCCTGTACTTCAAGCACCACATGATCCCCGGGCTGGAGGACGGCCTCACTCCGGGCTCCGATCTCGCGTTCCTCTCCCCCGGCCGCGGCCTCGCCATCTGCAAGGACCTGGACTTCCCGGGCCTCGTCCGCGCCTACCGGGCCCGCGGCGCGACGGTGCTGTACGCGCCCGCCTGGGACTTCACCGGCGACGGCCGGCTGCACGGGCGGATGGCGCTCGTCCGCGGCGTCGAGAGCGGGCTGACCGTCGCACGGGCGGCCCGCGCGGGGACGCTCCTGGTCAGCGACCCCTACGGCCGGGTGCTCGCCGAACGCGCCACCGGCGGGCCCGGGTTCACCTCCGTCACCGCGGCGCTCCCCGCACGCGGCGTCCGGACCGTCTACTCCCGCTTCGGCGACTGGTTCGCCTGGCTCTGCGTGCTGCTGCTCGCCGCCGGCCTCTCCGGGACGAGCCTCATGTACCGCAGGTGCGCCGCCGACGCGGCGACGGCGACCACCGACCCGATGACGGCGTAGCCGGCCAGCACTCCCAGCGCGTGCGCCGTCGCATGGCCCGAGAAGTAGACGGTGTTGCGGACCGCGGTCGTCCCCGCGCCCGTGGGCAGCCACTCCCCGATGGCCCGCCAGAACGCCGGCAGCAGGGTCATCGGGTAGGCGCCGCCGGCGCTCGGGTTGCCGAGCACGACGAACACCAGGATCGCCAACCCGACGCCGAGCATCCCGAGCAGGATCTGGAACGCGACGGTCGTGGCGGCGGCGGCCATGACGACCAGCGCGCCGATGCCCCACAGGGCCCAGAAGTGCCCGTCCAGCGCGCCCAGGACCGGCCCGGCGATGATCGCGCCGCCCAACCCGGACACGATCGAGTACAGCGCGAGCGCACCCAGCCGGATGACGGTGCGGCGCAGGTTCGCCGGGCGCGCGCCGCCGGCGAGGCCGAGGATCGCCGCCGCCAGGTAGCCGCCCACGATCCAGCCGATGACCAGGTAGAACGACGACAGGCCCCGGCCGTCCCCGGCGGCCGGGGGCCGGATGTCCACCGTCCGCACCTGCCGGTGCCGCGACTGCTCGATCCCGGCCGCGATCTGCTGGGTCGTGCTGGAGACGGCGGGGCCGCTCGCGGACGCCACCAGCAGCGTGTCGGTGCTGCCGCGCGGTTCCACGACGATCGCCGCGTCCACCGTCCGGTCCAGGATCAGCCGCCGGGCCCGCCGCTCGCTCGGGGCCGTCCGCGCCTTGAGCGGCGCGTCCCTCAGCCCGTTCAGCTGGGCGGCGACCTGCGCCGCCGTCCGTCCGGGGGCGACGACGGCGACCGGGATGCGGTGCGGGGACGGCGAGTGGAACGCGCCGATGTAGGACAGGATGAACGCCAGCTGCAGGATCAGCACGCCCACGACCAGGGCGAAGGAGCGCACCGTCACGGCGTCGCGCAACTCCTGGGCGAAGCCGCGGTCGGGCGGCGCGGGCGGGCCGGTCGCGGGTGTGCTCATGCCGCTGACGTACCCGCTCTACGGCCGCTACTCGCGGGGGAAGCGCAGCACCCAGCGGCGCTGCCAGGGCGTTTCGACCGCCTTGCGGTGGTAGTTCTCCCGCGTCCAGGCGACGGCGCGCTCCGCCGGCACCCCGGACAGCACGGCCAGGCAGGCGATCACGGTGCCGGTGCGGCCGACGCCGCCGCCGCAGGCGACCTCGACCCGCTCCCCGGCGCCGGCGCGCGCGTGCAGGTCGCGGATGAGCGCGACGGCGCGCTCCTTGTCGCGGGGCAGCAGGAAGTCCGGCCAGAGGAGCCTCCGGGCAGTTCGATGGCGCCCTCAAGGCGTGTGTTGACCATCGCCCCATCCTGGCGCGGCGCACCGCACCGCGCCCGGCCGTGCGCTGAGAGCGGACGCCCGCGGGGTAGCGTCGGGAAGATGACCAGTGCGCAATTGCTCACCGACGCCTTCGACCGGATCCAGGAGGTGGTCCACGAGGCCGCCGACGGGCTCGGCCCGGACCGGCTCGCCTTCCGCGCCGACGCCGAGGCCAACTCCATCGCCTGGCTCGTGTGGCACCTGACCCGCGTCCAGGACGACCACATCGCCGACGCCGCCGGCACCGCCCAGGTCTGGACGTCCGCCGGCTGGGCGGACCGGTTCAAGCTGCCGCTCGACCCGTCCGAGACCGGCTACGGCCACGACCCGGACCAGGTCGCGGCCGTCCGGGTCGAGTCGGCGGACCTGCTCACCGGCTACCACGACGCCGTGCACGACCGGACCGTCGACTACGTCGGCACGCTGACCGACAAGGACCTCGAACGCGTCGTCGACACGGCCTGGGACCCGCCCGTCACCCTCGCGGTCCGCCTGATCAGCGTGATCTCCGACGACCTCCAGCACGCCGGCCAGGCCGCCTACGTCCGAGGCCTCCTCCAACGCACCTGACCCCAGGGCGGCGCGCCCGCGGCGCGGAAAGGGCCGGCGCGACCGTCGATGGTCGCACCGGCCCTCCCCTCGGGACGGGTCAGTCCCTCATGCCATCAGCGGCCGGAGGAAATGCTCGACGACGGGGATACATGTCATGAACATGCCCCCCGTCAGGGTGAGGCCCGCCAATATACGCATAGTGCGTCCTTATCTATGAGTATTTTTCGTCTCCGACATTTTTCCCATCGGCGGCGAACTCCCAGAAACTTAGCATGACGGTCACCAAACTCGCCCGCAGAACACCGGTGAAGCGGGCGACTTTTCGGTGCATCTTAGAACGGCATTTCACAATAAATGCCACTATCTACGCTTTCAGCCCTCGGAGGCGTCACCGGAGTCCAGAAGGCGCGCCCGGAGGACATCCGCCTCCGGAACACCCAGAACCTCATAGAGTTCCAGGGCCTTGCGACGGTGCGCCTCGGCGTGGGCCGGCCCGCGGGTCCGTGCGGCCACCTCGCCGAGGCCGTCGAGGGCGCGCGCCTCCTGGTAGGCGTCGGCCATCGCACGGGCGAGCGCGAGGGAGCCCTCGAAATGGGCGCGCGCGACCGCGGCGCGTCCCGCGCGCAGGTGCGTCTCGCCGAGGCCGTGCAGGGCACGGGCCTCCTCGAACCGCTCGTACAGTTCGCGCGCGAGGCCGAGGGCCTGCCGATGATGCACGGCGGCCTCGCCGTCGCGTCCGAGTTGGGCGAAGCAGGCGCCGATGTTGTTGAGCGAGTCGCACTCGCCGCGCCGGTCGCCGATCTCCCGGTAGATGGCGAGGGCCTCCCGGTAGCGGCCGATCGCCTCGTCCGCGCGGCCGGTCTCGCGGTGGACGGTCGCGACGTTGTTCAGCCAGATCGCCTGGTGCTGCCGGTTCATCTCCCGGATGCCGGCGGCGTCCAGGTAGTGGCGGAGGGCGGCGTCGTACCGGCCGGCACCCGCCTCGATGTCACCGATGTTGTTCAGCATGATCTGCCGGCCGCGCGCGTCCCCGATGTCCTGGTAGAGGTCGAGGGCCGCGTTCATCCGTTCGGCCGCCTCCGTGTAGCGCCCGAGGTGCCACAGCACGATGCCGAGATGATTGAGCACCTCGGCCTCTCCCCCGGCGTGCGCCTCGGCGCGGTAGCCCGCCAGTGCCTGCTCGTAATAGCCGAGCGCGACGTCGAATTCGGAGCGGTGCCAGTGGACGAGGCCGAGCTGGTCGAGCAGCGCGGCCGCCGCCCGCCGGTCATCGCGGGCCCGCGCGATCCGCAGCCCCTCGTCCGCGGCGACGAGGGCCCTGTCGTGGTCGCCCGCCCGCCAAAGGAGCCGGCTCAACTCGGTCAGGGCCCGGACGAGGCCGGCCTCGTCCCCGCCGCCGCGCGCCGCCTCGGCCATGCGCTCCTGCAACCGGGTGGCGTCGCCCCACTGCCCGGCGGCCTCCAGAAGTGGGGCGAGGATCGCGGCGAAGGAGGCCGCGGCCCGCTCGCGGCCGGTGTCCGCCGCGCACAGGGCGGCCCGGACCAGGTCGCCGGTCTCCGCCGCGAGCCGGCGCCGCGCGCCGTCGGCGGAATCGAGCGGCGGCTCCGGCGCGCCGTCGTCGGCGGGCCCGTCCCGCTGTGCGCCGAGGAGCCGCTCCGCGCGCTCGGCCCTGCCGAGGTAGTGGTCCAGGACCCGGTCGACGGCCGCCGCGTGCCCGGCCGGCGGGTCGTCGGCGGCCAGCCTGGCCGCGTACTCGCGGACCAGGTCGTGGAACCGGTAGCGGCCGGGACGCGGCCCGGTGATCAGGTGATGGTCGAGCAGCGTCTCCAGGACGGCCTCCGCCCGGGCCCGCCCGGTGCCGAGCAGCGCGGCGGTGTCGGCGGCGGTGATGTCGGCGCCCGGATGCAGGCCGAGGAGGCGGAACGCCTCCCGGTCGGGGTCCGGAAGGCAGGTGTACGACAGCCGGAACACGGCGGTCAGCTCCCGGTCCTCCGCCCGGATCTCGGTGAGCGGATCGCGGCCCTCGCCGAGCCTCTCGGCCAGGTCGGCGGCGCTCCAGCCCGGCCGGTGCAGGAGCCGGGCGCCCGCCAGCCGGAGGGCGAGCGGAAGCCGCCCGCACAGGCGAACGACCGCCCGCACTCCCGGATCGCCCGGGGCGGCACGCCCGCCGGCGGCCCGGGCGAGCAGCTCGGCCGCGTCATCGGTCCCCGGCACGTCCAGGCTGAGCGGACGGGCGCCCTCCAGTCCCGCGAGCCGGTGCCGGCTGGTGACGACGACGAGGCTGCCGGGCGTGCCGGGCAGCAGCGGCCGGATCTGCTCATGGCCCGACGCGTCGTCGAGGACCAGCAGCACCCGGCGGCCGGCCAACTCGCTCCGCCACAGCGCGGACTGCTCGTCCAGGGTCGGGCGGAAGCGGTCCTCGTGGACGCCGAAGGCCAGGAGCAGCCGTTCGAGCGCCGAGGCCGGGCCGAGCGGGTCCTGCGCGGCGTCGTGGGCGTGCAGAGGGAGGAAGATCCGCCCGTCCGGATAGCGGGCGGCGAGCCGGTGCGCGAGGCGCACCGCCAGGACGGTCTTGCCCACGCCCGGCATCCCGTCGACGGCGAGCACGGTGACCGCGGTGCCGTCCTCGCCGGCCAGCTCGGTGAGCCGGGCCAGCTCGGCCTCGCGCCCGGTGAAGGTGTGCAGGTCGCCCGGCAGATCGTTGGGCGGGCGGGCGCTGCGCGGGCGGGGCGCCGCGCGCGTCAACTCGGGGTCGGCCGCCATGATGCGCCGGTGCAGGTCGCGCACGTCGGCGCCGGGCGCGACGCCCAGCCGCTCGTCCAGCCGCTCCCGGAGCCGCTCGAACGCGCGGACGGCGTCGCCGGTGCGGCCGCACCGGTGCAGCGCCAGCATCAGCAGTTCGGTGCACTTGTCGTCCTCGGGGAACCGGGTGGTGAGGTCGTCCAGCTCGGCCAGGACCTCGGCGTGGCGGTCCTGCCCGAGTTCCAGGGCGAGACGGTCGAGGACTCCGCCGAGCAGTTCCCGCTGGATCGCGTTCCGGCTGAGCTCGGCCCAACTGCCGTCGACGCCGCCGAGCGGGACGCCGCGCCACAGCGTCCCCGCCTCGCGCAGCAGCGTGATGGCGTGCTCAGGGTCGCCGCTCGCCGCGATGGACCGGGCCTGCGCGCACAGTTCCCGGAACCGGTGGTAATCGATCGTCGCGGGGTCGGCCTCCAGCGTGTAGGCGCCGGATCGGTGCGGCAGCCGGATGTCGCCGTCCAGCGCTTGCAGGCGGCGCCGCAGCCGGGTGACCTGGGAGTGCAGCAGCGCCCTGGCACGGGCCGGCGGGCGTTCGTCCCAGAGCCGGTCGATCAGCGTCTCGGTGGCCACCGGGCGGCCGGCGTTCAACAGCAGGACGGCGAGCACCAGCCGTTCCTTGGCCCAGCCCGGATCGTGCCGCTGCCCCCGCGCCCACAGTTCCACCTGGCCGAGCACGCGGAATTCCATCCGCTCTCCCTCACCGGGAAAGACACCCTGACCTCGCCATGACCGTCTTTGACAAGAACGATCATCGCATTGTCAAGTTCGGATGGCCACAAGTGAGCGATGTGTTCCCTGGCCGGTATGGGCCGGGCGCTCCGGGGTTCCGCAACCCCGCCCGCAAGTGCCACCGCAAGGACACCGCAAGAACGGTTCTGCAGCATCGGCGGCGGGTCGCGTCGAATCGACAATCGCAGCGCCGGACCACAAGGGGGCACAAGCGCGATGTCAGGCAGTGAATGGCGGCGGGTTCCGATAGGGCTCGACGCGGGACGGTGGGCGACGGGCGGCGCGTGCAGGACCGTCCTGATGATCGTCCACACGGTCACCTCGGGGCAGCGGCTGCTGGAGGCGGCCCGGCTCCTGGAGAACGACCTGCGCGTCCAGGTGGTGTTCACCCAGGGACCCGACGTGTTCGGCGAGGAAGTGCAGCGGTTCCTGGCGCGCCTCGGGGCCGCGACGGTGTCCTGGGCACAGGCGACCCAGACCCGGTTCGACCTCGCGATCGCGGCGAGCCACGGCGGCCTCCACGAGGTGCACGCGCCGCTGATCGTGATGCCGCACGGGGTCGGCCACACCAAGTTCGTCGCCCGGCGCGCCGGGCGCGCGGCGGGCAGCCGGCTGGCGTACGGGCTGGATCCGCAGCGGCTGGTGCACGACGGCGCCCTCGTCCCGTCGACCATCGCGCTGGCGCACCGCGACGACCGGGCGGCGCTGGCCCGCTCGTGCCCGGAGGCGCTGCCGGCGGCCGGCGTGGTCGGCGACCCGTGCTACGACGTGCTGGCCGCCAGCCGGGACCGGCGGGCCTCCTACCAGGTGGCGCTGGGCGCGGGCGGCGGCCGCAAGCTGGTGGTCGTCGCCTCGACGTGGGGGCGCCACTCGCTGCTCGGACGCCGTCCCGGCCTGTGGCCGCGGCTGATGGCGGAGCTGCCGGAGGAGGAGTTCCAGGTCGCGACGCTGCTGCACCCGAACGTGTGGTCGGGGTACGGGTCGTGGCAGGTGCGGACGTGGCTGGCGGGCTGCGTGCGCCGCGGTATGAGGCTGGTACCGCCCGAGGCCGACTGGCGGGCGGTGCTGGCCGCCGCCGACTGGGTGTTGGGTGACCACGGGTCCGCGACGGTGTACGGGGCCGTGGCCGGGGTCCCGGTGCTCCTCGGAGCGTTCCACGAGGCTGACGTCGCGCCGGACTCGGCGGCGGCGCGGCTGGCCGAGAGCGCGCCGCGGATCACCGGCCGCGGTTCGCTGCGCCGCCGGCTGGCACAGGCCGCCGGCGGCTTCCGGCCGGAGTCACTGCTGCCGGTCGCGGAACGGATCACCTCCGAGCCGGGCCGGTTCGCTCGCAACATGCGCCGGCTGATGTACCGGCTGCTGCGGCTGCCGCAACCCGCCACCGTGCCGGTGACGCCGCCCGCAGACCTGATGTTCCTGGACCGTCAGGGGATGCGCCATGACTGAGAGGATCGTGCACACCCGGCTGTTCGGGCTGGACCGCGCCCTCTGCGTGGCCCGGCCCGGGCGGGGCACCGCCGGCGACGTGGCCGCCGTGCTGGTGATCCCGCGCGGCGGCACGACCCGCGAACCGCGGCTCGCGCTGTTCACCGCGTCGGAGGCGGCGCTTCCCGCGCCGCCCGGCCGGCTCCGCGCCGCGGACGCCCACACGGTCGTCCGTCACGATGACAGCGGGGACGGCCGGCGGCTGGAGACCGCCGACGTGCTCGCCGGGCCGGTGGGCGGGCCGCCATCGGCCGCGACCGCGCGCCTGGGCGCACTGCTGCACCGCTACCCGGGCTGCGGCGTGGCGGTCGGCCACACCCGCGGGGGCTCCCTGGCGGTGCTGCGCTCCGGCCGGACCGTGCGCGCCGCCGTCCCGCCGGGCGCCGAGGATCTGTGGCGGGAGGTGTACGGCTCGTTCCTCTACTGCTGGACGGCGGCGGGCCTGCCTGCCGACGACCTGGACCGCGCGATCGTCGTCCCGGGGCGTCTGCACGGCGCGGACTCCGGCCCGGCCTGCCTGCTGGAGGCCGTCGGGAGGGTCGAGCTGATCCCGTCCGCGCCCGACGGGACGGCCGTGCGGGGAGCGGCGTCGTGACCGCGGCGATCGTCGTGGCGGGCGTCGTGAGCCTGTACGTGTCGGCCGCCGTCGGAGAGTTCCCCGTGCGGTACGCGCCGTCCCGGCGTCCAGGCTGGATGGAGGCGGGCGTGTCCGGTGCCGCGGGGCACATCGCCCGGGTCCAGCGGATGCTCGGCGACGACGTGCGGTTGTGCGCCCCGGTGGGCCGGGACGCGGCGGGCCTGCTGATCCGCGGCGAGCTGGGCCGGCTGGGTCTGGCCGGGCCGGGGATCGTCGACAGTCCCGCGTCGTGCCTCGGGCTGGTGCTGGTGGGACCGGGCGGGCGCCGGATGGGACTGCCCCACCTGGCACCCGCCGACCGGATCGCCTACCCGTTCGAGCTCCTGGCGGAGCAGGCGCGCGGCGCGGACATGGCGGTGCTCACCAACGCCCGGTTCGTCCGGCCGCTGGTGCCTCGCGCCGCCGGCCTCGCCGTGCCGATCGCGGTGGACGTGCACCGCATCGCCGACCCGGCGGACGAGTACGACCGGCCGTGGTTGGAGCACGCCGACGTGGTGTTCTGCAGCCATGAGCGGATCGGCGAGCCCCGCGCCTGGATCGCCGCGCTGTTCGCGCGCCACCGCCGCTGCCGAATGGTGGGCGTCGGCAGGGGTCCGCGCGGCGCCCTGCTCGGACTGCGCGACGGGACCCTCATCGCGGTGGAGGCCGTGACGCCGGGCGCGCCGGTGAACACCTCCGGGGCCGGCGACGCGCTGTTCGCGACCTTCCTGCACGTCCTGCTCGACACCGGGGACCCGGTGGCGGCGCTGCGGTCGGGTGTCGTGCACGCGGGCTGGAAGATCGCCCATCGGCTGCCGGTCGCGGCGTCGCTGCCCCCACCGGAGCTGGCCGCACTGCTCGACGCGGCGCCCCCGGAGGCCCGGGTGGGACGCTGGGATCGCTGACCCGCCGGCCCGGTCACTCCGGGTTCGGGCTCTGACCGGAGTCGGTGGCCGCCGCCAGCCGCTCGTCGAGGGTCCTGGTGGACGCGCCCGCGTCCACCAGGACCTCGCGTGCCCGGTGGTAACGCCGCAGCGCCTCGTCCCGCCTGCCGTCCCGCAGCGCCAGGTCGCCCAGGACGAGCAGCGCGTCCGCCTCGCCGGCGGCCGAACCGATCTCGCGCATCGCCACGAGGCCCCGGCGTACCAGTTCCTCGGCCCCGCGTCCTTCGGCGGCTCGGGCACGGCCGAGCAGCACCAGGACGCGGGCCTGATTGTAAGGGTCGTCGGCCGCCGCCAGGGAGTCCCGTGCCGCGGTAAGGATCGCGGCCGCCTCCGTCTCGCGCCCGCTGCCGAGGAGGGCCGCGGCGAGGTCGCAGAGGGTCAGCGCCGCCCGGCGGTCGTCGCCGGCGGCGCGGTAGGCGCCCAGCGCCGAGCGGAAGTGGGCGCCGGCCGTGTCGAACCGGCTCCGGTCCAGCTCGAGCAGGCCGATCCTGCGTTCGGAGCCCGCGAGCCGGGACCGGTCCCCGAGTTCCCGCCAGATGTCGCGGGCGGCCAGGAAGTCGCGCGCCGCCTCGTCGGGGCGGGCGAGGTCGCGAAGTGCCAGTCCGGTCCGGTTGAGCATCTTCGCCTCGCCCGCGCGATCGCCGGCCGCACGGGCCGCCGACAGCCCGATCCGGTCGAACCCGAGCCGCCGGGCCTGCCGGCCACGGTGCAGGAACAGCGGCCACGCCCCGTCCACGATCAGGTACGCCGCCCGGTTCAGCCCGGCGGCGCGCGCCCTCTCCGCCACCGCCTCCAGGTCGGCGAACTCCCGGTCCAGCCAGCCGAGCGCCTGCGCGGCGGAGTCGAAAGCCGGCGGTTCGGGCACGCCCGGCTCCGGCGGCGGGCCGGGCAGCCTCCGGTACGGCGCGGCGGCCCGGCTCGCGGCGAGCGTGGCGGCGGCCGTCCAAACGGCCAGGCGGGTGAGCGCCGCGGCGCGTTCATGCTCCGGTTCGCGGGTCTCTGCCAGCCCGAGGGCGTGCAGCCGGGTCAGCTCGTGGAAGCGGTAGCGGGCGCCCGGCGCGTCGTCCAGCAGGTTCACCTCGGCCAGTTCATCCAACCGCTCCCCCGCCTCGGTCGCCGCCGTGCCGGTGAGCGCGGCCGCCACGCCGTGGTCGAACGTCCTGCCCGGGTAGGTGCCGAGCAGCCGGTACAGGCGCCGGGCCGGGCCGGGAAGGTTTCGGTACGACAGCTCCAGCGCGGCCCTCACCGTCATGTCGCCCTCCGCGTCGCGCGCCGCCAGCACCTCGAGCCGGCGGCGCTCCTCGGTGAGGGCGCCGACCATCTCACCGAGCGGCCAGCGCGGGCGGGTGGCGAGCCGGGCGGCGGCGACGCTGAGGGCGAGCGGCGAACGCGCGCAGAGGTCGACCAGCCGGGCCGCCATGTCCGGCTCGGTCTCCACACGGCCGGAACCGAGCGCCCGGCCCAGCAGTTCCATCGCGGCGTCGGCGCCGAGCGGACCGAGCTGGACGCCTCGGGCACCGTGCACCAGCAGCGCGGCGAGCCGCCACCGGCTGGTCACCACGGCGACGCCTCCGGGCGCGCCCGGCAGCAGCGGCGTCACCTGTGCCACCGAATAGGCGTCGTCGAGGACGACCAGCAACCGCCGCCCGGACGTCAGGGACCGGTACAGGGCGGCCCGCTCGGCCAGGCCGGACGGCACCCGGTCGGCGGCGACGCCGAGGCCGCGGATGAAACCGCCGAGGACGTCTCCGGGGCGTGCCGGACGGACGGCCGAATGCGCCCGCAGGTCCGCGTACAGCTGCCCGTCGGGGAACGCGTCAAGGCGGCGGTGTGCCCAGTGCAGCGCGACCGCGGTCTTGCCGATGCCCGCCGGCCCGGTCACCACCGCGACGGCGGGCGGACCGGCGCTCGCCCGGTCGAGGGCACCGAGCGCCTCGTCACGGTCGACCAGGGCGACGGCGCCGGGCAGCTGCCGCGGCCGGGGCAGCCCGGCGGCCGGAACGTGCAGGTGGACGCCGCCGCGCACGTCACGGGCCTGGACGAGGCCGCCGATGACGGTGGCGTCCACCTCGTTGACGGGCCCGCCCGTCCCTTCACCGTCCCCCGGTCGCGTGTGCATCGCCCTACAGTGCGTGAGGATCCGGGCCGGGGCCGCCGCCTGCGGGCGTTGCGGCGGCGGTCCGGCCTACGTCATCCTCGACTTTACTGTGCGCGGCACCCCGGTCAAGGCGGAGTCAAGAGCCGGGGGGTCAGCCGGTGGTCACGGTGCGGTCGAGGGCGCTGCCCTTGACCCACTTCTTCCAGGACATCTGGTAGTAGCCCCAGCCGTTGTCCCAGCCCAGGTCGCGGTCGGTGCCGGTGATGATCACCGGGTCGCCGCGGTAGGAGAACTTGTAGAACCAGCGGGCCGCGGAGGGCGGGGAGTTCACGCAGCCGTGGCTGACGTTCTGGTGGCCCTGCGCCCACACCGTCGAGGCCATCGAGTGGATGTACTCGCCGCTGTTGGAGATCCGCACCGCGAACGGGATGACCTCCTTGTAGCCGCCGGGCTCGTCCGGCTTCACGCCCATCCACTCCGACGTCATGATCGCCGGATTCTCCTTGCCCATGGTCAGGTGGACGCCGCTGGTGGTGGCGTAGGTGTCCACCCCGTTGACCACGCGGCCGCCGCGGCCGGCGCTGATCGGCCAGCTCTTCACCTTCTTGCCGTTCTTCTTGACGGTCAGGTGATGGGTCTTGGTGCTGGCGGTGATGATGTGGGAGTCGCCGACGCTGAACTTGCGGCTGAAGTCGCTCGTCCCGTAGGTCTTCTTGCCCGACTTCACGCCCGACAGCTTGGCGGTGAAGGTGACCTTCTGGTTGGGCTGCCAGTAGTGCCCGTTCTGCGTCCGGAAGATCGCCTGGGTGTCGCCGACCCAGTGCCAGGCGCCGGTGGCGGGCTTGCTGGACTTGACCTCCAGGGCCTGCTCGACGGCCTTCTTGTCGCCGACGGCGCGGTTGAAGGTGACGATGATCGGCATGCCGACGCCGACCTTCTCGCCCGAGGTCGGGGAGACGTCGGTGATGTCGAGCTCGTTGGCCGCCTTGAGCGTCTTGAAGGTGGAGTTGACGGTGGTCGACTTGCCCTTGGGGCTGGTCGCGACCGCGGACACCTGGTACTGGGAGCCGGGACGCAGCGTGCGCGACTTCCACGACTTCTTGTCGGCCGCCATCGCGCCGTCCACCGGCTTGCCCTTGCGGGTCACGGTGACCTGCTGCAGCGTGCCGCCCGCCGCCGTGACGGTCACGCCGTGCTCGGGCGCCGCCTTGCCGTTGCCGTTGCCCGGATCGATCGTCACCTGCGGCACGGCGGCGTCGCCCTTCTCGCCGACCGGGACGCCGTGCTCCTTCTCGCCGCCCGAGCAGGCGGTGGTGAGGAGCAGCACGGCCCCCGCCATCCCCGCACCGGCCCGGACACCCGCGGACACCCTCCGCTGCACGTCAAACCTCCAGAACCCCGCCGTCTATCTCAGCGACATTAGCGACAAAATCCCGTGATGAGGCCACGACCCGGGGTTTTGGCCGTAGTCCGAGATCAAAGCGTTGCAACCGGACAACGGTCGGTAGCGCGGATCGCGCGCCGCCGGGGCGGGCCCGCCGTGCTCAGCCAAGGGCGCCGCCCTCCTTCCACTTGGCGAACGGCAGCTGCCAGAAGCTCCAGCCGTTGTCCCACTCGACCTGGCGGTCGGTGCCGGTGAGGTTGAGCACATCGCCGCGCTGGGCGATGCCGTAGAACCACTCGGCGTTCGCGGGGCTGACGTTCAGGCAGCCGTGGCTGACGTTCGCCGACCCCTGCGAGCCGACCGACCAGGGCGCCGAGTGGACGTACTCGCCGCTGTTGGAGAAGCGCACCGCGTTGTCGACGACCTCCTGGTAGTAGCCCGGGTCACCGGGCTGCCGGCCCGGGGACGTCATCGTCACGGGGTTGCCCTTGTCCATCAGCAGGTGGACGCCGCTGGTGGTGGTGAACTCCCGGGTCTCGCCGTTGCCCGCGCTGAACGGGATCGTCCGCAGCTTCCGGCCGTCCCGCGTCACCGTCATGTGGTGGCCGCCGATGTCGCCGGTGGTGATCTGCGCGGCGCCGACGTTCATCGTCGCCGCGGCGTCCGCGGCCCCGTAGACGCCGCCTCCGGCGTTCACGCCCGCCAGGTCGGCCCGGAACCGGACGGTCTGGTGCGGCTGCCAGTAGGTCTTCGTGCGGTAGACGACCTCCTGGGACCCGATCCAGCGCCAGGCGCCCTCGACCGGCTTGTCCGGGGACACGTGCAGGACCTTCTCCACCGCCGCCTTGTCGGCGACCGGGCGGTCGAACTGCAGGATGATCGGCATGCCGACACCGACCTTCTCCCCGGGGAGGTTCGGCGTGACGTCGGTGATGGACAGCGTCTGCGCCGGGGTCAGCGTGGTGAACGCGCTGGTCACGGTGCGCAGCTTGCCGCCGCTCTTGGCCTGCGCGGTCACGGTGTAGGTCGCGCCGGGCGTCATCGTGCGGGTCGAGCGCCACGTCTTGTGGCCGCCGGTGAGCCGTCCGGTGACGGCCGAGCCCTTGTTCCCCTGGACGGTGACCTTCGCCAGCTTCCCGCCGGACGCCTTCACCTCGATCACCGCGTCCGGCTTGACCGCGCGCGTCCCGGTCGCCGGTGTGATCGTCATCGTGGTGTCGGACTCGCCCGCCGACAGCACGCCCGTGCCGCCGATGCCGCACCCCGCCGCGAGCACCGCGACGGCACCCGCGATTCCGGTCGCCGCCACTGCCGGCCGCCCGTTGATCGTCACGAAACTCCCCCAAGTCCCAAGACTCACCCGTCTTCGGTGAATGCCTGTACAAAGGGAGATGGGCGCGGAGCCCGAAAAGTTCGCGCGGACGCCGGGGAACAGCAGCTCAGGACGTCGGGGGGCCGGCCGGGCCGGGGGTCAGGCCGCCGGGGAGGGGTCGCGGTTCACGTGCCGCAGGAGCCGCTTGAACCCCATCACCGAGACGCCGACGCCCAGGGCGCCGAGGCCGGCGACCATGCTGGTGCGCAGCCACAGGTAGGTGCCGATCGACTCGTTGAACAGCATCCACAGGCTGAGCCCGACGTTGACGAACAGCACCATCGACCACAGCAGCGAGATGCGCAGGAAGAACTGGTGCACCTTGTCGTGGCGGAAGAAGGCCTCGGGGATCGGCACCATGTCGCGGGCGAGCTTCATCGCCAGCGGCCGGCCGAGCGGCACGGAGGCGAGGAAGGCCATGCTCACCATCAGCGTGCCGAGGGTCGGCTGCAGGAAGTAGACGACGGCGCTGTGCGTGGCCGCCGCCAGGACCGCCCGCACGGTCACGCCGACCGCGGCGAGGAGCAGCATGCCGGAGACGGGATGCCCGCGCAGGTAGCGGAAGATGATGCCGCCGTACACCCACGCGACCGCTGCGGCCAGCGCGCCGTTCAGTCCCAGCAGCGCCAGCGCGGCGTAGAAGACCGCGACGGGCGCGATCACCCCTTCGGCGAAGCGCGGGAGCGCGTGCAGCAGCAGCGCCCGGATCCGCGGCAGTTCGAAGTGGTGCCCGCCGCCCTCGGCGACCACGGCCACCGCCGTCGCGCCGGAGGGCCCGGCCGCCGTCGCGGCCGGCGTCGTCGCTGGTCGTTCCATCGAGTGCTGCGCTCCCCGATCGGTGTGCATGGACTGATGCATGGCCTGGGATGCCGTCACGATTCGCACCACCGTACGTGATGATCCGCGCGCATCTTCCCGTTTTGACGAACCTGGGGGCGTCCGTGTTCCGACCGTCCGTCGGATTGCTCTCTCATCCTGCGACTTCCCCCCACAGAGCGATCTATTGAGGCGTTTTGTCTCTTAGTTCGGATTTCTCCCTCTCTTGGTGCGGGCCGCGGCCGGAAGCGGTCAGGAGTCCGGCGGCGCGGGCTGGACGTCGCGGGCGGCGGCGTAGATCGCGCGCAGCGTGACCGCCACCGACGGCCGCCGCACGCTGGCCCGCCGCGTCACCGCGTACACCTCCCTGGCCAGGGTGCATTCCGGGATCCGGCGCACCGCCACGCCCCGGTCGCCGGCCGCCAGCGCCAGCGCGGGCACCGCGGTGATCCCGATCCCCCGCGCCACCAGGCTGAGAATGGTGTGCAGGCCCTCGAACTCCCACGGGACGGGCCGGGCGCCGCCGACGGTGTCCAGCAGCCGCTCGACGGCCTGCCGGGACGGCTCGCCCGGCGGCGCCGCCATCCACGGCTCCTCCCGCAGCCGCTGCAGCTCCACGGGACGGCCCGGGTCCGACATCGGGTGCGCGGCCGGGACGACCAGCACCAGCGGGTCGCGGCGCAGGTGGAAGAACTCCAGCACCGCCGGGGACTGGTCGGGGACCTTGCCCGTCCAGTCGTCGATCAGCGCGATGTCGACCTCGCCGTTCTGCACCTGGCGGACGCCGTCGCCCGGACGGGTCTGGCGGAGCACGAAGGTCAGCCCCGGATGCTCGCCGAGACTGCGCGCCAGCGCGGGCGCGAACGCGACGGCGGCGGTCGGGAACGCGGTGACCACCACGCGCCCCGTGGGCGTGTCGGCCTGCGCGGACAGCTCCGCCTCCGCGGTCTCCACCAGGCTCAGGATCTCCTCGGCGCGCGCGGCGAGGCGCCGCCCCGCGTCGGTCAGCTCCGCGCTGCGCGCCGTCCGGTCCAGCAGCGGGACGCGGGCCTGGCGTTCCAGCGCGGCCAGCTGCTGGGAGACCGCCGACGGGGTGTACCCGAGGGCGGCGGCGGTCGCGGCGATGCTGCCGCGGCGGGCGAACTCGGCGAGCAGCCGCAGGCGGCGCAGCTCCAGCATCACTCCAGCTTACGGTCACCATCGCCGAGACTCGCTTGTGATGATGCTGAATGCGGGAAAGCATTGATCGAACCCGGCCGGGTCGCACAGGGGGATTCTTCCGCCGCACACCGTTGTTCTCGTCATGCCCTTTGGAGCGTTGATGGCTGCCCATAACCTGCCCGCGCACGATCGCCCGGCCCGGCCCGTGTCCTTCGCGCCCCGTCCCGTCCCGCTTTCGCCGACGCTCGCGGTGAACGAGGCGCTCGCCCGCAAGCGCCGGGAGGGGGTGCGCGTCCTGCCGCTGGGCTTCGGGGAGGCCGGCATCCCGATCCATCCCGCGCTGACGCGGGAGCTCGCCGCCGCCGCCGGGCGCGGCGGCTACGGCCCCGTCGCCGGGTCGGCCGCCCTCCGCGCCGCCGCGGCCGGGTACTGGGCGCGGCGCGGGCTCCCGACCGACCCGTCCACGGTCGTGTGCGGCCCGGGCAGCAAGCCGCTGCTGTTCGCCTTGCTGATGGCGCTCGGCGGGGACGTGGTGGTGCCCGCGCCGAGCTGGGTCAGCTACGCCGCGCAGGCGCCGCTCGCCGGGGTGCGGCCGGTCCGGGTGGCGACACCGCCGGGCGAAGGCGGGGTGCCGAGCCCGGCGCTGCTCGCCGACGCGGTCGTGCGCGCGCGGGCCGCCGGGCGGACCGTCCGGACGGTGATCGTGACGCTGCCGGACAACCCGACCGGCACGCTCGCCTCCGCGGAGACCGTCCGGCGGCTGTGCGCGGTGGCCCGCGACCTCGACCTGGTGATCATTTCGGACGAGATCTACCGCGATCTCGTGCACGACCCCGCCCGCGCGGTGCCGTCCCCCGCCCGGTACGCGCCGGAGCGGACGGTGGTGACGACGGCGCTGAGCAAGAGCCTGGCGGCCGGCGGCTGGCGCCTGGGGGTGGCGCGGCTGCCGGACGGCCCGTTCGGCGCGGCGCTGCGCTCCGGCCTGCTCGGGACCGCCAGCGAGATCTGGTCCAGCGCGCCCGCCCCGATGCAGCACGCCGCCGCGTACGCGTTCGCCGAGCCGCCGGAGCTCGTCGAGCACATCGACCGCAGCCGCCGGCTGCACGCGGCGGTCGCCCGGGCGGTCGCCGGCCGGTTCACCGCGGCGGGGGCCCGGGTGCCGCGCCCGCAGGGCGCCTTCTACGTCTATCCCGACCTGGCCCCGCTGCGCGAGGAGCTGCGGGACGGGCACGGCGTGCGGACGTCCGCGGACCTGTCCGGACTGCTCCTGGAGCGCTACGGGGTGGGCGTGCTGCCGGGCAGCGCGTTCGGCGAGCCGCCCGGGGCGCTGCGCCTGCGGGTCGCGCCCAGCCTGCTGTACGGGGAGACCGACGAGCAGCGCCTCGCCGCGCTCGCCTCCCCCGACCCGGCGTCGCTGCCCTGGATCGCCGGCGGCCTGGACCGCCTCTCCGAGGTGCTCGCCGATCTGAAGGAGGCCGCGAGGGCGGGACGGGCCGCGTTCGCCTGACGCGAGACCGCGACCGCGCGAGAGGCGACCGCGGGCGTTCGCCGTGAATGGCGGAGGGTAAGGGAGTCGAACCCCTTCGAGTTTCACCTCGACGTCAGTTTTCGAAACTGCTGCCTTACCGTTCGGCCAACCCTCCTCACGCGGGCGGGAGAGCGCCCGGCGGCGGCCGGAACCGCGTGGACCGGCAGGGAGTCGAACCCTGATCGCTTCCTTGCAAGGGAAGTGTGCTGCCGTTGCACCACAGGCCCATCGAGCGTGCTCAGCAGGGGCGGTAGGAGTCGAACCCACGTTCCGCCGGTTTTGGGGACCGGCCGCCTATCCGGTGGCTCACCCCTTCGTGCCGTCCGTTCGACGTGTTTCGATGATGGGCCTTTTCGCGGCACCGCCGCAAAGCATTTATCGGGCGGCGGGCGGCCTGCCGGAGCGCCCCTCCGCCGGGCGCGGTATGCGACGACCCGGGCACGGAGAGAAACGATCAATATGCGCCCGTACGGCACGTATAAGCGTGGTGTAAGGTCCAACGACGCACGGGGCGAACACCGCGAACACGCCCGTTGGCAGTGGCAGGCAGGTCGAGGGACTTCCTGGCGGGCGGACCCGTGGTGAACCCAGGACGAGCTTGGTGTCACGTACGTGAGGAAAGAAGAAGGCGAGGGGGCCCGCCATGAGGCACGCACGGGACGGGGCTGCCGCGGCGATGGGCGCCGCCTCGAGGATTCTCGTCGCCCGGGGCAAGAACGAGCCCCAGGAGATGGAGAACCCCGACGTCGCGTGGGGGCAGCGCGCGCGTGACGGCGTGTGGGTGCCCACCAAGGACGGGCAGCGCATCCATCTCGGCATCGACGTGGCGGCGGCCGACACGGTCGCGCAGGTGCTGCGGCCCAGCCTGCGGGTGTTCGTCGGCGTGGACGTCGACACCGACATCGTCGCGCAGACGACCGACAACGGCGTGCGGCTGCTCACGGTCGTGCACGGCCCGGACGCCCCCTCGGAGTTCCGCTTCCCCGTGTCCCTCGCCGACGGGCTCGCCCTGGAGGCGATGCCGTCCGGCGGCTACGACGTCGTCCACCTGCGCTACGGCGCGACCGTCGGGCGGCTCTACAACCCCTGGGCCAGCGACTCGATGTTCCGCCAGGTGAAGGCGGACTACACGCTGGAGGGGTCGGTCGTCACCATGCGGGTGCAGCACGCGGACGCCTACTACCCGGTCGTGGCCGATCCCCACTACGCCCGCTGAGGGCGCCCGGCCGGTTCAGGAGCGGGTCCGGCGGATGACGATCGGGTCCTCGAAGTCGAGTTCGCGGCTGATCTGGCGCAGGGTGCCGGCGCCGATCCGGCCCCTGCGGTACAGCGCGGTCAGCTTCGCGCGCTGGGCCTTGACCAGCTCGCCGCGCACCTTGCGGCTGTTGGGCGGCGGGCCGCCGGTCTCGTCCTCCTCGTCCAGGAAGTAGCGGACGCGCTCCAGCCGCAGCTCGAGCATCTGCCGGAACGCCTCGGCGGTCTGGTCGTCGACCTCCTCGTCCTCGGCCAGCTCGTCCAGCCGGGCCAGGGCGGCCTGCAGCCCGGCCTTGCGCGCCGTCATCACCTCCAGCCGGTGCTTGTCGGACTCGATCAGCCCGAGCCCGCGCAGCAGCGGGGGCAGCAGCGGCGCCTGCCCGATCAGCGTGATCAGCACGACCAGCGCGGTGAGCAGCACCAGCACGCCCCGGTCGGGGCCGACGGCGGCGGGCAGCGACAGCGCGATCGCCAGCGAGATCGCCCCGCGCATCCCGCCCAGGCCGATCACCAGCCGCTGCCGCCAGCCGAGGCCCTGCCGGCTGCGCCGGCCGCCCGGCACCAGCCGGGCGAGCGGTCCGTTGCCCAGCTCCCAGAGCAGCCGGACGCCGATGACGACGGCCGACACCGCGAGCGTGGTGAGCAGCACCGCGTGCCAGGTGTGCCCGCCGGGCGCCCGGATGATCTCGCGGATCTCCAGGCCGAGCAGCACGAACAGCGCCGACTCCAGCAGGAAGGTCAGGATCCGCCAGAACGTGGTGCCGGCCAGCCGGGACGCGGGCTGCAGCACGCCCTCGCCGTGGGTGCCGATGGAGAAGCCCGCCACGACGGTCGCCAGCACCCCGGACGCGCCGAAGTTCTCCGCGGGGATGAACGCCAGGTAGGGGGTGACCAGCGAAACGATCACCTGGCTGATGGGGTCCTGGATGCGCCGCCGGATCCGGCGGACCACCACGCCGAGCACCAGCCCGTAGGCGACGCCGCCGAGCACCACCTGGACGAGCCGGACGGCGCCGTGCGCGGGCGCGAACCCGACGCCGATCGCCTCGATGGCGAGCCCGAAGATCGTCAGGGCGACGCCGTCGTTGATCAGGCTCTCGCCCTCCAGGATGGTGACGAGCCGGGCGGGCGCGCCGAGCCGCTGCAGGACCGCGGTGGCGGCGACCGCGTCGGTGGGCGCGACCGCGGCGCCGAACGCCAGCGCGGCGGCCCAGCCGAGGCCGGGCAGGAGCGCGTGCACGGTGGCGGCGACGGCCGCGGTGGTGACGGCGGTCAGCCCGAACGCCAGCGTGACGATGGGGACCGCGTCGGCGCGGGCCTCGCGCGGGGCGGTGAAGAAGGCGGCGTGGTAGACCAGCGGCGGCAGGAACCCCATCAGCACCAGCTCGGGCGGGGCGACCACGGCGGGCAGTCCCGGCACGAAGCCGGCCGCCATGCCGAGCAGCACGAGCACGATCGCGTCCGGCAGCCGCAGCCGCCCGGCCAGCGCCCGGGCCGCCAGGACCACCACGGCGACGACCAGGAACACGATGAACAGCCGGTCCCCCTCCACGCCGTGATCCTCTCCGGATCACGGCGCGGTACGCGCCCGGCGCGCGCCCGGAACCGATCGTGGAACGTTCCCGCAGGCAGTGGGGCCGGAACCGGGCGGGCCGAGCCGCCCGGGTCGGCGCGGGCGGGGCCCTCCGGCGTCGTAGGGTGGGGGCCGGGCCGCGTTCCGGCCCCGGCGGCGCTGCCGGGCGCTCGGCCGTCCTGACCTCGTCAGGGCGGTCTGGGGGTCGCCCCCCAGGAGCAGTACGACCCCGGTCCCCCGAGACTGGAGCCATTGTGATCTTCACTCATGACACCGAGCACGCGCTCGCCGTCGTCGTCGACCTCATCAACACCGGCGGCGCCGCGTCCGGCACCGAGGGGCTCGGCGGGCTGCCGCAGCTGCGCGCGTTCGTCGGGCGCAGCGCGTTCAGCGACGTCGGGGCGCTGACCGAGGCCGACCTGGCCCGGGTGCTGGCGCTGCGCGACCGGTTCCACGCGGTGTTCCGCACCGCGGACGTGCCCACCGCGGTCCGGCTGATCAACGAGATCGTCGGCGAGGTCCGCGCGACCCCGCACCTGACCGACCACGACGGCTACGACTGGCACGTGCACTTCTTCGCGCCGGGCGCGCCGGTGGGCGAGCACCTGGCGGCCGACTGCGGGATGGCGCTGGCGTACGTGGTGGCGTCCGGCGAGCTGGACCGGCTGCGCACCTGCGAGGCGCCGGACTGCTCGCGGGTGCTGGTGGACCTGTCGCGCAACCGCTGCCGCCGCTACTGCGACAGCCGCACCTGCGGCAACCGCATGCACGTCGCCGCCTACCGCGCCCGCCGGCGCGAGGCCGCGCTCTGATCAGGCGATCGCGGCGACGGCGTCCAGCGCGCGGCGGGCGGCGGCGACGTCGTGGACGCGGAAGACGCGGGCGCCCAGCAGCGCCGAGACGCCCAGCACCGCCATGGTGCCGACGCCGCGCTTGTCGACGGGCCGGCCGAGGGTCTCCCCGATGAAGTCCTTGTTGGACACCGCGACCAGTACCGGCCAGCCGGTCGCGGTCATCTCGCCGAGCCGCCGGGTGATCTCCAGCGAGTGCCGGGTGCTCTTGCCGAAGTCGTGCGCGGGGTCGATCAGGATCGACTCCCGCGCCACGCCGAGCGCGAGCGCCCGTTCCGCTTCGGCGGTGACATGGGCGACCACGTCCGCGACCACGTCGCCGTACCCGATCCGGTGCGGCCGGGTGCGCGGGTCCAGGCCGCCCGCGTGCGCGCAGACCAGCCCGACGCCGTGCGCGGCGGCGACCTCGGCCAGCGCGGGGTCGGGGCCGCCCCAGGTGTCGTTCAGCAGGTCCGCGCCCGCCTCGGCGACGGCGTCGCCGACCTCCGCCCGCCAGGTGTCGACGCTGATCACCACGGCGGGGTGCCGCTCCCGGACGGCGGCGACCAGGTCCACCACCCGGCGCAGCTCCTCGGCGACGCCGACGTCCTCGCCGGGGCCGGCCTTCACGCCGCCGATGTCGACGATGTCGGCGCCCTCCGCGACGGCGCGGTCCACCGCGTCCAGCGCGGCGCCGAAGCCGTAGGTCGCGCCCCTGTCGAAGAACGAGTCGGGCGTCCGGTTCACCACGGCCATGATCGCGTGGCGGCCGAGGTCGCGCCCGTTCAGCCGCAGCGGCGCGGCGTCGGGAGTGGTCATGATGCCCACACCGTGGCACACGCGGGGCCCCGGGCGCCACGCGGCGCGGCGCCCGCGGGCCCCCTGGACGGCGGGCGGACCGGCGGCGCCGGGCCGGCCGGCCGAACCAGAAGCAAATTCGGTTCAAACGGCGCCCTCCCTCGTCAGCATCCCCGCGAGGTCGCTAACCTCATATTTCACGCTCGCCCCGGGTTCGTCCCGGCGGCGGGCCCCGCGCCGCACCGATCAGCCCATGGAGGATCCGCTGTCCAGGCGAGCACTCATCACCGGCATCACCGGACAGGACGGCTCGTATCTGGCCGAGCATCTGCTTGAGCTGGGGTACGAGGTGTGGGGCCTGGTCCGGGGGCAGGCGAATCCGCACGTGTCGCGGCTGCGCAAGCACATCGGCGACGTCCAGATCACCACCGGGGACCTGCTCGACCAGGGCAGCCTGATCTCGGCGGTGGAGCGGGTCCAGCCCGACGAGGTCTACAACCTCGGCGCGATCTCCTACGTCCCGATGTCGTGGCAGCAGGCCGAGCTCACCGCCGAGGTGACCGGCATGGGCGTGCTGCGGATGCTGGAGGCGATCCGGGTGGTGTCGGGCATCAGCCCGTCCCGCACGCCCGGGCGCGCGCAGATCCGCTTCTACCAGGCGTCGTCCTCGGAGATGTTCGGGATGGTCCGGGAGACGCCGCAGAACGAGAAGACGCCGTTCCACCCCCGCAGCCCGTACGGCGTCGCCAAGAGCTACGGGCACTACATCACGCAGAACTACCGCGAGTCCTACGGGATGTTCGCGGTCAGCGGGATCCTGTTCAACCACGAGTCGCCGCGGCGGGGCGCCGAGTTCGTGACCCGGAAGGTGTCGCTCGGCGCGGCCCGCATCAAGCTCGGCCTGGCCAAGGAGCTGCGCCTCGGCAACCTGGACGCCCGGCGCGACTGGGGCTACGCCGGCGACTACGCCCGCGCGATGCGGATGATGCTGGCCCAGGACGCCCCCGAGGACTACGTGATCGGGACCGGCCAGACGCAGTCGGTGCGGGAGCTGGTCGAGTTCGCGTTCCGCACCGCCGGGCTGAACTGGGAGGACCACGTCGTCCTGGACGCCAAGTACACCCGGCCGGCGGAGGTCGACCTGCTGTGCGCCGACCCGAAGCGGGCCCGCGAGCAGCTCGGCTGGGAGCCCGACGTGACCTTCGAGGGCCTGGTGACGATGATGGTCGAGTCCGACCTGCGGCTGCTGGCCGAGTCCGCCCGCCCCGAGGACGAGCCGTTCAGCCCCGACCACTGGTGATCCCTTGACCGCGGGCGTGGCACGATGCCCATATGGCCATTTGTGAGCATGTGCAGTCCGTCCCGATGGAGGATCCGGCCCCGAACACGCCGCAGGGCTGCCAGGAGTGCCTGGAGCAGGGCACCCGGTGGGTCCACCTGCGGCTGTGCCTGAGCTGCGGGCACGTCGGCTGCTGCGACTCCTCCCCGATGCGGCACGCGACCGCGCACTACCAGAAGGAAGCGCACCCGATCGTCCGGTCGTTCGAGCCGGGCGAGGACTGGCGCTGGTGTTTCGCCGACGAACTGATCGTCTGATGCGGATGGAAAGGCCAGGGGCGCCCTCCCGCGTCGGGGGGCGCTGATGCCGGACGTCCGGCTGGGCACGGCGCCCGGCCGCTGGATCATGCTGGCGACCGTCCTCGGGTCGAGCGTGGCGATGCTCGACTCCACCGTGGTGAACGTCGCCCTGCCGAGGCTCGCGCGGGACCTGCACGCCGACATGGCGGGCCTGCAGTGGACGGTCAACGCCTACACGCTGACGCTCGCCGGGTTCATCCTGCTCGGCGGGTCGCTGGGCGACCGGTACGGCCGCCGCCGGATCTTCCTCATCGGCGTGGTCTGGTTCGCGGTGGCCTCCGTGCTGTGCGGGATGGCGCTCAACGTCGAGATGCTCGTGCTGTCGCGGGCGCTGCAGGGCATGGGCGGCGCGCTGCTGACCCCGGGCTCGCTGGCGATCATCCAGGCGTCGTTCGCCTCCGACGACCGGCCGCGCGCGGTCGGCGCCTGGTCCGGGCTCGGCGGCGTCGCCGGGGCGGTCGGGCCGTTCGCGGGCGGCTGGCTGGTGGAGGCGGCGGGCTGGCGGTGGGTGTTCCTCTTGAACGTGCCGCTCGCCGCGGTGGTGGTGCTGGTCGCCGTCCGGCACGTCCCCGAGAGCGTCGACCCGGGCGCCCACGGCCGCTTCGACGTGCCCGGCGCCGTGCTGGCCGCGCTCGCGCTGGCGGGGACGACCTACGCGCTCACCGAGGCGCCGGGCGGGCGCACGGCCCCGGCCGTCATCGGGGCCGCCGCCGTGGTGGGCTTCGCGGCCGCGGTCGGCTTCGTCCTGGTGGAGCGGGCGCGCGGGCGGGGCCGGCGGCTGTTCGGCGGACGGGCCGGGCGGGAGGTGCCGCAGCCGATGCTGCCGCTGGAGGTGTTCGCCTCCCGGCAGTTCTCCGCCGTCAACGCCGTCACGTTCATCATGTACGGCGGGATGGGCGTGATGTTCTTCCTGTTCGTCCTCAACCTGCAGGTCGTCGGCGGGTTCTCGCCGATCGCCGCGGGCACCGCGCTGCTGCCGGTCACGGTGCTGATGCTGCTGCTGTCGGCGCGGGCGGGCGCGCTCGCGCAGAAGGTCGGCCCGCGGCTGCCGATGACGGCCGGGCTGCTGGTCGCCGCGGTCGGGATGCTGCTGGTCGGCCGGATCGGCAAGGACTCCTCCTATCTGCGGGACGTGCTGCCGGCCGTGGTGGTGTTCGGGCTCGGGCTGGCGGCGGTCGTCGCGCCGCTGACGGCCACGGTGCTGGCGACGGCGGACGTCCGGCACGCGGGCGTGGCGAGCGGCGTGAACAACGCGGTCGCGCGGGCGGCCGGGCTGCTGGCGGTCGCGGCGATCCCGCCGCTGGCCGGGCTCACGGGCAACGCCTACAACGATCCGAGCCGCTTCTCGGACGGCTTCCACGTCGCCATGACGGCCTGCGCGGCGCTGCTGGCCGCGGGCGCGGTGCTGACCTTCGTCACCGTGTCCGGCGACGCGCTGCGCGCCCCGTCCGGCGAGCCGGTCGAACCGGAGTGCCGCAGCCACTGCTCGGTCGGCGCTCCCCAGTTGCAGCCCGAACGCGACACCGTCCCCGCGGCGCGGACGGCGCCGGACGGGACGAGGGCGTCACCGCCGCGGCCCTGACCGCGGACCCGTTCTCGGGCCGATTCCGGCTATGTCCAGGACCGGAGCGGTTCGTTGTCATACGGTCGTGACATGAATCTGCGGCAGCTGCGCTATGTCGTGGCGACCGCCGACCACGGCACGATGACGTCGGCGGCCCAGGCTCTCTATGTCGCGCAGCCCGCGCTGTCGCGCGCCGTCCGCGAGCTGGAGCGCGAGCTGGGCGTGGAGCTGTTCGCCCGGTCGGGCCGCGGCGTGGTCCTCACCCCGGTCGGCGAGCGGGTGGTCCGGCAGGCGCGGGCCGCGCTGGACGCCGTCGACGCGATCGAGGGGATGTCGGCGGGCCGCTCCGACGGCCGGGGCGCCGAGCTGCGGGTGGCGACCACCCCGTCGCTGGAGCCGGAGCTGACCGGCCGGCTGATCCCGCGGTTCGCCCGCGACCAGCCGGCGGTGCGGGTCCGGGTGGTGCGCTGCGGGGGCCGCGACGAGGTCGCCGCCGTGCTGCGGGCCGGGCGCGCCGACCTCGCGCTCACCGACCTGCCGGTGCCCGGCGACCTGACGGCGCACCCGTTCGAGCAGCGCGAGCTGGTGCTGATCTCGCCGCTCGCGCTGAAGGTGCGCGAGCCGGTGCCGCCCGCCGCGCTGGACGGCATGCGGCTGGTGCTGCCGGCCCGGGGCGGCGCCCGGCGCGCGGAGATCGACACCGTGCTGCGGCGGGTCGGCGCGAAGCCGGTGCCGGTGGTGGAGACCGACGAGCGCGCCGCCTGGCTCGGCTGGGTGCGCGCCGGGATGGGCTCGCTGCTGTGGTACCGCAACCAGCTGGACGACACCGAGGGCGTGGCCGTCCGGTCGTTCCTGCCGCCGATCACCCGGCTGATCGGGCTGGTGCACGCGCACCGCCGGCTCCCCTCGTCCGCCCGCGACTTCCTGGCCTTCGCCAAGGACGCCGGGCGGGAGCCGCGGGGGCGCGAGCACCGCTGAGCCCCCTGCCCGCCGCTGAGCCCGCGCGGCCGCTCGGTTCGGGGCCGCCGCCCAGGCCGTGCCATGATCTGCGCGTGGAAACGACGCACGCACTCTGGCTGCTGGCCGTGCCGGTCGTGGCGCTGGCGGTGGCCGCGGCGGCGCGCCGCGGCGGGGCGCCCGCGCCGCTGGTGCTGGTGATCGCGGGGCTGGTGTTCTCGTTCGTGCCGGGCGTGCCGGAGTTCGAGCTGGATCCCGAGTTCGTCCTGTACGTCTTCCTGCCGCCGCTGCTGTTCTCGGCGGCGTGGCAGAGCTCCTACGCGGGCCTGCGGGAGAACGCCTGGTCGATCGGGCTGCTGTCGGTCGGGCTGGTGCTGTTCAGCACGTTCGCCGTCGGGTACGCGGCGCATCTGCTCGTCCCGGGGCTGCCGCTGGCGGCCGCGTTCGTGCTCGGCGCGATCGTGGCGCCGCCGGACGCGGTCGCCGCGGTCAGCGTGGCGCAGCGGCTCGGGCTGCCGCGCCGGACGGTGACGGTGCTGGTCGGGGAGAGCCTGTTCAACGACGCGACCGCGCTGACGGCGTTCCGGGTCGCGGTGATCGCGGCGACGGGCGCGGGGTTCACGCTGGCGGACGGGGCGTGGCGGTTCCTGTTCGCGGCGGGCGCCGGCGCTGTGGTGGGGCTGCTGCTCGGGCCGCCGCTGCACTGGCTGCGGACGCGGCTGGACGACCCGCTGGTGGAGAACGGGGTGGCGGTGCTGGCGCCGTTCGCCGCGTACCTGATCGCCGAGAGCCTGCACGCCTCCGGGGTGATCGCGGTGGTGGTCAGCGGGCTGTACCTCGGCCACCGGTTCACCGAGTCGGCGCCGGTCACCCGGCTGATCGGGCACTCGTTCTGGAAGGTCGTCGTCTTCGTGCTGGAGTCGGTGGTGTTCCTGCTGATCGGGCTGCAGCTGCCGCCGGTGGTGGACGGGCTGTCCGGGCACGGCTGGCCGGAGCTGGCCGGGTGGGCCCTGGCGATCTTCGCGGTGACGGTCGCGGCCCGGTTCGTCTGGGTGTTCCCCGCGTCCCGGCTGCCGCGGCTGCTGTCGCGGCGGGAGCGCGCGCGGGAGCCCGTCGGGTGGCGCGGCGCGACCGTGGTCTCGTGGGCGGGGATGCGCGGGGTGGTGTCGCTCGCGGCGGCGTTCGCGGTGCCGTTCGGCGCGTCCGGCGACGACCCGTTCCCGGGCCGGGACCTGATCATCTTCTTCACCTTCACGACCGTCCTCGGGACGCTGCTGGTGCAGGGGCTGACGTTCCCGGCGCTGATCCGGCTGCTCGGCGTCGCGAGCGACCGGGAGCGCTACACCGACACGGTCGCCGAGGCGGGCGCCCAGCACGCGGCGGCGAACGCGGCGCTGGAGCGGCTGGCGGAGCTGACCGCCGCCGAGGACCTGGACGAGGCGGTCGTGCAGCGGCTGCGGCAGCTGGCCGAGCACCGGCAGCTGCGCGCGTGGGAGCGGCTCGGCGGCGGGACGGGCCCGCAGGGCGAGGAGGTGCCGACCGCCACCTACCGGCGGCTGCGGCGGGAGATGCTGGCGGCGGAGCGGCGGGTGTTCGTGCAGATGCGCGACGACCGCCGGATCGACGACGAGGTGCTGAACCGGGTCCTGCACGAGCTGGACCTGGAGGAGGTCGCCCTCAGCCGCGACTGACGCCGCCGGGGCGCCGTTCCCCGGCGCCCGCGGCGGCTCTCCCTCACGCCCCGTTCAGGGGGCGGTCCGGGAGTTCGACGGCATAGGACTCCTTCACCACGTCCAGGTGGTGCCAGGACTCCCGCACCGTCACGCCGGGCACGGACCGGATCGCGTCCAGGACGGCGACCAGCTCCGCGCGGGAGGCGGCCTCGGCCTGGCCGACGATGTCGTAGCGGCCGAAGCCCGTCGCCAGGTAGCGGACGCCGTCCTGCGCGGCCACCGCCTCGGCGATCTTGCGGAGCCCGCCGGTGACCACGAGCCCGAACCCGCCGAGCTCGGCGGCGCCGAGGGCGAGGGGGTCGGCGAGCCCGGTGACCTGGATGACGCCGGTGCGCATCAGCCGGACCACCCGGGCCCGGGTGGCGGCCTGGGACAGCCCGATGATGTGGGCGAGCCGGGTGTAGGGGGCGCGCCCGTCGCGCTGCAGCTCCTGGAGCAGCCGCCAGTCGATGTCGTCGAGGGTGACCTCGCCGAGCTCCCGCACCACCGCGTGGGTGTCGCGGACGGTGGAGACCGAGCGGAACACCTCCGCCGAGCGCACGCCGGGGACGGACCGCAGCTGGTCCACCTCGGCCGCGAGCGCGGCGTCGTCGCGGGTGCGCACCTGCGCGACCAGGTCGTGCGGCCCGGCGGTCAGTGCGGTGAAGCTGACCGCCGGGTGGCCCGCGATGGCGTCCGCGACCTCCCGGGCCGATCCGTCCACGGTGATCGAGACGTGCCCGATCGCCTCCGCCCCGACGACGGCGGCGTGCACGATGCCGACGACGCGCACGACGCCGGTCTCGAGAAGGTTCTGCACCCGTGCCCGCACGGCCGTGCGGGAAAGCCCGACGCGGTCGGCGAGCGCCTGGAAGGTCGCCCTGCCATCCCGCTGGAGCTCGCGGACGAGCACGGCGTCGACCGCATCCAGCACGGCTGTCCTCCTCGACATGTGATGAATCGTTCTGCTGGCAACTGCAAGATCATTCCATTTCAGGACGGTATGACGTCAAATATTGATCTTGCTCGTGTTCGTCCCGCCCGATGACCGTGGAAGCGTCGGCGCCGGGTTGCGGGCGGCGCCGTTTCCGACGCCGCGCGAGCCGGTCCGGGAGCGCAACGCGGCCGGGGCCGGTCCGCGCGCGGGCGCTTCCCGGGACGGGGCGGCGGGCGCGCGGGGTGGCGATGGTCACTCCCGGGGGGACGGCGCGGACGGGGCGGCCCGCGGCGCGGACGGGTGCGGCAGACCGGGCTCGAGTGCGTGACCTGCATTGCGCCTTCTCCCGGTGTTCTGATGTGCGCGCCCTAGGGCGGGTCGGCCGTCCGCATGACGCACATGTAAGAAAAGTGCATCGAGGGCGCAGTTACGTCAAGAGGTAACTTTACAGAGAGCCAAGCCCCACGTTGCACGCTTTTCAGCCTCGTCCGGTAAGACACTTCCGTTGCGCCTGGAAGGGGACGGACGCAGCGCCGGAGATCACCCGGGCGATCCCCGGGGACACACCATCATCACCCCCGGTCACGGGGCCGGGGCGGCCCCGGGCATGGCGCCGGAGGGCTTCGGGCGAGCGCTTGGCCGGAGCACCGGCGGGTATGGATCACAATGTACGGTGGCCCAGCCACTCTGATCCGCGATTGGTGTGTAGTACAGCCGTGCACCTGCTGACCGGTGAGCGCTCCGCTCACGATCTCACCTACAACGACGTCTTCATGGTCCCGCGCCGCTCCGCGGTGGGGTCCCGCCTGGAGGTGGACCTGTCCACGGTCGACGGCAGCGGGACGACCGTGCCGCTGGTCGTGGCGAACATGACGGCGGTGTCCGGCCGCCGGATGGCCGAGACGATCGCCCGGCGGGGCGGCGTCGCGGTGATCCCGCAGGACATCCCGGTCGAGGTCGTCTCGGAGGTCATCGGCTGGGTGAAGGGCCGCGACCTGGTCGTGGACACCGCCATCCGGCTGGACCCGGGCAGCACCGCGGGCGAGGCGCTGGCGCTGCTGCCCAAGCGCGCGCACGGCGCCGTGATCGTGGTGGAGGACGACCGGCCCGTCGGCGTCGTCACCGAGGCCGACTGCCAGAGCGTCGACCGGTTCGCGCAGCTGCGCGACATCATGTCGCGCGACCTGGTGACGCTGCCGCACGGCGTCGACCCGCGCGAGGCGTTCAACCGGCTGCACGAGCGCGGGCACCGGCTCGCGCCCGTGGTGGACGGCGAGGGCCGGCTCACCGGCGTGCTCACCCGGACCGGCGCGCTGCGCGCCACGCTCTACAAGCCCGCCGTCGACGCGGCGGGGCGGCTGCGCATCGGCGCCGCCGTCGGCGTGAACGGGGACGTCGCGGGCAAGGCGAAGGCGCTGCTGGAGGCGGGCGCCGACCTGCTCGTGGTGGACACCGCGCACGGCCACCAGGAGAAGATGATCAGCGCGCTGGCCGCGGTCCGCGGCCTGGACCCGGCGGTCCCGGTCGTGGCGGGCAACGTCGTGACCGCCGAGGGCACCCGCGACCTGATCGAGGCGGGCGCCGACATCGTGAAGGTCGGCGTGGGCCCGGGCGCGATGTGCACCACTCGGATGATGACCGGGGTCGGGCGGCCGCAGTTCTCCGCCGTGCTGGAGTGCGCCGCCGAGGCCCGCCGGCTCGGCCGGCACGTGTGGGCGGACGGCGGCGTCCGGCACCCGCGCGACGTCGCGCTCGCGCTCGCGGCCGGCGCGGCGAACGTGATGGTGGGCTCCTGGTTCGCCGGCACCTTCGAGTCGCCGGGCGACCTGCAGCACGCCGCCGACGGCCGGATGTACAAGGAGAGCTTCGGCATGGCCTCGGCGCGGGCCGTCCGGCTGCGCACCGCCGAGGACTCGCCGTTCGACCGGGCCCGCAAGGCGCTGTTCGAGGAGGGCATCTCCACCTCGCGGATGTTCCTGGACCCGCGGCGGCCCGGCGTCGAGGACCTGGTCGACTCGATCGTGGCGGGGCTGCGCAGCTCGTGCACCTACGCGGGCGCGCGCACGCTGGAGGAGTTCCACGAGCGGGCGACGGTCGGGATCCAGAGCTCGTCCGGCTACGCCGAGGGCATGCCGCTGTCCACCAGCTGGTGACCGGCCGCCGCCGAGCTGCATGCCGCGTCCCTGAGCGCCCCGGGGCCCTCCCCTGAGGCAATACTGACCGTGACAGGGCGCCGGATTTACGGGACACGACCCCGGATCCGCCTCACGATCAAGGCCGTGACCTGCACGCTCTTGTCCCGGGACGGGAGATGCGGGGTCTGCCGTCCCCGAGGGGGCGCAGCATGGTCGTGGACGATCCGGCCGCCGCACGAGGCGGAACCGACGGGTCGGGCGGGCCCGACGGGCCCGGCGGGGGCGCGCGGGGCGGGCGCGCGCGGCCGATCACCGGAGCGGCGGCGCCCCTGCGGATGGGTGAGGCCCTGCTGATCGCGGCCGTCTCCCCGGTCCTGCCGGGGATCGCGCATCTGCGTGCCGGGCGGGTTCGCCTGGGCGGGGCGCTGCTCGGTGCGCAGGCGGCCGCGCTGACCGCGGCGGCGCTCGTCAGCGGCCGTTACCGGGCCCTGTTCCTGGAACTGTCGGTGCGGCCGTCCTGGCTGCTGGTGCTGGTGGCGGCCTGCGTCGTCCTCGCGGGGCTGTGGGCACTGCTGATCGCCCATTCGTACGCGGTCCTGGCACCGGACGGGCTCGCGCCGCTGTGGCGGCTCGCCGGGGGCACGACCGTCTCGGTGCTGTGCCTGCTGGTGATCGTGCCGCCGCTGAGCCTGGCCCAGTACGGCTACGTGCAGCGCGACCTGATCCGGACGGTCTTCAAGGACGCGCCGGTGGCGTCCGCCGCCGTCCAGGCCGCCGCGCGGCCGGGGGACGCGGCCCGCTGGCCGGGCACCGCGCGCCTCAACGTGCTGCTCGTCAGCTTCGCCCCCCGCCCCCCGCGGGAGCCGGCCCGCGTCGCCGGCATCACCCTGGCCGCGGTCGACACCCGGACCGGCGGCACGACGCTGCTGAGCCTGCCGGGCGACCTGCGGCACGTCCCGGCGTGGTCGGGCGCGGGGCCGGTGCCGTTCCCGCCGGGACGCCCCCTGGCCGCCGTCTACCGGGAGGGCGCCGCGCACCCGGAGCTGCTCGGGGACGGCGCGCGCGTCCCCGACCCGGGGGCCGAGCTGCTCAAGCGGACGGTCGCCCACATGATCGGCCAGGAGGTCCCCTACTACGTGAAGGTGGACGCGCGGGGGGCCGGTGAACTCGCCGCAACGCCTTCCGGGGCCGTGACTGCCAAGAAAGGATGCCCTTTTTGGGCAAATATTCGGGATGCTGAGCCATTGGCGATGCTGAAGCGTTACCAGCGGCTCGCCCGGGTTCTCATCAATTCGGTAAACACCGACCTGCCCCGCCGGCTGCTCCCGCCGCTCGCCGCGCTCGCCGCCAAGATCGAGAACGCCGAGATCACGAGCCTGCGACCCGCCCCGGGCAGGGCGTTCGCGGGCCGCGCCGACCACCCCGCGCTGCGGGCCCTGGCCGCCGTCGCGCCCGGTCGCCCGGTACCGGCCGCACGCGCTCCGGCCGGATTGCCTATCCTGAGCGTGAGCTGCAACTGATCGACGCCAGCTCGCATGCGGTCGACTCCCACGCAACCTTTGTCCGGTTCTGCGCGTCCATAATGTGAGCCACGGGCTTAATTCACCATGGGTGGGGGACGGAGCGTTACATGTCGAGTCCATCGGCGGGCCGGCGCGCCCCGGAAGAGGACGCGGACCGTTCCCCGGGCGGCGCGGAGGGTCTGCTCCGCGCGCTCGCGCTGACACTGGCGTCGGCGCTCGTCTGGGGCGTCGCGCACCTGGTCGCGGGCCGCCGGCTGGCCGGCGGGCTGCTGCTCGGCCTGTGGGCCGTGGTCGCGGCGACCGTGCTGGTCACCGTCACCGTGTACCGCTCCAGCCTCGTCCACCTCGCCGTCCGGCCGGACGAGCTGCAGGGCCTGGCGGGCGGCATCATCGTGCTGGGCGTCGTGTGGGTCGCCGTGGTGATCCGCTCCTACCTGGTGCTGCGCCCCGTCCGCCAGTCGATCAGCGCGCGGACGCTCGGCGCCGCCGCGGTCGCGGTGATGTGCTTCGCCGTCGCCGTGCCCGTCGCGTGGGGCGCGCACAGCACCTACGTGTACCGCGACGCGCTGACGAGCATCTTCCGCACCGGCAGCCAGAACGGCCGGCACATCGACACCTCGGACCCGTGGGACGGGCAGCCCCGGGTGAACGTCCTGCTGCTCGGCGGCGACGCCGCCGCCGACCGGACCGGCGTGCGCACCGACAGCATGACCCTCGCCAGCGTCGACACCAAGACCGGCGACACGGTGCTGCTCAGCCTGCCGCGCAACCTGGAGAGGTTCCAGATGCCGCCCGGCCCGGCCCGCGACCGCTTCCCCTACGGCTTCACCGGCGACGGCCCCGAGAACCCCGGGCTGCTGAACGAGGTGTACGAGTACGCCGAGAACCATCCGGACGTGGTCCCGGGCGTGCCCAAGAACCGCCGCGGCCCCGAACTGCTGAAGGCCACCATCGCCGGAGTCCTCGGGCTGCGCGTCGACTACTACATCCTGGTCGACATGTTCGGCTTCGCCGACATCGTGGACGCGATGGGCGGCGTGAAGATGAAGGTCACCCAGCCCATCCCGTACGGGCTGGAGGGCCAGGTGCTGCAGCCCGGCTACCGGACGCTGAAGGGCAAGGAGGCGCTCTGGTACGGGCGCTCGCGCACCGACAGCGACGACTACGTGCGGATGGGCCGGCAGAAGTGCCTGATGCGGGCGATCGCGCAGCAGGCCGACCCGCAGACCGTGCTGACCAGCTTCGACAAGCTCGCCGCGGCGGCGAAGCGGACGCTGTCCACCGACCTGCCGCAGGAGCTGCTGCCCGCGCTGATCAAGCTGTCCGGGAAGGTCAAGGACGGCGCGCAGATCAACAGCCTGCAGTTCGTCCCGCCGCTGATCAACAGCGGGAACCCGGACTTCGCGCTGATCCGCAGGCTCGCGGCCAAGGCCGTCAGCCCGGAGCAGGCGCAGGCGACCACCTCGCCGAACCCGTCCGCCTCGCCCAGCCCGAGCGGCTCGTCCAGCCTCGCCGCGAACGGCTCGGCGACCGCGACGCCGAGCCCCGGCGCGTCTCCCGGCGGCTCGCCGAGCCCGTCCGGCTCCCCCTCGGCGGAGAGCAAGCCGACGTCCCTCGCGGCGACCTGCCCGTCCTGATCCCCCGCTGAGGCCGGCCCGCGGCGGCCCGGTTCCGGTAGCGCGGGAGTCGCGCGGCAGTGGCCCGCGACGGGACACTGGCGGGGTGAAGTCCGCGTACCGTGTCCGCCTGGTCGTCAACGCGCTGAACCTGTCGACGGCGCTCGGCCTGCTGCTGGCGGTGACGGCGACGCGCCGCTCCGATGGCCCACGCCTGCGCGGCGCTGGGGACGGCCTGCTGGTGGCGGGCGGCTACCGGCCACCGGTGCCGGTGGCGTCGGCGTTCACCGTGGGCAACGTGATCCTCCTCCGCGGTGACGCGGCGGATCTCCTGGCTCGGCCGCGGCTGCTGCGGCACGAGGCCCGCCATTCCACCCAGTACGCGTGGTGCCTCGGCATCGTCATGATCCCGCTTTACCTCGCGTGCGCCGGCGTGTCGATGGCGCTGTGCGGCGACTGGGCGTCCTTCAACCCGTTCGAGCGGCTTGCGGGCCTCGCGGACGGCGGCTACGACCGGCGCCCCCTGCGCCCCTTCCGGCGGGGCCGCCGATGACCTTCCGGCCCGCCGGTGTTCTGGCAGGTCCCGGGAGGGGGGATCATTGAGGGGAGAACACTGCCGACCACGAGAGGGCGGATGCGGGTGCCCCGGATCCTTGGCTGCGACGCCTTCCGTGTCGCGATGCCGCGCGGGCGGCGGCCGGAGAGCATTCTCGTGCGGCTGCACGGCGGCGACGGCGCGGCGGGCTGGGGCGAGATGGCCGTCCCGACCGGCACCGCGAACCCCGGCCCCGGCTGGGCCGACATCGAGACGCGGATGGCGCCGGCGCTGATCGGGCTGGACTGGGACCGTCCCGAGGACGTGTCCGCCGCCGCCGACCTCGGCGCGAACGAGGCGGCCGCGGCGATCGACGTCGCGTGCTGGGACCTGTGGTGCCGGGAGCGGGGCCTGCCGCTGGCGCACGCGCTCGGCGGGACGCGGACGTCCATCGTCACCGGCGCCCGGCTCACCCCCGAACCGGTGCTGGACACGGTCCCGGGCCGCGTCAACCAGGCGGTCGGCGCGGGCCACACCCGCGTCACCCTGGCGATCCGGCCGGGCTGGGACATCGAGCCCGTCCGGGCGCTGCGGGAGGCCTACCCGGCGCTGGCGCTCGTCGCGGACGCCGGCCACGCCTACACCGACTCGCCGGAGCACCTGACGGTGCTGGAGGCGCTGGACGCCTACGGGCCGGTGGCGATCGAGCGGCCGTTCGCCGCGGGCGACCTCGCCGCGCACGCCCGGCTCCAGCTGCGCATCGGCGCGGCGGTCGCGCCGGCCGTCGGCGACCTGGAGACCCTGGACGCGGCGATCACGCTGGAGGCGGGCCGCGCCCTGCACCTGCGGCTGGACACGCTCGGCGGGCTGACGGCGGCGCGCAGCGCCCACGACCGGGCGTACGCGGCGGGCTGGGACGTGTGGTGCAGCGGCGCCGGCGCGTTCGGCATCGGCCAGGCGGCGGCGGTGGCGCTGGCGGCGCTGCCCGGCTGCACGCTGCCGAGCGACGTCTCGGACCCGGCGGGCGGCCCGGTGTTCGTGACGCCGCCCGTCCGCTCGTCCGGCGGGGTCGTCGGGGTGCCGCTGACCCAGCCGGGCCTCGGCCACGAGATCGACGAGGCGCGCATCGAGCGGCTGGCGACCCGGCGGATGCGGCTGCCGGCCTGATGCCCGCGACCGTCTGGATCGTGGCGGGCCCACCGGGCGGCGGCAAGTCGACGGTGTGCGACCTGCTGCTGGCGCGGCTGCGCCCCGTCCCGGCGCTGCTGGACAAGGACACGCTGTTCGGCTCGTTCGTCGCGGCGACGCTCGCGGCGCACGGGCGCGACCCGGGCGAGCGCGAGGGCCCCTGGTACGACGAGCACGTCAAGCGGCACGAGTACGCCGGGCTCACCGCGGCGGCGCGGGAGGTCCGCGGCCACGGGTGCCCGGTGCTGCTGAGCGCGCCGTTCACCGGGCAGATCCGCTCCCCCGCCCGCTGGGCGGAATGGGTGGACGCGCTCGGCGGCCCGCGGGTGCGGCTGCTGTGGATCCGCACCGACGCCGCCACGCTCCGGTCCCGCCTGGAGCGGCGCGGCCTGCCCCGTGACACCGGGAAGCTCGCCGGGTTCGAGGCGTTCGTCGCCCGGATGCGCCCGGCGGAGCCGCCGCCCGTGCCGCACACGGAGGTCGACAACCGCCTGACGGCGCCGCGGTCGCTGGAGTCGCAACTGGACGCGCTGCTCCCCTGACGCGCCGCCCGGGTGGCGGGCCGGTCCGGCGGGGACCGCGCGGTCCCCGCCGGGAGGTCCGGCCGCGGCCGCCGCGCCCTGGACGGGCGGGCGGGCGGACGCGGCCCGGCCTCAGTCGTTCAGGTTGATATTGATGTTGGTGTTGTCGTTGTCACCGCAGCAGTGGTGGCAGCCGCCGGCGACCGTCATCGGCGCGGCGGCGGACGTGGCGGACGCGGTGGTGGCCGACGCGGCCGAGGTGAGGCCGAAGAAGCCGGCGAGGAACGCGGCGGCGGTCAGGATCAGAGCCGAGAGAAGCTTCCGCATGATCATCCCTTTCGTTCGTTATGCGGCGGTCGCCTCGCGTTGGTCCCCGGATCGTGACGCCCTGTAACTCGCCTATCACCATAAGTGGGTAAAGTGTGCCGCGGCCGGCCGCCGGGTCAGTACGACTTGGGCAGGCCGAGCGAGTGCTGCGCGACGAAGTTGAGGATCATCTCCCGGCTGACCGGGGCGATCCGCATCAGCCGGACGACCCCGGCCAGCATCCCGACGCCGTACTCGGTGGTGAGGCCGTTGCCGCCGTGGGTCTGGATGGCCTGGTCGACGCAGTGGATCGCGGCCTCGGCGGTCGCGTACTTCGCCATGTTCGCGGCCTCGCCGGCGCCCATGTCGTCGCCCTCGTCGTACAGCCAGGCGGCCTTCTGCCCCATCAGCCGGGCCAGCTCCAGCTCGATCTTGGCGGCGGCGAGCGGGTGCGCCAGGCCCTGGTGCGCGCCGATCGGCGTCTTGAAGACCTGCCGGTCCTTGGCGTAGGAGACCGCCTTGCCGAGCGCGAGCCGGCCGATCCCGGCGCCCATCGCCGCCGCCATGATCCGCTCGGGGTTGAGGCCGGCGAACAGTTGCAGCAGGCCGCCGTCCTCGTCGCCGACGAGGGCGTCGTAGGGCAGCCGGACGTCGTCGAGGTGGCAGATGAACTGCTTCTCCGGCGACACGATCTCCATGTCGATCGGGGTGTGGGTGAAGCCGTCGGTGCCGGTCGGGACGATGAACAGCGACGGCCGCAGGTTGCCCTTCTGGTCCTCGGTGCGGCTGACGAACAGGACCGCGTCGGCCTCGTCCACACCGGAGATGAACGTCTTCTGCCCGTTCAGGACCCAGCCGTCGCCGTCGCGGCGCGCGGTGGTGGTGATGCGGTGCGCGTTGGACCCGGCGTCCGGCTCGGTGATCGCGAACGCCATCTTCACCGATCCGTCGGCGAACCGCGGCAGCCAGTGCTTGCGCTGCGCCTCGGTGCCGGACCGCGCGATGATCGTCGCGCAGATCGCCGGGGAGACCACCATCAGCAGCAGCGGGCAGCCGGCCGCGGCCAGCTCCTCGCACACGGCGGCGAGGTCGCCGATGCCGCCGCCTCCGCCGCCGTACTCCTCGGGCACGTTGACGCCGAGGTAGCCGAGCCGTCCGGCCTCGGCCCACAGCTCGTCGGTCTTCTGGCCCGCCTTGGCCTTCTCGACGTAGTACGAGGCGCCGTACTTGGCGCCCAACTCGGCGACGGCGGCGCGCAGCGCCCGCCGTTCCTCGGTCTCGACGAAGCTCATTCGGGGGTTCCTTCCACGAAGATGACGGCGAGGACGGCGCCGGACTCGACCTGCCGCCCGGCCTCCACGTTCAGCTCGGCGACGGTCCCGCCGGCCGGGGCGGCGATGCGGTGCTCCATCTTCATCGCCTCCAGGACGACGAGGGTCTGACCCTCGGCGACGGCCGCGCCGGGTTCGGTCTCGACCCGCACGACCGTCCCGGGCATGGGGGCGAGCAGGGAACCGGGGGCGACCTGCGTGCTCGGGTCGGTGAAGCGGGGCACGGCCCGCAGCGCGACGGGGCCGAGCCGCGAGTCGACGAACACCGCGTCCCCGGCGGTCGCGACCGTGAAGGTCTCGCGCAGCCCGTCCCGGTCGAGGACGACCCGGCCCGGCTCGGCGCTCACCAGTGCCGTGCCCGGGCACAGCTCGCTGACCAGGCCGTCGCGGCCCAGGCGGTAGTCGACGTCGACCGTGCCGTGCGGGCCGTCGAACGACCGGCGCTGCGGCTGCGAGCGGACGTTGCGCCACCCGGACGGCAGCCCGCCGAGCACCCCGGCGGACGCCCGCTCCCGCGTGGCGGCGGCGAGCGCGGCGGCCAGCGCGGACACCGCGACGGTCTCCTCGCCGGCGAGCGGCGCGGCGAGGACGTCCAGGCCGATCCGGTCGAGGTAGCCGGTGTCGGTGTCGCCGGCCAGGAACGCCGGCTCCTCCAGGATCCGCACCAGCAGGTCCCGGTTGGTGGTGAGGCCGTGGACGCGGGCGCCGCGCAGCGCCGCCGCCAGGCGGCGGGCGGCGGCCGCGCGGGTCGGACCCCACGCGATCACCTTGGCGAGCATCGGGTCGTAGTGGACGCCGACCTCGCTTCCGCTCTCCACACCACTGTCGAGCCGCAGCCCGTAGAGGGCGGGAACGACCTGGTCTGTCTCCCCGTGGCCGGCGGGGACGGCGAACTCGGCGTCCACGCCCGGCACCTCGAAGGTGTGCAGGGTGCCGCTCGCGGGACGCCAGTCGTTGGCCGGATCCTCGGCGTACAGGCGGACCTCGATGGCGTGGCCGCGCGGCTCCAGGTCGTTGCCGGTGAGCGGGGCGCCTTCGGCGCACTCGATCTGCATGCGGACGAGGTCCACCCCGTACACGCATTCGGTGACGGGGTGCTCGACCTGGAGGCGGGTGTTGACCTCCAGGAAGGAGAACCGGCCGTCCGGCGCGAGCATGAACTCGACCGTCCCGGCGCCCACGTACTCGATGGCGCGGGCCGCGTTCTCCGCCGCCTCGCACAGCGCGCCGCGCAGCTCGTCGGCGACCGCGGGCGACGGCGCCTCCTCGACGATCTTCTGGTGGCGGCGCTGGATGGAGCATTCGCGTTCGCCGAGCGCCCGGACGCCGCCGTGCGCGTCCGCGATGATCTGCACCTCGATGTGGCGGGCGTTCTCCAGCAGCGGCTCGCAGAACACGGTCGGGTCGCCGAACGCCGACTCGGCCTCGCGGCGGGCGCCGGCGACGGCGTCCGGCAGCTCGTCCAGGGCCCGGACGATCCGCATGCCGCGCCCGCCGCCGCCCGCGGACGCCTTCACCAGCAGCGGCAGATCCGCGGCGGTGACCCGCGCGGGGTCCAGTTCCGGCAGGACCGGGACCCCGGCCGCCGCCATCAGCTTCTTCGCCTCGATCTTCGATCCCATCGCGGCGATCGCGGCGGGCGGCGGCCCGATCCAGGTCAGGCCCGCGTCGATGACGGCCCGCGCGAACGCGGCGTTCTCCGACAGGAACCCGTACCCGGGGTGGATCGCGTCGGCGCCGGCGCGGCGCGCCGCGTCCACCACCTTCCCGGCCGCGAGGTAGGTCTCGGCGGGGGACGCGCCGGGCAGCCGCACCGCCACGTCCGCCTCCCGGACATAGGGGGCGCCGGTGTCGGGGGCGGAGTGGACGGCCACGGTCCCGATGCCGAGGTCCCGGCAGGCCCGGAAGACGCGGCGGGCGATCTCGCCGCGGTTGGCGACCAGCACTGTCTTGATCATCAGCTCACATCCGGAAGACGCCGAAGCCGTCGGCTCCGCGCACGGGCGCGTTGTGGACAACGGACAGGCACAGGCCGAGGACGGTGCGGGTGTCGCGCGGGTCGATCACCCCGTCGTCGTAGAGCCGGCCGGACAGGAAGAACGGCAGCGACTCCGCCTCGATCTGCGCCTCGACCAGCTCGCGCATCGCGCGGTCCTGCTCCTCGTCGTAGGCCTGGCCGCGGGCCTCCGCCGCCTGCCGCGCCACGATCGACAGCACGCCCGCGAGCTGCTGCGGCCCCATCACCGCCGACTTCGCGCTCGGCCAGGTGAACAGGAACCGCGGGTCGTACGCGCGGCCGCACATGCCGTAGTTGCCCGCCCCGTACGAGGCGCCCATGACGATGGTGATGTGCGGGACCTTGCTGTTCGCCACCGCGTTGATCATCAGGGCGCCGTGCTTGATGATGCCGGCCTGCTCGTACTCCTTGCCGACCATGTAGCCGGTGGTGTTGTGCAGGAACAGCAGCGGCGTGTCCGCCTGGTTGGCGAGCTGGATGAACTGGGCGGCCTTCTGCGCCTCCGCGCCGAACAGCACGCCCTGCGCGTTGGCGAGGACCCCGACGGGGTAGCCGTGGACGCGGGTCCAGCCGGTCACCAGGCTCGTCCCGTACAGCGGCTTGAACTCGTCGAACTGCGAGCCGTCGGCGATCCGGGCGATGACCTCGCGGGGGTCGAACGGGACCTTCAGGTCCTCGGGGACGATCCCGGCCAGCTCCTCCGCGTCGTACAGCGGCTCGCGGACCGGGCCGGGCGCCGGACCGAGCTTGCGGTGGTTGAGGTTCTTGACGATCTGCCGGCCGATGCGCAGCGCGTCCGCCTCGTCCGCGGCCATGTAGTCGGCGAGGCCGGACGTGCGGGCGTGCATCTCCGCACCGCCGAGTTCCTCGTCGTCGGCCTCCTCGCCCGTCGCCATCTTCACCAGCGGCGGACCGCCCAGGAACACCTTCGCGCGCTCCTTGACCATGACGACGTGGTCGCACATGCCTGGGATGTACGCGCCGCCGGCGGTGGAGTTGCCGAACACCAGCGCGATCGTCGGGATCCCCGCGGCCGACAGCCGGGTCAGGTCCCGGAACATCCGACCGCCGGGGATGAAGATCTCCTTCTGCGTCGGCAGGTCCGCGCCGCCCGACTCGACCAGGTTGATCACGGGCAGCCGGTTCTCCAGCGCGATGTCGGACGCCCGGAAGCTCTTCTTCACCGTCCACGGGTTGCTGGACCCGCCGCGCACCGTCGGGTCGTTCGCGACGATCATGCACTCGACGCCCTCGACGACGCCGATGCCGGTGACGACGCTCGCACCGACCGGGAAGTCGCTGCCCCACGCGGCGAGGGGGCTCAGCTCCAGGAACGGTGAGTCGGGGTCGAGCAGCAGCTCGATGCGTTCACGGGCGAGCAGCTTTCCGCGCTTGCGATGCCGGGTGACGTACTTCTCGCCGCCTCCCTCCAGCGCCCTGGCGTGCTCGGCGTCCAGCGCGGCCAGCTTCTCCAGCATGGCCGCGCGCCGCTCCCGGTACTCCGGGCCGCCGGTATCGAGCGTGCTCTTGAGCGTCAACGGACTCCCTCCGGTTTCTGGGTGCTCTCCGGGGCCCGGGCTCGGGCCTGGTCTTGCTGGCCGAGAACGGACGCGGGGACGTCCACGAGGCGGGACCGCAGCCACTCCCCCAGCGCCTTGCCCTGCGGGTCGAACCGGGTCGACGCGGACACGCCCTCCTGCAGCAGCCCTTCGATGACGAAGTTGACCGCCCGCAGGTTCGGCAGGAGATGGCGGTGGACGCGGTGGTCGCGGGTCTCGGGCAGCAGCTCGTTCAGCCGCTCGACGGTGAGGAAGGGCTCCAGCCACCGCCATTGCGCGTCCGTCCGGGCCCAGACGCCGATGTTGGCGTCCCCGCCCTTGTCCCCGCTCCGCGCTCCCGCGACGCTCCCCAACGGAACCCGCACCGTCTCCCCGACCTCGCAGGCGGGCGGGGGCTGTCGCGCAGGCGATGGAACGGCGACGTCCGGCGCGGCGGAGACCGAGGCGGCGGGGATCGGCACCCGCTTCCCGTCCGGCAGGACGGCGACGTGCTCGACTTCCCCGTTGGGGACGAACGCCGGCTTGTACACCCCGTACGGGCTGCCCTTGCCGGGCGGCGACGTCATCGTGAACCCGGGGTATCCGGCAAGCGCCAGCTCCACGACCGCGCCGCTGAAAGCCCGGCCGACTTTCTCCGGGTCCGGGTCGAGGACGGCGCACCTCAGCAGCGCCGTCGCCTCGCCCTGCGTGGCGGGATCGGGCTTGGCGCCGCCGACGAGCGTCCATTCGACGCGGGCGGGCGGCGCGTCACCGAACGCGGCCTCCATCTGGGCGCGCGCGAACGCGGCCTTGGCCTCGATCCCGAGCCCGGTGAGGACGAACGTCATCTCATTGCGGTGGCCGCCGAGATGGTTCAGGCACACCTTCATCGTGGCGGGCGGCGGCGAGCCCCCGACCCCGCTGATCCGCACCCGGTCGGGCCCCTCCTGCGCCAGCTGGACGGTGTCGAAGCGGGTGATCACGTCCGGGCCGGCGTAGGCGGGCGCGCCGATCTCGTAGAGCAGCTGCGCGGTGACGGTCTCGACGGTCACGGCGCCGCCCGTGCCGGGATGCTTGGTGATCACGCTGGAGCCGTCGGGGTGGATCTCGGCGAGCGGAAAGCCCAGCGGCTTTACATTGTAGATTTCTTCGAAGAACGCGTAGTTGCCGCCGGTCGCCTGCGCGCCGCACTCCAGGACGTGCCCGGCGGCCGTCGCGCCGGCCAGCGCGTCCCAGTCGTCGCGCGCCCAGCCGAAGTGCGCCGCGGCCGGGCCGACGACCAGCGACGCGTCCGTCACCCGCCCGGTGACCACGACGTCCACGCCGGCCCGCAGGCATTCGGCGATGCCCCACGCACCCAGATAGGCGTTCGCGGTCAGCGGGTCGCCGTACCGCGCATCCGAGAACCCCAGCTCACCGGCCCTGGACAGCAGGTCGTCGCCCTCAACGTGGGCGATCCGCACCTCGACGCCGAGCCGTCCGGCCAGTTCGCGCAGCCGCTCGGCCAGCCCGCGCGGGTTCAGCCCGCCGGCATTGGTGACGATCCTGACGCCGCGCTCGGCGGCGAGCCCGAGCGACTCCTCCATCTGCCGCAGGAACGTGGCGGCGTACCCGGCACCGGGGTCCTTCAGCCTGCCCCGGCCCAGGATCAGCATCGTCAGCTCGGCGAGATAGTCACCGGTGAGGACGTCGAGCGGCCCGCCCTCCAGCATCTCCCGGACGGCCGAGAAGCGGTCGCCGTAGAAGCCGGAGGCGTTGCCGACCCGCAGCGGTTGGCTCATGCCTGAACCCTGCCAGCCCGCCCCGAAAAAATCAATCGTGCTTGATTGTTCCTGGATCGGTCTGTTTGACTGGACGTCTCACCGACCCGAGGACACGATGACGACGCAGGCCGTTCCCCGCGAACCGCAGCAGGACCGCAGCCGGGCGACCCGGCAGCGGCTCCTGGAGGCGGCCGTCGACTGCCTGGCGTCCATGGGCTGGGCCCGCACCACCGTCGCCGTCGTCGCCGAGCGCGCCGGCGTCTCCCGCGGCGCCGCCCAGCACCACTTCAGGACCCGGGAGGAACTCGTCACGGCCGCCGTCGAGTACGGCGCCGAGGTGCGCATGGACCGGATGCGCGACCGGCTGGACGCCCTCGCCGACCACCGCCCGTCCACGCTGGAGGTCGTGACGCTGCTCGGCGAGATGTACACCACCCCGCTGTTCCGGGCCGCCCTCCAGCTCTGGGTCGCCGCCAGCTCCGACGAGCAGCTGCGCGCCCAGGTCCTCCCGCTCGAGGCCCGCGTCGGCCGCGAGGCGCACCGCCTCACCGTCGAGGCGCTCGGCGCGGACGAGTCGGTGCCCGGCGTCCGCGAGACCGTCCAGGCGACCCTCGACCTCGTCCGCGGCCTCGGCCTCGCCGACCTGCTCACCGACGACTCCGCACGCCGCACCCGCCTGCTCCGCCAGTGGGCGACGACCCTCGACATGGCCCTCGCCTCCCGCTGACCCGAGACCACAAGGACAGGAATGCTGCATCTGCTGAGGTTGGAGTACACGAAGTCGGAGCAGGCGGCCGAGCCCCACATCAAGGATCACGTGGCGTTCCTCGACCGGTATCACGCCGCCGGCACCTTCCTGGTCTCCGGGCAGACGGTCCAGTCCGAGCAGGGCGGCCTCATCATCGCCGCGGGCGTCGACCGCGCCACCGCCGAGAAGATCGCCGCCGAGGACCCGTTCGTGCACGCCGACGTCGGCCGCTACACCATCACCACGATCGTCCCCGGCCGCATCCGCCCCGATCTCGCGGACCTTCTGGCACCGGACGCCCCGTGACCGGCGAACCATCCCGGAACAACTGCCCCACCTGGTAGCAGGCCCGGTCATGGCCGCCATCAAAGACCCGGAAATGCGGAAGGCCCCGCCGAATCGGCGGGGCCTTCCTAAAAAATGTCCGGCGGTGTCCTACTCTCCCACACAGTCTCCCATGCAGTACCATCGGCGCTGAAGGGCTTAACTTCCGGGTTCGGAATGGGACCGGGTGTTTCCCCTCCGCCATAACCACCGAACGCCTCACGCACCACCCGAATCGGGTGGGCAAACTCGACGTCCCGAGCAGCCGGCTCGAGAATCTTCACTTATAACAAACGGGTTGCCCAGTTGTTTCCTGGGAACCACACAGGGACGCGAACACCACACAGCGACTTGCCTTGAACGTGTCGTGTGTTCAAGCCACTCGGCCTATTAGTACCGGTCGACTCCACACGTTACCGCGCTTCCATCACCGGCCTATCAACCCAGTCGTCTACTGGGAGCCTTACCCCCACCAAAGATGGGGAGGGAGAACTCATCTCGAGGAAGGCTTCCCGCTTAGATGCTTTCAGCGGTTATCCCGACCGAACGTAGCCAACCAGCCGTGCCCCTGGCGGGACAACTGGCACACCAGAGGTTCGTCCGTCCCGGTCCTCTCGTACTAGGGACAGACCCTCTCAATTCTCCTACGCGCGCAGCGGATAGGGACCGAACTGTCTCGCGACGTTCTAAACCCAGCTCGCGTGCCGCTTTAATGGGCGAACAGCCCAACCCTTGGGACCTACTCCAGCCCCAGGATGCGACGAGCCGACATCGAGGTGCCAAACCATCCCGTCGATATGGACTCTTGGGGAAGATCAGCCTGTTATCCCCGGGGTACCTTTTAGCCGTTGAGCGACACCACTTCCACACGTAGATGCCGGATCACTAGGCCCTGCTTTCGCACCTGCTCGACACGTCCGTCTCACAGTCAAGCTCCCTTGTGCCCTTGCACTCGCCACCTGATTGCCAACCAGGCTGAGGGAACCTTTGGGCGCCTCCGTTACTCTTTAGGAGGCAACCGCCCCAGTTAAACTACCCACCAGGCACTGTCCCCCACCCGGATACACGGGCGCGGGTTAGACGCTCAAAACGACCAGAGTGGTATTTCACCAATGACTCCACCCACACTGGCGTGCGAGCTTCACCGTCTCCCACCTATCCTACACAAACCGTTCCAAACGCCAATGCCAAGCTGTAGTGAAGGTCCCGGGGTCTTTCCGTCCTGCTGCGCGAAACGAGCATCTTTACTCGTACTGCAATTTCACCGGGCCTGTGGTTGAGACAGCGGGGAAGTCGTTACGCCATTCGTGCAGGTCGGAACTTACCCGACAAGGAATTTCGCTACCTTAGGATGGTTATAGTTACCACCGCCGTTTACCGGCGCTTAGATTCTCAGCTTCGACCCCCAAAGGGATCTAACCGGTCCTCTTAACGTTCCGGCACCGGGCAGGCGTCAGTCCGTATACAGCGTCTTACGACTTCGCACGGACCTGTGTTTTTAGTAAACAGTCGCTTCCCCCTGGCCTCTGCGACCACACCCAGCTCCCATCGCAAGGATGTTCACCGGGCCTGGTCCCCCTTCTCCCAAAGTTACGGGGGCAATTTGCCGAGTTCCTTAACCACAGTTCACCCGATCGCCTCGGTATTCTCTACCTGACCACCTGAGTCGGTTTGGGGTACGGGCCGCCGGTACACTCGCTAGAGGCTTTTCTCGACAGCATGGGATCACTCACTTCACCTAAAACGGCTCGGCATCACATCTCACCCTTAAATGGCGCACGGATTTACCTGCACACCGGGCTACATGCTTACCCCAGGACAACCATCGCCTGGGCTGAGCTACCCTCCTGCGTCACCCCATCACTCACCTACTACCCCCTCGGGTCCCACGCTCCCCAACCAAGAAGACCCGAAGGTCCTCAAGGCGGTTCGGGTGGTTAGCATCAGAGGATTCAGCGTTGGCGCATACCAGCGGGTACGGGAATATCAACCCGTTGTCCATCGACTACGCCTGTCGGCCTCGCCTTAGGTCCCGACTTACCCTGGGCGGATTAGCCTGCCCCAGGAACCCTTGGTCATCCGGCGGGAGAGTTTCTCACTCTCCATTCGCTACTCATGCCTGCATTCTCACTCCCACAGCCTCCACCACTCGATCACTCGGCGGCTTCACCGGCTGCAGGACGCTCCCCTACCCATCCCA